>NZ_PDKF01000024.1 GCF_004118855.1 Arcobacter sp. CECT 8983 | reverse complement strand
GCACACATTTTTGAGTTTATTAAAATTTGTCCTATTGCATTTTTTGCTGCTTCTGACTCCTCTTTTTCGTATGCTTCTACCATTCCTTTTACAAAATCTTCTGGATGGTAAAAAGAGATATATTGACAGGCATCTGCTATACTATCTATTATGTCTTTTTCTGTGATTTTTCCCATATTCTCAAAACCTTTTCATTAAATTTAAAGTAAATTATATCGAATATGTGTTTATTAAAAAGAATAAAAAAGTGAAGAAACTAACTTCTGCTTTAACAAAAGTTACGCTTATTCACAAATCATTTATTTATGCTTAATTTTATTGTGGTTTTCACACCTGTATAGTCTTTTCCTTCATAATTAAAAGTACTATTTTTCATTAGAATTTGTCCATGCATATGTTTTACAATAATCTCTTGACTCATATAAAGTCCAATTCCAGTTCCTTGTGAAGGTCCTTTTGTAGTAAAGTATGGTTCAAATACATGTTCAAGTGTTTCTTCATCTATTCCACCTGCATTATCTAAAATTTCTATTATTAGCTGCTCTTTTTCTTCAAAAGTTTTTACTAAAATGAGTTTTCTTTGTTCCGTTTTTATTTTTATAAGTTCATCTCTTGAATTATTTAAGATATTTATTAGTACCTGCACAAGTTCTGTTTGTATTCCATAAATTTTAGTGTCTTTAATATCTTTAATAATTTCTATTTGATGATTTTTAAACTGTACATTTACAAGATTAAATGTATTTTCAAAAGCTTCGTCTATAGTAAATTCTTTTTTTATTTTATTTGTAGAAAAGAAGTTTCTAAAATCATCAATAGTTTTAGATAGATACTGAGTTGATTCATTTATGTATTCTAAATCATCATTAAACTCTTTATCACTTAAATCACCAATCTCTTTTTTTAGTTTCATCCCAGTAGCTGCCGTTGAGATTAAAGATAAAGGTTGTCTCCATTGATGGGCAATATTACCTATCATAGTCCCAATAGCAGCCATTTTTGATTGCTGAGCTAAAATATTTTGTTGATTTGTTATTTCTTCTAGATGTTCTTTTATTTGTTCTCTATATTTAGTAAATCTAACTTCTAAAAACCTTGATATTCTAACTGATAGAATAAGCAAAACTGTAGTTAAAGACAAAGATAAAAATAGTAGTTTATAAAGGTCTTCTTCAAATTTTTTATCTAAAATATCCTTTTGTATAGCAATTAGTTTATTAACATCTTCTTGATAAAAGCCCATTCCCATAACCCATTTCCAATTTGGAACATCTTTAATATAACTAGTTTTAGTGGCTTCTTTATTAGTTTTAGGTCTAATATGTGTGTAATCTAAATATGCAGTTCCTTTTTTTCTTGCAGTATTTATTATATTTTCCACGATTTTGTATGCTTTTTTATCATAAAGTTCAACTACATTTTTTCCAATTAAGTTTTTATCTTTATGTGTTAAATAATTAGAATCATAATCTACAATAAATATATAGTTTTTATCACTAAGTTGCTGATTTTCAATATATTGTAAAACTTGCTTTTGAATATCTTTTTCAAAGTCTTCTATATATTCGCCTGTTCCTATATACCAATTGTAAGGTTTAAATCTTTTATTAAAACCTATTTTTTCATATTGGTTTTTCATATCATCAGGTTTATGATAAGACCATTTTAAAAAACTTTCATTTTTATCTTCAAGACTTTTAATAATATTTCTTGTTAAATATTTACCATCACCATCTTTAAAATTATAAAAATTTTTTCCTTCAAACTGTTTTGCAACGGGTAATAAGATACATTCATAATCAAATGAATAAATAAAGAAATATCCTCTTCCATCATTGAACCTAATATTTCTGAGAGCATCTTTTATCATTTTTTGAACAACTTCTTTTTTTCTATGTTTATTTTCATTATAAATATTCATTGCAATACTATATGCTTCATTTACTCTTTGTCTAAGATTTCTTTTTAATTTAATTTCTGTTCTTTTTTGTTCTTCAATGATAAATTTATATATAGTTTCAAGTTGATTTTTTATATCTATTTTATTTCTTTGTATATAATCTTTTTCCATCAATTCTTTTTTTTCAATAAAAGTACTATTATAATTTATATATAAAGTTAATGAAATAATAAGAGATAAAGAAAGAATAAAAGCAATGGGTCCATATTTAATAATATTTAAAATAAGTAATTCATTTTTATTGTTCATTTGACACCTTTTTGTTGGTGTAATTATAGCTTAAATAATAAAAATAAAAGTAAAAGCAAAGAGCACTTTTGTGCTCTTTTATAATATATAATATTAAAATTTATCAGCTATTTCTTTGACAATTTTCCCTAGTTTTTGTATAGAATTAATTTCTACAGATTCTTTATTTGAATGAGGATTAAAAATATTTGGACCTATAGAAGCTAGTTTCATATGAGGAAATTTTTCTTTAAAAATAGCACATTCTAAACCTGCATGAATTGCTTCAAGTGAAGCAGAAGAATCATAAGTTTTATAAATATTTAAAACCTCATTTGTAAACTCATTTACATCAGGTTTCCAAGCTGGATACTTTCCAGCAGTTGTAACTTCAAAACCAAATTTTTCAAGTAAAGCACTTGTCTCTTTTTTGATAGTTTCTAAGTTTTCGTTATCCATTGACCTTGCACTTAATTCAATATCAATAGAATCAATATTTGTAGTAATTTTTGCTAGATTTATAGAGTCCAAAACTACATTTAATTTTTCATCATAAGCTCTTACTCCATTTGCAAATGTATAAATGAAAGTAAGTATATCACTACTCCAAATATTAAAATGTTCACTTTTAGTATCTATTTCTTCTATACAAATAAAATCTTTATTATAATTTGTTGGATAAGATTTAAAGGCTACTATTGCTTTTACATTTACAGGAATTGAATTTATTCTTTCCCCTGCATTTATGTCTAATAATAAACCACTATTTTCCTTTACAAGTTTACCAAATAGCTTAATTGCGTTTGGTCTATTTTCATGAATATTTACTCCACTGTGACCACCTGGAAGATTTGATATTTTTACTTCATATAACTGATAATTATCACTGTTTTTTATAATCTCTTTATTATAGTTTTTTCCAAAAATATCAACTCCACCTGCACATCCAATACAGATTTCACCTTCTTCTTCACTATCGATATTTAACATATATTTTGCGTTTAATTTATGCTCTAAATTGTTAGCTCCAATAAGCCCAATCTCTTCATCACTTGTAAATAAAAACTCACAATCATATCCTTGTGACATTAAACTTAGCATGTATGAACAACCAATTCCATTATCTGCTCCAAGGGTAGAATTATCCGCTTTAAAAAATCCATCTTCTTCAATAATTTTTGGAATATTATTATCAATTAAACAAACTATATCATAATGATTTTGCATACATAAAGTTGCTTTTGAGTTTTGTTTTTTACATAAAATATTATTATAATTATCCACTAAACATTCATAATTATACTTTTGGCTAAAGCTTTTTACATAAGAAATAAAATCTTCGTAGTTTCCACTGCATCTATTTAAGGCTGTTATCTCTTTAAAAATATCTATTACATTATTCATTTTTTTTTAACCTTTTTTAACTGGATTATATCAAATTGTATTGAATTTAACATAAGATAAAATATTGATTTTAAGCTCTTTATAAACAGATTTTTATATTATAAAAATTATTAAAAATAGAGGAATATAAATGATAATTGATTATAAAGAAGTGAACGATTTAAATAGATATAAAATCATGTCAGATACTGTTGTTCCAAGACCAATTGCTTGGATAGTTACAGAAGATGATGGTGTAGTAAATGCAGCACCATTTTCATATTTTATACCAATTTCAAGTAATCCAGCAACACTTATAGTTGCTATTGGACAAAAAGAAGAGGGTGTTCCTAAAGATAGCTTAGCAAATATTTTAAAACATAAAAAAGCTACTATTTGTTTTGTAAATAAAGATAATGTTGATAAAGTTAAACTTAGTGCTAATATGCTTGATAAAGACCAAAGTGAGATTAGTGAGTATGAGATTGAAGTTGAAAAAACTTTAGAAGAGTTCCCTCCTATGATTAGTTCAACACAAACAGCACTTTTCTGTGAACTTTATGATATAGTTAAGATACCTGGTAAAACTACACCTTTAATTTTAGAGATTAAAAAACAGTATATAGAAGATGATAGAATAAATGAGAAGTTCCATGTAAATGTAGAGAATATTGGAAGAAGTGGTATTTTCTTTAAAGCAATGGTAGATTTATAATTTAGTTAGAGCGAGGCTCTAACTAAACTTTTTACCTTCAAAGTTATTTTTACTTACACTATTTACTACTTCTTGAGCAATACTATTTGTTTCTTTAGCAATACTGTTAGTTGTATCTGCAATAGCGGCATTTTCTTGAGTAAACTTATCTAACTGTCCCATTGCATCAGCAATTTGTGCCATACCAATAGTTTGTTCATTTGCTGCATTTGACACATCATCAATTAAAGCATTTGTATTAGTAATTTTTTCTTCTAATTGGTTAAATCCTTCAATCATTTTACTACTGATTTCTTTACCATTATTTGTTCTTGTTGTAGCTGATTCAACTAGGTCTTTAATCTCTTTAGCTGCTTCAGCAGATCTAGATGCTAGATTTCTAACCTCTTGTGCAACAACTGCAAATCCTCTTCCAGCTTCACCAGCTGTTGCTGCTTCAACTGCTGCATTAAGTGAAAGAATATTTGTTTGGAATGCAATTTGGTCAATAACTGTAATTGCTTCATTGATTGTAAGTACAGTTTCATTGATTTCATCCATAGATTGCACAGTATTAGAAGCTAATTCTCTACCTTGATTTGCAGAAGTTTTAGTTTCATTTGAGATTCTTAACATCTCTTGAGCTTTTTGACTTGTACTTTCAATATTACTTGTAATTTCATCAATTGAAGCTGCTGTTTCTTCTAAACTTGCTGCTTGTGATGTTGCATTACTACTTAATGTTTGTACATTTGATGTTAATTCATTTGAACTAGCTTGTAAAGAAATACCATCTCTTTGACTATCTTGAAGCATAGATGTAATCATCTTGTTCATTTCGATAAGTTCTTTACCAATTTTACCAGAACCTTCTTCCTCTAGTTTAGCTGTAAAGTCTCTTTGTGTATATTTTGCAAGAACTTCACTAATTTGATTAAGATCTTTACCAATTAACCCTTCAAGATTATTTAGCATATCATTTAGTAACTCTTTTAATTCATTTAGTGAATCATTTGATGTTGATGCACTAATTCTATCATCTAAATATCCATCTCCAACTTTATTTACAATAGATTTAACATTTGAAATAAGTTTATTATCTTCATCAATACCTTTTGAAATCTTTACAATATTTTCATTAATATTACTTGCCATTTGTCCAAATTCATCATTTGATACCAGTTCTATTTGTTCTGTTTGGCTAGATTCTTTATTTAGATATTTAAAGAATGATTCTAAACCATTTGTTATTAGATTTAGATTCGATTTTAATTGTCTAACACTTAAGAAAATGATTAATCCTATAATTAAAATACCTATTACAGAAGCAATAATTGAAAAGTTTCTAACAAAATTTGCTAAAGAAAGGTATTCTTCAATTGGAGCATTAACAAAAATAGCCCAATTTACATCTGCACCTTTTATTGTGAATGGTTTAGCATAATATAATGATTGCTTTCCATCTGTATATGATTTTTTAATAAAATCATAATCTTTATTTTTAGCAATATTTTCTAAAGCAGTTTTATAATCATTATCATTCTCTGTAACTTTTAAAACCTCTTTTGCTACTAATTCTTGAGTAGGGTGTCCTAAAATAACCCCATAGCTATCAACAATAAAAGCATATCCATTATCATATACTTTAATTGATTTTGCTAGAGTAGAAAATGTATCAAGTGCTACTTCTGCACCAATAACACCTGCATATTTACCATCTTTGTATAAAGGAATAGCAATTGTTGTCATAAGTGTATCAACACCAGCAATTGGATATACGTATGGTTTAGTAATAAACTCTTTATTAGCTTCTTTAGGACCTTTTATCCAACCATTCTCTTCATTATAATCTGCACCAGTTTGAATAATAATTCCCTCTTTACCTCTTGTAACATAGGGAGAAAATTCTCCATTTTTTGCATACCAACTATCTGGTAATCCTTCACTTTGAGATTTTACATCAAATAAAAGCCCAGGATCTCTTAATCCCCACCAAAGACCTAATAACTCATCATTGTCTTTAAGTATAGATTTAAGCATTGCAATTGTTTCTTCTTCTCCAAGCTTACTATTGTGATTTATAGCTTCTTGAAATTTAGAACGCAATGTTTTTACTATTGATAAAGAACGATCAATATCTCCTTTTACTTGAGAAGCATAATTACTTGCCATCTCTTTTAAATAGGACTCTGCACCATTTTGTGCTGTTTCATATGAGTATTTTGAGATAAAAAAAATCGTAACAATAAAGACAATTATTGTTGTACCTAAAACCTTTACTAGGAGTTTATTTCCAAAACTTCCTTTTTGTGACTTTAGCATGATATTTACCTTTAATTAATTTCTTAAAATAATTATAGCATGAAATAGTATCAATATAGTGACATTTTTTATACAAAAATACAATTTTTTTACTTTTTTGATATTTTTATTTCAAAATATTATATCAATTTGAACTAATTTTAAGTTTTTTTATGTATAATTTCAATCCCAAAAAATAGAGTATAGGAGAAAAATTGAGAATAACAATTTCTAATAATGAGTTTTACGAATTACAAAAAATACTAGCGCAGAATGATATGAGTTTATATAATAGAATTAATGAAGAGTTTCAAAAGTCAATACAATCAAAAACAAAAAAGAAAATAAAAGCAACACAAAAAGCAAATAAAGCAAAAAAAGATAAAAGTAAGAAAGCTGTATTAAATGCTGTAAATATATTAAGATTAGAGAATAAAAATATTACTGTTTATAGTGTGGCAAAAATGGCAGAGATAAGTTATAACACAGCAAAGAAATATAAGGATTTTATATTAGCTCAATGAAAATTAGTTTCTCTAAATTTTAGAGAAACTAATCTTTTTTATTCAACTACTTGATATAGTTTACTACATTTAGAAAGATATACATCTACTCCTGCTATATCTTTTCTTATATCTTCAAAAGAATGAAAATGCGCATCATATACATATACAAAGATTTCATCACCTTGCTTTAAAAAGTTATGTTTTCCAAAGTCAGCATAAGCAGTTGCTCCTGCAGCAATTAATAATCCTTTATAATCATTAATATTTTCTAAATATTGTGGTAATCCTTCAAGAGGACCCATATCTGGTTGATTATTAAATTGATCTATCATCCAAGTTTTTAATTGGTCAAAGAAATATGAGTATGATTTAACAGCACTTATTGCTCCATAGTTTTTAAGAATCCCATCTCTTCTTATAAATGAAGCAATGTGATATCTTCCTAAAATACCTTTTTCTGAAAAATCATCGATTTTAATAAAATCAGGTGAAATTCCCTTAGAGTTTTTACCCCAATTCTTTTTTGTACTAAGTTTTTTCCCATCTTGAACCCTACTAGAACAGTCATTAAATGCTCCAAAATATTTTGGAACTAAGTCAATTAACTTTCCATCTTCATATACAAAATCACAAAGTAGTGCAACTTCTGCTTCTACTTGTAATTTCTCTAAATTGTTATAGTTTATTTTATCTGTAGAATAAGGAAAATTCCCTAAATGAGAATCATCATTTGGAATGTAAAATGGAAACATTCCTTTTGGTGCATTTTGTTCTTTTGTTTCAATAACAGAAAATTCATCTGCTTCTCCAGCTTCACCTAAGTGTCCTGCAAAGTTGCCAGCAACACCAAACCCTAAATAATCTTTCATATCTTTTATATTGATACTATATTTTTCCATTATATTTGCCTTTAATTATAAATAATTTTGACAATAAGTTTTTTTAATTTTTAGTGTGATTATTTATTAGAGTGAGAATTTATTTGAAGTTTATTATGTAGTTAAGCTCTATTGTCTATAAAAATCTACCGTGATATAAACTCTTCTCACTGTAGTCGACGCCGAGCATAATTAATGTGTGTTTCATTTTTTCCCTTTTTACTTTTTTGTAAGAAAGAAGCATACTCCTCTCTTACAAAAATAAAACTTAAGATTTCAAACTAAGAAAAAAATCTTTCTTCTGTTTTATCTAATAATTTTGCTCCTGAGAACTTTGCTCTTTGAACTAATTCCCAGAAATATCTATATGTTGCTCTATCATGTAACTCACCATCATATTGAATTGGTCCCCACTCAGCATCTTGTGCAGCTAATAAAATATTTTGTGCAGCTTCTAGTTCAGTAAAGTCTGGTTTCATAGCATCAACAATTGCTTGTACTTGTGTTGGGTAAATTGACCACATTCTCATGAATCCAAACTCATTTCTAGCTCTTTCTGCATCTTTATAAGTTTGGTATGGGTTTTTAAGATCTAATGTTACGTTGTGACAAGGAATAACATGATTTTGAATTGCTGCTTGACAAACCTTTGCTTTAGCTGCAGCAATTAATCTATGATCAAATTGACCTGGGCTTCTCATGTTAATTGCAGGAATTGCACCTTGGTATCCTGATACAAAGTCCATTAATCCAAAGTCTAATACTTGTAGCCATGGTAATGTAGCAATTTTTTCTACATCTTGTAATGCACCATGAGTTTCAATTAAGATATGAATAGGAATTTCTCTACTAATACCAGCTTTTTTAGCTACTTCTTGAATATACTCAACTTGAGTTTTTACATCTTCATAAGAAGTTGATTTTGGTAATGTAATATATGCTAGTTTTTCACCAGCACCTGGAACTAAAATATCAACATCTTGTCTCCAATCTGGATGTGAGAAATCATGGATTCTTGTTCCAGCCATTGCATAAGGGTTGTCTTCAGAGTTAACAACTCTAACAATCATCTCTGCATGTTCAACTTCTTTACCAGTCTCAGCTCCATCTTCACAATCACAAGTGATATCAAAAACAGGTCCAAGTTTTCTTTGCATATCAAAACCTTTTTTGATTAGCTTTTCGCTTCCTGCAAAGTGCTCACAAGTAGGAATAATCGGTAAAGATTTTCCAGATTCAAATAGTGCTTCATTAGGGTGTGTCATATTATTTTCCTTTTTTATAAAATTTTAGTTCCCAAATTTAATAAAAATGGGACCTTTTTTACTATTTGTCTACTTTTTAACGCAATTTGTGAAAAATTGCTAAAAGTAGCAAAATCCTAAAGAAGGCAACGAGTTGCCTTTGGCTCAAAATTACTTTTGTGTCTTTCTTTTAGGAATGATTACAGTGTAATCTAAATCAAGTACTACATTTTTTAAGTACTTACCATCTTCACCTTTTGGTGATTCAATCTCTTCTGGTTTTTGATTTTTAACAGCAATTGTTCTTAATCTTAGTAAACCAATATCATCTCTTTTATGATTAATAGTATCAATCACTTCCGTATATGCATAGATAGTATCACCAGCATATGTTGGGTTAGCATGAGCTCCAGAGTTAATAGCATACATCCATTGTGCATTTTGCAAACCATTAAATGAAATTGCTCTAGCCATAGAAATAACAATTCCTCCATACATTAATCTTTCTCCCATTGGAGTAGATTTCATCATATGGTCGTTAAAGTGAACCTTCGCATTGTTTTGGTATAACTTAGTTGCTAAAGTATGGTCACTATTATCAACTGTAATACCTTCTGGGTGATTTAGTCTTTCACCTTTTTCATAATCTTCAAAGAAGAATTTCCCTCCAGAAGCATCTGTGTCAACACATTTGATTTGAGGTATATTAATTTCATCCAAAATAGGAGTTGATTCCTTAAACTGGGGAATCTCTTTAATTCCAGTAGTTGTATTTTTATCTTTTTTATGAACCATAACCCATCTTTTGAAGTTAAGTATTTCTTCACCTTTTTGGTTTACACCAATAGAATGAACATACACAACTCCAGATTTACCATTTGAGTTCTCTTTTAATCCAATTACAGTTGAAGTCATAGAAACTGTGTCTCCAATATAAACTGGATTAGGGAATGCAATTTCTGCATAACCTAAGTTTGCAATTGCATTTAAAGAGATATCTTGAACTGACTTACCAAATGTTAAGTGAAACATTAATACATCATCAATAGGTCTCTTCTCATATCCAATCTCTTTTGCTACTACATCTGAAGAGTGTAAAGCAAATCTAGAACCAGTGAAAGCGATGTATAAAGATACATCACCATCAGTGATTG
This sequence comes from Arcobacter sp. CECT 8983, assembly GCF_004118855.1. NCBI lineage: Bacteria > Pseudomonadati > Campylobacterota > Epsilonproteobacteria > Campylobacterales > Arcobacteraceae > Arcobacter > Arcobacter sp. CECT 8983. Next base: position 123,898 of record NZ_PDKF01000024.1, on the reverse strand, counting down.
TTCTAGGAAGAGGGTGTATTATTTTTTGTCCAATTGAAAAATCTTCAAAAAAGTTTCCTATATTTATCTTACTAGACACTTCTTTCTCCTTATTTCCCAAATAGGTTTTGACCTAATGATTTATATGTCTCATAAAGAGTAATCATTTTTCTAGCCCATTTAATTCTAGAACCATCAACAAGTTTGTTGTTATGCATAATTACTTCTTTACCTTGTTTTTTAGCTTCTTCATATTCATTAATCATTGCTTCATAGTCTTCAACTTCTTTTTGTTTAGGAGTGAAGATATCGTTGATATACTCAATTTGAACTGGATGGATTAGTGACTTACCATCAAATCCTAAATTAAATGCATCTTTAGTTGAATCTTCACAAGCAAATTCATCATGAACATCAAAGTGAGGACCATCAATAACAGTTTTACCATATGCTTTTGCAGCAAGTGCAATTTGTGATAGGTAATTAAACATTGCTTTTGAACCTTTTTTGATATCAACATGAAGTCTGTTAGCTAATTTATTTGAACCAACAACTACAACTTCAACCCTTGGACTTGCTGCACAAATCTCTTGGATATTTAGTACAGATAGAGGCGTTTCAATCATAATCATTAACGTCAATTCTGGATTAACTTCATCAATAATTTTTGCCGCTTCTAATACATCTTCTTTTGTATCAATTTTTGAGAATAATAAAGCATCAATCTCAATTTCTTTTGCTAATTCTAAATCTTTTTGTAAATCTTCACTTCTTAGGTTATTAATTCTTAGAACTCTCTCTGATTCTCCAAATTTAGAACCTTGATTTTTATAAACATCTTTAATAACTTCTCTACCAACTTCTCTTTGCTCATGCAAGATAGCTTCAAGGTCGAATATAACAGTGTCCGCAAGTACAGATTTAGCTTTTTCTACATTATGTTTATTGTATGACGGTACGAATAACATAGATCTTCTAGCTTTATATTCTACTACTTCTTCTCCTCTCGCATGTGCACTTTCAACTTCATGTATATTTTTTACAAGTTGTTTTCTAAGAACTTTACCATTTTTAGTTCTTGGGTAATCAGCCATTGCAAAGATTTTCTTTGGTGCTTTGTATTTAGCAAGATTATCTTGAGAGAATTTAAGAACTTCTTCTTGTTGTTCTTCTGTTAATTCTTCATGTCCAATTACAGCAATTGCCACTAATGTTTTATCTTTAGCTAAGTCAAATCCAAATGCTACACAATCTGCTACTAAAGGATGAGTTTTAACAACTCTTTCAACTTCGTGTGGTGATACTCTAAATCCAAAAGTATTAATGATGTCATCTTTTCTACCTATAAACCAGATATAACCATCTTTGTCTTTTTTTGCATAATCTCCTGTAAAGAAGTATCCATCATGCTTAGCCTTTGATGTTTCATCTTCAAGTTGCCAGTACTCTAAAAATAATCCTGGATCATCAATTCCTATACAAATCATACCTTCTTCTTCTACACCCACTTCTTCTAGTGTATTAGGATCAAGTAATTTAACTGTGTGACCTGGTTGAACAAATCCAGCACTTCCTGGTCTAATTGGATTGTTTACAGAGTGAGAAATATAATATGAACACTCACTCATACCAATTGCTTCAAAGATATCTTGTTTAAATCTATCTCTCCATAATTCAATCATTTCAGTTGATAAGTGTTCACCAGCAGACATACAATATCTTAATGATGGACAATCTTCAATTGTGAAATCTGTCTTTTGAATAATTTGTCTATAAATCGTTGGAACCCCAATGAAAATAGTACATTTATGTTTTTTGATTAGATTAATCCATGTAGAAGCATCATTTGCTCCTTCATATGCAATAACAGTATGTCCATTGAATAATGGATCCATTAATGCAGAACCTAATACATATGTCCAGTTAAACTTACCAGAGTGCATAATTCTATCATTCTCTTTGAAGTTAAACCAATATTCAGTAGCAGGAGTTCTTCCAACTAATGATCTATGTGAGTGTAAAACACCTTTAGGAAAACCTGTTGTTCCAGATGTATATACTAAGTATGCAGGCTCACCAGCTTTTGAATTATAATGATTAGGCGTTTTATCTGTATTTTTTAAGATTTCATTTAATGAGTAAACATTAATTCCCTTAGGCTTTTTTAAATCTTCAACACTATCAGTTGCAGCAACAATAATTGTTTTTAAGTTATCACAATTTTCTAAATATGGAACAAGATTCTCATACATAGATGCTGATAAAACAATCGCACTTGCTTGTGAATCTTCTGCTAAGTATTTAACTTCTGAACCACTTAATAGTGTAGATGTAGGTACAGCAATAATTCCTGCTTTAATTGCACCAAAAAATGAAATTGGGTAAGCTAAAGAGTTTTTTAAACAAACTAAAACTCTATCTCTAGGACCAATTCCAATTGATGTAAGGAAGTTACAAACTTGATCAGATTTTTCTGATAAATCTTTATAAGTTATTTCATCAGTCCCTAATTTATCATCTTCGATAATCATTGCTTTATTATTTTCATTCTTTGTACCAAGGTGTGCAGATGTACAAGCAACACCAATATTTAAAAATTCTGGTACTTCGATTTCAATAGTTGAACTCATTTTTGACTTCCTTTCTTAGATTAGACCGTAAGGCCAGTTTTCTTTAAATGTATGTAAAGGCATTCTATTTAATACATTTACTGCAAATGCTTCATCTTGTTTTGAAAGACTATTTAAAGCATATGCTCTTAATAAATTTTGTAAAGATTTACCAAACATTGGTGGGTCTAACATTTCACCTTTATATCTAATAGCACCAGATAAAAGTGCATCTGCTTCAATTGCAGCACTTAATATAGATACATCTTTTTCAATCTCTTTAGGAGATGGTGTAAATGCAACTTTACAAACATTAATGTGATTTGGCGTGATAACTTGTTTACCCGTTAATCCCATTGCAGTTTCTCTTTTTGCATGAGCATAAACATGTCTTGATGCATCATCCCCATGTAAATCTAACCATCTTCTAATATCTTTTTTCTCTACACATGAATCTGGTAAAGAGTTTGGTGTTAATAGCACTTCAACCCCACCAATTACACCTTTACCTTTAACTCTTGCTTCCATAGTAAGCATATTAAAGAAAGTCTCTAACTCATCAATCCAACCCTCAGGTGTGATTTTATAAGCCATTGCTTTAGAGAAATCATGAATACCAAATACTACATGCTTAACAGTAGAATGACTCATTAGCTTGTCTGCAATTTGTAAAGATTTTGGGTGCTCAATAATTGGTTGAATTTGTAAATCACTTCCAATTGAAACTAACCATGAAGATAAGTCTCTAATCTCTGCATCTCCATATACTTCTCCAGCTTTTGCTAAAACAATTGCATCAATATATTTATGCACTTGCTTAATCATTTTTAAATCTTCTTCATACTCATCTGTTCTGAATGGATTAATTCTAATGGCTATTTGAAAATCTCTTTCTGGGAATTTTGGTAATTCTTCAATTAAAAGTTTTCTTGACATAGCTTTTTGTCTACAACCATCTTCAAGGTCAAATAAAACAGTGTGGGCTTTTGTTTTATAAGCATGCTTTTGTAATCTAAGCTTTGCTTGCTCCATTGTTTCATAACTTCCATCTAGTGGATTGAATTTGATTGGCGGATAATATATTTGAATCCCTGGCCAGTGTCCACCTAACACAGGAGTTAAATCATCATTTGCTGTTAGTTTTGATAAATCTACAACTGATGCAGTCATGATAGTACCTCTTATTTTTTATTTTATTGAAGAATTTTCAATAATTTTTTCAGACTATTTATTCTTCTGACACTGAAATTAATCCATACATTTCATAAGTGAAACCAAAATATTAAAACTAGATTTAAAAATTAAGTAAAAAATAATATTCTATTTTAGCCCCATAAAATAGGCTTTTTAGAATATGCTCAATAAAAAGTTGCATATAGTGAGAAAATCTAAAAAAGTTGTCATAGATAGTAAAATATTTTTTTTGAAATTTGTCCATTAAATTGTAACGAAAACATATATTTGGTGAGATTTTCTTAAGTTTAAATACAAAAATGCTAATATAACAGCCTTAATAGAAATGATTAGGAGTAAAGTTGGTACAGAACAATCGAAATAAATCTTTGTCTAGAGGACTTAGAATTTTAAAAGAGATTATGATTGCCACTAAACCTTTAACTGCAAATACATTATGTCAAAAACTTTTAATTGATAAAAGTACAATGTCAAGACTTATAACAACACTTATAGATGAAGAGTTTATAGAATACAAAGATAATAGTAAAGAGATAATCTTAAGTGACTTTATGCAAAATCTCTTAGAAGACGAAGATAGAGATAGAATAGTTGAAAAAACAAAAGTTATATTAGAAGAGATTCATGAAGTTTCAAATGAGTGTGCATATGTAGGAGTATTAGAAGAGGGTGCTGTTTTATACTTAAATCAAGTAGATAACTCAAATAGAGTTTTAAAAACAAGAAACTCTATAGGGCTTAAAACACCTCTTCATACAAATGGTTTTGGGAAAATTCTTTTAGCCTTTTCAGATATTGAAATAAAAAACTTAAAACTAAAAAAATATACGAGTAATACAATTACCTCTACAATAAAACTTCAAAAAGAGTTAGAACTAATTCAAGAAAGAGGTTATGCAATAGGAAATGAAGAACATGAGTTTGGATTGCGTTCTGTTGCCGTACCTTATTTTAATAAGAAAAATAAACTAATTGCAACAATAGGTATATCTGGACTTTCAGTAAGACTTGATTTAGAGACACTTCATAAGATAGGTCAAGAGGTATTTTTAATAGTAAACAAGCATAATATCTAAAAGATATTATACTTTAAGAAGGAACTTTTAAAGTGTTCCTTTGTTGTTTGATAAATATTCATGTGCTAAGTAAGAACTTCTAGCATATGGTGTAGAGTGTACGAAAGAGAATCCTAATTCTTTTGCAAGTTTTTTATATCTATCAAATTGATCAGGGTGAACAAACTCTTTTACTTTTGCATAATCACCACTTGGTGCTAAATATTGACCAATACTTAAGAACTCACATCCAACTTCTCTTAGGTCTTTAAATACTTGAATCATTTCTTCTTCTGTTTCACCAAGCCCAACCATAAGTGCAGATTTTGTTTTAACTTTATCTTTACCTAACTCTTTTGTTTTTCTAAGAACTTCTAGTGATCTTTCATATGAAGCATTTCTTCTAATATTATATAAAGAAGGTACTGTTTCCACATTGTGTCCAATAATTACAGCACCACTATCAACTACTTTTTGGATTGACTCTTCTTTTCCTTTAAAATCAGGAATTAAAATTTCAACTTGTGTTCCTGGAGATTTTTCTAAAATATTTTGAGTAACTCTATAAAACTGATCTGCTCCACCATCTGCTAAGTCATCTCTTGCTGGACTTGTAATAACAACAAATTTAAGACCTAACTTGATAACTGATTCAGTTACACCATCAATTTCTGCTAAATCTACTTCTGTTGGTTTCCCTGTATGTACATTACAATAAGTACATCTTCTTGTACAGATATTTCCTAAAATAAGGAAAGTTGCATTTTTCTTTGCATAACACTCTGAAATATTTGGACATTTAGCTTCTTGGCAAATAGTATGTAGTCCATGCTTCCCAAGTAAGTCTTCCATCTCTTTTTGTGCTGTTGGTACTAATTTTTTTCTTAGCCACTCTGGTTTTTTGAAATCAACTTTTTTTCTTGGTGTAAGTTTATTTTCTGCTATAGTCATATTTATCCTTTAGTAATTGACTTTTTTTATTAGTCTCTTCTTCTGTTAATTCACTATTTACTAATTCAACATTAAATGTTTCATTAAATGCTTCGATTAGTAACACACATGCTTCATTAAATTCTAAATTTATATTAAAATCTTCTAATGTTGTACCTATTTTTTCATCATACTTATTATTTAAACTCTTTAATGGAATAGAACCATGCTGAAATATCGCTTTTTTGGTTCTTCTTTGAGCATTGCCACCAACTTTTTTTCCATTTACAATAATATCATAGGCTTCAAAACCTACTTGACAAAACTCACTTTTAGATAAATTAATCTCTTCAATATCTTTAGCATATTTTGCGTCTAAGTTTAACTTTTTATAAAAATTTATGATAAATCTACAAATAAATTCATAAGATTCTTTTATATTTAAACCTTCTAAAAGATTTGCAGGTATAACTAATGAGTATGAAATATCATGTCCATGAAATAATACTCCACCACCTGTAATTCTTTTGGCATAATTTCCGTTATATTCATCTTTAAAGTTATACATATCAAAGTCTTGAGAAACACCAATAGTAAAGGATTTATCCCAATAATAAACTCTCAATATTGGTAGATTATTTTCTTTGTAACATGATAGTAAAGCATCATCACTTGCCATGTTATTTTTCGCATTTGCTTTAGAAGATTTTATTACTCTAAATTTACTTTTCTTATCTTTCATATATAAAGTCAACCAAAAAATTTATTTAAAAAGTCATGAAAAAATAGAAAAAATTCTGACTCTTTTTTCCATTATATTTCATTTTTTTATCATCAAACTGAATTGAATGGTACTAAAAATTATATTAAGTAAAAATTAAAAATATTAAAGTATCATATGTTCATAATTCGACTTGACGGTACGAATAGCTACACAATTTTTACACAATGAACATATGTTCATTCAAAAACGCTAGTAAATCTAGCTAAATCTTTACAAGGAAACGCAAATGTCAGATTTAAACTTAAATGATATTGATCCGGCTGAAACACAAGAGTGGATAGAGGCCTTAGATGCAGTATTAGAAACGGAAGGACCTAAAAGAGCTCACTATCTTTTAGAAAAGCTAATTGATAAAGCTAGAAGAAAGGGAACTTACTTACCTTTTAAAGCAACTACAGCATATTTAAATAGTATTGATGTTAATGATGAACCAAAAATGCCTGGTGATAGAGATATGGAGAAAAAAATCAGATCTGCTATCAGATGGAATGCCGCAATGATGGTACAAAGAGCTTCTAAAAAGAATTTAGAACTTGGTGGTCATATTGCATCTTTCCAATCATCTGCAACACTTTATGATGTAGGATTCAATCATTTCTTTAGAGCACCAAATGAAAAAGATGGTGGAGATTTAATTTTTTATCAAGGACATATTGCTCCTGGTATTTATGCAAGAAGTTTTGTTGAAGGTAGAATTACTGAAGCTCAAATGGATAACTTCAGACAAGAAGCCTTAGCTGATGGATTATCTTCTTATCCTCACCCAAAACTTATGCCTGAATATTGGCAGTTCCCAACAGTATCAATGGGACTTGGACCAATTCAAGCAATTTATCAAGCAAGATTTTTAAAATATTTAACAGATAGAGGAATCAAAGATTGTTCTGAACAAAAAGTATATTGTTACATGGGTGATGGTGAGTGTGACGAACCAGAATCACTTGGTGCAATAGGACTTGCGGGTAGAGAAGGATTAGATAACTTAGTATTTGTTATTAACTGTAACTTACAAAGACTTGACGGACCTGTAAGAGGAAATGGAAAAATCATTCAAGAACTTGAAGGAAACTTTAGAGGAAATGGATGGAGAGTAGTTAAAGTAATCTGGGGTAGATTATGGGATGAACTTCTAAGAAAAGATACTTCTGGAAAACTTCTTCAGCTTATGGAAGAGACTGTTGATGGTGAGTACCAAAACTTTAAACAAAAAGGTGGAGCTTACACAAGAGAAAACTTCTTTAACAAATATCCTGAAACTGCAAAATTAGTTGAAAATATGTCAGATGATGAAATTTTTGCTTTAAACAGAGGTGGGCATGATCCATTAAAAGTTTATGCAGCATATAAAGCGGCAATGGAAACTAAAGATAGACCAACTGTAATCTTAGCAAAAACTGTAAAAGGTTATGGAATGGGTGAAGCAGCTGAAGGTAAAAATATTGCCCATGGTGTTAAAAAAGTTGATACTGATTCATTAAAGCAATTTAGAGATAGATTTAGAATTCCAGTTTCTGATGATGAGTTAGAAAACTACCCATACTATACATTCCCAGAAGATTCTGCTGAAATGAAGTATATGAAAGAAAGAAGAGAAGAATTATATGGACCTCTTCCTCAAAGAAGACCAAAATTCACTGAAAAACTTGAACTTCCAGCTTTAGATAAATTTAAAGCAGTTTTAGATGGTAGTGGAGATAGAGAAATTTCTACAACTATGGCATTTGTAAGAATCTTAAATGTATTAGTTAAAGATAAAAAAATTGGAAAAAGAATTGTCCCTATTGTTCCAGATGAAGCTAGAACTTTTGGTATGGAAGGTATGTTTAGACAATTAGGTATTTATTCTTCTGAAGGTCAAAGATATATTCCTCAAGATAGAGACCAAGTTGCATACTATAAAGAAGATAAAAAAGGTCAAGTACTTCAAGAAGGTATTAATGAACTTGGAGCTATGGGTTCTTGGATTGCTGCGGCAACTTCATATTCAATTAATGATTGTCCTATGATTCCATTTTATATCTTCTATTCAATGTTTGGATTCCAAAGAACAGGTGATATTACTTGGGCAGCTGGTGACCAAATGGCAAGAGGTTTCTTAGTTGGTGGAACATCAGGTAGAACTACATTAAATGGTGAAGGTTTACAACACGAAGATGGACATTCTCACATTATTGCTAATACTGTACCAAATTGTGTATCTTATGACCCAACATTCGGATATGAACTTGCAGTTATTGTTCAAAAAGGTATAGAAAGAATGTATGGTGAAAACCAAGAAGATGTATTCTATTACTTAACAACATTAAATGAAAACTATAAACAACCTGCAATGCCAGAAGGTGTTGAAGAAGGTATCTTAAAAGGTATCTATAAACTAAAAACAGTAGAAGCTAAAAATAATTATAAAGTTAAATTATTAGGTTCTGGTTCAATCTTCCAACAAGTATTAGCAGCTGCTGATATTTTAGCTGATGAGTATGGAATTGCTACAGATATCTATTCTGCAACTTCTTATAATGAGTTAACAAGAGAAGCTCAAGATGTTGAAAGAAGAAACTTATTAAATGTAGATAGCGAAGATGAAGTTGCATATGTTGATCAAGTTCTTGGAAGTGATGATGAAAATATTATTATTTCTGCAACTGATTATATGAAATCTTATTCTGAGCAAATTGCTCCATTTGTAAAAGGTTCATTTAAAGCATTAGGAACTGATGGATTTGGTAGATCAGATTCAAGAGCTAACTTAAGAACGTTCTTTGAAGTTGATACTAACTTTATTGTATTTACAACATTAGCACAATTAGCTAAACTAGGTAAAATTGAAAAATCAGTTGTTAATGAAGCTATTAAGAAATACAATATTGATGTAAACAAAATCAACCCAATAAAAGCATAAGGAGTAAAAGATGAGTACTTTAGTAGATATTTTTATTCCTGATTTAGGAGCAGACAAAGATGTTGATTTAATTGAAGTTATGGTTGAAGTTGGTGATACTGTAGAAGTAGAAGATGGACTTATTACTTTAGAGACTGAAAAAGCTTCAATGGATGTTCCTACAACTCATGCAGGTGTTATTAAAGAGATTCTTGTAAAAGTTGGTGATAAAGTAAACTCTGGTGATTTAATCGCTAGAGTTGAAGTTGAAGAAGAGGGTGCATCTGAAGAAAAAGCAGAAGAAAAAACTGAAGAAGCTTCTGAATCTCAACCTATAAAAGAAGAACCAAAAAAAGAAGAAGCAACTTCTTCAACAAATTCTTCTGAAGCAATGGGATTAGAAGAAGCAGAAGCTGAATTAAAAGCTATTAGTGCAGCTGGTGCAGAAATATCTTGTCAATTTGTAAATGAGCAAACAATTTGTTCAGTAATTGAAGAAGTTCATGTACCAGATTTAGGTGCTGATAAAGATGTTGATTTAATTGATGTTATGGTTAATGTTGGTGATACTGTTGAGCATGAAGATGGTTTAATTACACTAGAAACTGAAAAAGCTTCAATGGATGTACCAGCTCCATTCGCAGGAGAAATTTTAGAATTAGCTGTAGAAGCTGGAATGAAAGTAAATTCTGGTGATTTAATTGCAAAAATGGTTAAAAAAGTTGTTATGGAATCAAAAGTTCCAACTCCAGCTAAAAAAGAAGAAGCGCCAACTAAAAAAGAAGAACCAAAGAAAACAGCAACAGTTCAAGAAGTGGCAGCAACATCTGCACCTGAAGCAACTTCAGTATTAACTGAAAAAGCTAAGAAAATCTATGCTTCTCCTTCTGTTAGAAAAGTGGCAAGAGAGTTTGGTGTTGATTTAGGTTTTGTAAAAGGAACTGGTAGAAAAGGAAGAATCCTTAAAGACGATATTAAAGCTTATGTAAAAGAGCAATTATCTAAACCAGCAGTAGCAGCTGCGGGAACTGGAACAGGTCTTGGATTTAACTTCCCAGAACTTAAAGAGATTGATTTCTCACAATTTGGTGAAATTGAAACTGTTGAGCTTAGCAGAATTCAAAAAATTTCTGGACCATCATTACATAGAAACTGGGTTTCAATGCCTCACGTTACTCAATTTGATGAATCAGATATTACTGAGATGGAAAGCTTTAGAAAAGCACAAAATGCAATTGCAGATGGATTTAAATTATCTCCATTAGTATTTGTAGTTAAAGCAGTAGCTAAGGCACTTGAAATTCATCCAAAATTCAATGCTTCATTAAGTGCAGATGGTCAAAGTCTAATTATGAAGAAATACTTCAATATTGCAATTGCAGTAGATACTCCAAATGGACTAGTAGTACCTGTAATCAAAGATGTTGATAAAAAAGGTTTCAAAGAGATTGCTCTTGAAATGGCAGATATCTCAAGCAGAGCTAGAGAAGGGAAACTTAAATCAGCTGATATGCAAGGTGCATCATTTACAATCTCTTCTTTAGGTGGAATTGGAGGAACTAAATTTACTCCAATCATCAATGCTCCTGAAGTTGCAATTTTAGGATTATCTAAATCTGAAATGAAACCAGTATGGGATGGAGAAAACTTTGTACCAAGATTAATGTTACCATTATCATTATCTTATGACCACAAAGTTATTGATGGAGCAGATGGTGCTAGATTCACTACTACATTATCTAAGCTTTTAAGTGACATCAGACTATTAAGTCTATAAGGAGTAAAAATGGGTAAAATTGTTGATATTCTTATTCCTGATTTAGGTGCAGATAAAGATGTAGATTTAATTGAAGTTATGGTTGAAGTTGGTGATACTGTAGAAGTAGAAGATGGACTTATTACTTTAGAGACTGAAAAAGCTTCTATGGATGTTCCAACAACAGAGGCAGGTGTTATTAAAGAGATTCTTGTAAAAGTTGGTGATAAAGTAAACTCTGGCGATTTAATTGCTAAAGTTGAAGTTGAAGAAGAGGGTGATTCAGAAGATAAAGCAGAAGAAACACCATCAAAAGAAGAAGTAAAAGAAACAGCAGCACCAGCTGAAAAAACTACTTCTTCTAAACCAGCACCTTCAAATGTTGAAGTAAGTGCAAATGCAAAAGAAGTAAAAGGTCAAGTTCTTGTAATTGGAGCAGGACCTGGTGGATATTCTGCTGCATTTAGATGTGCTGATTTGGGTTTAGATACTGTTTTAGTAGAAAGACACCCAACTTTAGGTGGAGTTTGTTTAAATGTTGGTTGTATTCCTTCAAAAGCATTACTTCATGTTGCTAAAGTTATTGATGAAGCAGCACATATTGAGCATGCTGGTATCAAATTCCCTAAACCAGAAATTGATTTACCAGGTGTAGCAGCATATAAATCAGGAGTTGTTAAAAAACTTACTGATGGTCTATCTGCTATGGCTAAAATGAGAAAAGTAACTGTTGTTCAAGGTGTTGCTAAATTTGTAGATGAGCATACTGTTATTGTAAATCATACAGATAAAGAGGGTGAACAAACTAAAGTTTCATTTGATAATTGTATTATTGCAGCTGGTTCTCAGTCTTCTAAAATGGGATTCATTCCTCATGAAGATCCAAGAATTTGGGATTCTACAAATGCACTTGAAGTAAAAGAAGTTCCAAAAAGACTACTTGTAATGGGTGGTGGAATTATTGGTCTTGAAATGGCTACAGTTTATCAAAGACTAGGGTCTGAGATTGATGTAGTAGTACGTGGTCCTCAAGTTATGACAGGTACAGATAAAGATATCGTTAAGGTATATACAAAAGCAAATGAGAAGAAGTTTAACTTTATGTTTAAAACTCAAACTCAAGCTATTATTCCTAAGCAAGAGGGTATTTATGTAGAGTTTAAAGGTGACAATGCACCTGCTGAACCTCAAACTTATGATGCAGTATTAGTTGCTATGGGTAGAACTCCAAATGGATTAAACATAGGATTAGAAAATACTGGTGTTGAAGTTGATGATAAAGGGTTTATCTCTGTAGATAATCAAATGAGAACAAAAGTTCCTCATATCTTTGCTATTGGTGATATTATTGGTCAACCAATGCTTGCTCATAAAGCAGTACATGAAGGTCATGTTGCAGCAGAAGTTATTGCAGGTCACAAAGTATTCTTTGAACCTAAACAAATTCCTGGTATTGCATATACATTCCCAGAAATTGCAACTGCTGGTATGAGTGAAATTGAAGCAAAAGAAGCTGGAATCAACTATGAAGTTGCATCATTCCCTTGGTCTGCTTCAGGACGTGCCTTAGCTTCAGATGTATCTGAAACTGGTATGACAAAACTAATCTTTGATAAAGATACTCACCAGTTAATCGGTGGTTCTTTAGTTGGTGAAAACGCAGGTGAATTACTTGGTGAAATTTCATTAGCACTTGAAATGGATTGTGATGCTGAAGATATTGGATTAACAATTCATGCACATCCTACTTTACACGAATCAGTTGGTATGTGTGCAGAAATCTTCCACGGAAGTATTACTGACTTACCAAACAAAAAAGCTGTAAAGAAAAAATAGTTTAAACTGTTTAAACAATTTGAAATAAAGCCCATCTTCTTAATGAAGGTGGGCTTTTTTTTATGCTAATATTATTTCATGAAACATATTTTAATATTACTACTACTTACAAACTTTTTATTCTCTTATGATAAAAACTTTTCATATAGAAAATATATCCATGTAAAGAAGTTTTATTCTTCTTTGGTAAAAGAAACAGTTGATATAGCTTTAAAGCATAATATGCCTCCTGCAGCTATCTTAGCAATAGCAAGTGTGGAGTCTGGATATGGAAGAGGTTATGTCGCTTCTATTTCTGGAAATATCTTAAGCCTTGGTGCAAATAAAAATGATAAAGCATTACCTTCTTTATATTTACCTAATACAAAAGACCCATATAAAGTAATATACAATAAAAAAAAGATAGCTAGTTACGACAAAAAAGAATTAGTATGGAAACAAAGACCAAAGAGTCTTAAAAAAGATTATAGGCCTAAGAGCTTAGCTGGAACTACTACAAATCTTGATTACTTTGATTATAATAAAGAAGAAAAGAAAAAAGCAAACTTACAAAACATAAAAGATTTTTCAACTCTTTGGATAAGTTATAACAATAGATTTGAGGCTTTTAGTGGTGCAAGATCCTTTTTAGATGAACAAGTTAAAAAGTATGGAAAAGAGATACTTTTTACAAAGAAACTTAACGAAGAGTTTATAAATCATATCGGTGGAAAGAAAAACTCTTTTAACTACAGGAAAACTTGGCCAATAAAGGTAATAAAAGTCTTAGAAAAAACAGGATTAACTAAACTTACAAAAGATATCTATGATAAAAAAAGCTTTGATGAAAGTTGGTAGCATTTCTTTGAGTGATGTATAATTGAGTTTACTGTACAATCACTTTTTAAAACAAAATATATAAAGAGCATTATGATACAACTAAAAAATCTTTCAAAACATTTTGGTGAAAAGACACTATTTACAGATTTAAATTTAATATTAGGACAAGGTCAAAAAGTTGGGCTTGTAGGAAGAAATGGTACAGGTAAATCTACACTATTTAAACTTATTTTAGGTGAAGAGCAAGCTGATGATGGGGAGATTTTAATTCCTAAAAACTATAAGATAGGGGCTTTAAAACAGCACTTAGAGTTTAGTGAAAAAACATTAGTGGATGAAACTGCATTAGCTTTAAGTGAAGATGATAAGTATTCTATTTATAAAGTAGAGAAGATACTTTTTGGTCTAGGGTTTTCTCATGAAGATTTACAAAAAGATCCTTTATCTTTTTCTGGTGGTTATCAAATTAGAATAAACCTAGCAAAACTTTTAATTACAGAACCAAATTTATTACTTCTAGATGAGCCTACAAACTACTTAGATATTCTTTCTTTAAGATGGTTAAAGAACTTTTTAAAAAGTTTTGATGGTGAAGTTATCATCATCACACACGATAGAGACTTTATGGATACTGTTTGTACACACACAATGGGTATTGTAAGACAATCTTTATTTATGCTTGAAGGAAATACTCATAAGTTCTATGCTCAACTTGAAGCAAATGATGAACATTATGAAAAACAAAAAGAAGCACAAGATAAAAAAAGAAAAGAGTTAGAAGAGTTTATTGCTAAGAATAAAGCAAGAGCTTCAACAGCTGCACAAGCTCAATCAAAAGTAAAACTTTTAGAAAAAATGGATGAGATGGATTCTATTGTAGATGAAGCAACTTTAGAGTTTGACTTTAACTATAAAGATACTCCTGCGAAAGTTTTACTTGATGTAAAAGATTTAAGCTTTGGATATCAAGAGAATGAAATACTTTTTAAAGATATCTCTTTTACTCTAAAAAAAGGTGAAACTTTAGGAATCATTGGTAAAAATGGTAAAGGTAAATCTACACTTCTAAATAATATTGCAAAAGAGCTAACTCCTCTTAGTGGAACTATAGATTATCATGGGACAACTGTTTTTGGGCATTTTGGTCAAACAAATATTTCTCACTTAAATCTAAACAATACAATCATGGATGAAATTTATGTTTCAAATGCAAAACTTCCTGAATCTACAGTTAGAGGTATCTGTGGTTCTATGATGTTTAGTGGAGATGATGTTAAAAAGAAAATCTCACTTTTATCAGGGGGCGAAAAAAGTAGGGTAATGTTAGGACAAATCTTAGCAAAAGATGTAAACCTTTTATTTCTAGATGAGCCTACAAACCACCTTGATATGCAATCAATTGACTCACTTACAAAAGCTATTAAAAACTTTCAAGGTTCTTGTATTATTGTAACTCACTCAGAAGAGTTATTAAGACAAGTATGTGATAGACTTATTGTTTTCGCTAAAGATGGAGCTGATTATTTTGATGGAACTTATGATGAGTTCTTAGAGAAAATTGGTTGGGAAGATGAAGAAGGTGAAGAACAAAAAGAGAAACCAAAACAGCCTAAAGTAAATAAAAAAGAGAACAAAAAACTAAGAGCTTCGATTATTCAAGAAAGAAGTAAAGAAACGAATCCATTAAAAAAGAAAATAGAAAAACTTGAAGCTTCTATTATGGAAATAGAGGACTATATTGAAAAACAACAAGCAGAACTAATCCAAGCTTCAAATCAAGGTGATAATAGCAAGATTATAGAGCTATCTCAAGTTATCAAAAAACAAGAAGATGAAGTAGAGCAGATGTTTGAGTCTTTAGAAGAGAATCAACTAAAACTAGATGAGTTAATGGCTTTATATGATAAGAAGTTAGAAGAGATTTAGGGAGTGAAACTATTTCATAGTTGGTAATATTGTTTGAGTGAAGACTAGATGAATTTTAAATTTATGACTTAAAAAGTGATTTTTCTTGTTCAAAAAGTTCTAAGAGTTTGAGAGAATCTATAAATTCTACTTTTTGAATACTTTTTGGAACAAATTATATCTCTAAATAAAGGCTATAAAACCAATAACTTAGATTTTCTAATTTTATTCCAAAATTTAGAGGTTGTTGAACATTCAACTTTACCGAATAGGATATCCTGTTCAGGGTTAGCTTTTGTTGTATATTTTATTTAGTTTCTTTTTTCTCTTCAACATTGACATTTATTTTTTTTGCAAATATTTTTAACTTTGTATTCTCATTATCTACTTTGAATTTATTTAAAAATATATCTTTAAAATTCTCTGCATCATCTCCTGCAGCATTGATGATTTCAGAATAAAATTTTTCATTCCCTAGTATTATATTTAAACAATCATCACTGGAAATAATTTTAGTAAAAATAGTTCTTGTAACATCTCCTGATTTATCATTTAAATCACCAATTTCTCTAAATAGCTTTTCAAAAAACTGAAACTTAGCACAATCGATATTATTCTCTCTAATAAAATAGTCTCTTATATCTTTGATAGTTGGAGTGAGTTTTTTCTTATCTGCATTATCTATAAAAAAGCTCCATATAGAGTTTTCTTCGGATAAGACTGTTTCAGACTTTGATATTTGAACTAGTATTTCTTTAAGTGCATTAAAAACATTATCAGGAAGCTTCTTGATTTTATTTTGTTTCATGAAGATGTGAAGTGTATTATATATATAAGAGCTATTATCATTCCATTCTTCTATTAAAGATTCTTGTTCTAGTGAGTTAATAAATGCTTCTATTGTTTTATTAATATATTCTGTTAAATTTAAAGATATAGAAACAGAATAGTTATAAAATTCATAATCTGTTATTACTTCTTGTATATTTTCTTGTGTAATTTCATCTTTTGCAAATTTTGTCCATCGTTCAAAAGAATTAAGTAAATCTTCTTCGCTAATATCTAATGAAGTTTTAATATTTTCAAAATTCTTTAAGGATTCTTTTATATCCATTCTTCTCATACCGCTATATCTGTGAAAAACTAAATCTTTACAAACTTCTTTTAATAAAGGCTTTTGCCATGTTATAGAAAGAAGCAATAAATCTCCATAGCTAATATAGTACTCAATTTGTTTTGCTACTTCTTTAACTGTTTTTTCATCATTTAATTCCAAAGTATCTATTAATCTGTCTTGCCATAGCTGAGGTTGTGCACTACATGTATTGTGTCTATATTGATTTGAATATTTAATTCTTAACGCAACTAAATCATAAAAACCTAAATCTTCTTCTGTAACTTTTTCTAGTAATTGATATAAGTTAGGCATAGTTACAATTTGAGCTAACGGTTTATCTTCTGAGATTGATTTGTAAATACTCAGTAACTGATAAAAATTATCTTTTGTTAATTGATTTGATGTAATTATTGTTTCAATTTTTTTCTTAGTATTTTGAAAATCACATTCAGATAAAATATTTGATAGATCAACTAAATGTAGATTTTTGATTTCACCAGGTATTTTATTTTCTACAAATGTATCTATCTTTTCATAAGCTGTAGTAAGTTTATATGTTTCATAGTCTTTACCAGCAGTTTGTAAGTAATCTAAAAATACATCATTTTCTACTTTTATTTCTTTGATGTTATCTTGCAAGTTAAATTCTATAGCTTCTTTTTTAATAAAGCCGTCTAATTCATTAAAGCATTCATAGTAGTCCTTTCCATTGATTTCTTTAAGATTATTAAATTGTTCTGTTAAAAATCCAAGTAATTTTATTTTGCTTTCACTTGATGAATTAAGTAATAAGTTTTGATAGTCCTCGTTAAAATACAACATTGTTATATCATTCTTCAATTGTTTAGTAACTAGTAAATTCCATATATATTCAAGTCTTTTTTCTTTATTTTCACCTTGTAGTTTTTCTTTATCAAGGTTAGCTAATACTTTGATAGCTTTATCCAATACTATGTTATTTGATTCAATAACTACCTCTAATATTTCAATAAAATGTATATTATTTGCTAACTCATTAATATCTAATGCATCTTCTTCATCTCTTAAAGTTAATTCTAAATCTCTAATCAATAATACTTGATACGCCTGATATACAGGTACATTAAATACTAAAGCTGAAATATAATTTTGTAATTCTTTATCTTTAGAAAATAGTTCATCCGTAGTTTTCAAATAATTATTATCTAGTATATTTTTATGAGTATCTTCTAAAATTGATTCTTTACTCAATACAAAAAGAGCAATATACCTTAAAGGTATTTCATCTTTCCATATTTTTTTATAACTAACAATTTCATTTAGAAATACGATAATATCTCTTGGTGTAAATCTTTCCTTGAGTCTATCAAATATTGATACGACTAACGGTAATTCTTCATCTTCACTATTTTTAAAAGCTTCATGGTATTTTATGTGAAAGTAGTTTTTCCAATCAGTTAAGATAGGAGGAGTAACTCTATATATTAATGAAAAGGTTTTATTTATAAATTCATCAATTTGGCTTGTATTTTCTTCGTATTCAAAAGCTTTTTGAAGATGTTTTCTATCAAATGGAATAATTATATGTATTTTGTCATATTGCTCTTCTGCAAAAAAAGTATGGATAGATGACCATATCTCTTCAACTTTTTTAGGAGGAAGTCTATCCATATTATCATAGACTATTAAAAGCTGTTTATCTTTTAATCCACTTGATATAGATCTAATCCAATTCTTAAACTCTTTTACTGATGGCTCTAAATCTGACAATATTTCAAAAGTTGTATTTTCTAACTCTTTGCCTTTGTATAGGTAGAAAAATGATGATAAATTAGCCCACTCTTTATTTTTATGTATAAACTTTTTATAAAAAGTATAAATAATAAAACTAACTATTGCTAAAATCACTACAGATGAAGAAAACAGTATTTTTACTATTATATTTTCTTGTGGATTATTTCCAATTAGCTGAGAAATTAATGCAAGAATAGGAGTTAGAACTACAATTAATCCAATAAGAATTAACCCAATACTTAATTTAGGTATTGTCTTTTTATTTGTTTCTTTTTTTCTAGCAAGAAGAAATTTAATTTTTTCTTGCCATGATATATTTAATGTTTTTCCATTAATATTTTTATATTGTGTTTTTTTTGTTAATAAATTATTCTCTTCTAGTTCTTCAGTCATTTCTTCTAGGAATGCTCTTCTTTGAGAATCTTCTTGATGACCCCAAGAGTCGTAAATATAAACATAGTGGGTAGAATTAAGTTTATTTTTTATTATTTCAATAATATTTGATTTACCCGATCCCCATTCACCTTCTAAACCTATAACTTTCATAGGATGAGATTCATCCATAATATGCTCTGCTATACTATTAGCTATATTGTCATGAGATTTACCAATAAAAGAATCTTCTCCTATTGGTTTATTACTTATATATTGAATTTTATTTTCCATTTTTTCTCTTTTGTGTTATCTATCATATAACTATTTATTGGATATAGATTATACATAAAATACCCTGAAAATAACTAACTAATTTATAAATAAAGTGTGTATTAATTGTCTAAAAAACTACACAACAAATAATGTTATTTAAGTTTAAACAGTTCAACAATCTGTTATATTTGGCAATCTTTAGCTTTAGGATAGAAATACGCAGCACCACCATAAGTGACTACAAATACTATAAGACTTATTATAGAGTTACTAGTAAATAATTGTGTAATAGTTACTGCAAGTGCAGCTAATGAAAATATGATAACTAACTTGATTATAAACCCATAGGGTGTACATTGTCCTAGCATTTGAACCTCATATATATTTTTAAGAAGTATATCTGAATAGTCTTCAGATTTAATTCTCTTCTTTACTTTGTTTAATACTATTAATTAAGTTTGTTAAAGTACTTATTAGATTATCATGTTCTACAGGCTTTTGAAGTATATATGTTACTCCTATCTCATTTAGTTGAGCTAATTTTTCTTTTTCTGTATGTGCAGAAATAACTAAAATCTTTTGCTCTTTATTTATCAATAAAATCTCTTTACAAAGTTCAATACCATCAAGTTTTGGCATACTAATATCTGTAATTACCAAATCATAAAAATCACTACTATTTATTTGGTGATTTTTATATTGTTGTAATGCCTCTTTACCATTAAAACATACATCTATATTAGAAAAGAAATTTTTTAAAAGTTTATATAATTGTTCTCTAACATCAAGGTTATCTTCAATGAAAAGTACCTTTAATTCTTTACTAAATTCTACTAATTCTTTTAAACTTTGCATTTTTTTCCTTTGTTTTTTAGATAGGTAAATCAATTAAGAATGTTGCGCCATCATTTTCATTTATAACTTTTAAATTACCTTTGCAATGGTCATTTATAATGATTCTACTCATATATAAACCTAGTCCTGTACCATCTTTATCACTTTTAGTAGAAAAATATGGATCGAAGATTTTTTCTATTAAAGATTCATCTATTCCTCCACCATTATCTTGAATTTTGATAATAACACTTTGTTCACTTCTTTTATATGTGGTAATACAAATCTTTTTATTTGGAATATCTTTTTCTGTAAGAATATCTTCTGCATTTTTAATGATGTTTAAAATAACTTGTTGTATCTCTGTTGCATAAGAGAATAGTTTTAAATCTTTTTCTAGATTTATTTCTAATTTTATATTTTTTGATTCAATTGATGTTTTAGTAATACTTATTGATCTTTTGATAATATCTTCTAAATCAAACTCCTCTTTTCCTTTGTCTGTTTTGAAAAAGTTTCTAAAATCATCAATAGTAGAAGAAAGATGTTTTGAATACTCTGTTATTAAAACTAGTTCTTCTTTAAAGTCTTCTTTATTTACTTTCTCTTCAAACATTAGTTTTATAAGTAGGTTATTAGTAGTAGCAGAAATTGCTGCAAGAGGTTGCCTCCATTGGTGTGCAATCATTGAAATCATTTCTCCCATTTGAGCTAATCTACTTTGTTGAATTAATTGTTTTGTACTATTTTCATTTTTTCTAATCTCTTTTTTAATTCTTTCTTCTAAATTAGCATTTAACTCTTCAAGCCTTTTTTCAAGAATCTTTCTATTTGAAATATCTCTAATAACAGTATGAATAACCCTTCTATTTTCAATTTCGATAGATGTTAAAACTATTTCAACCCATAGTTGCTTTTTATAATGGTTATAAAGTACTGCTTCAAAACTACTAACCCCAAAGATTAAAACTTTTTCTAACTTATTATCAAAAAGTCTTTCTGATGAAGTATTATCAGGTTGATATTCTGGTGCAATATTATGTAAAGCTTTATTTATTAACTCTTGTTTGTTTAAGCCTAAAACATTCTTTGTTGATTCATTACAATCTACTATAACTTTATCTTTTATAATTAAAACACTATCCGATGATTTATTGTACAGTGTCTCAAAAAGTAGCTTTTGCTTAGCTAATTCTATAGTCTTTTCTTCAATTTGATTATTTGCTTCTTGAAGTTTTCTATTGTGTTTATTTAAAATAGTTTGTCTATAGATAAATACTGCAAAAATCAAAATTATTATGATAATTATTTGCCAAATCTCTTTATAATCGAAACCTTTTTTTATAGATACAGCAGTCCACTTATTGAAGATTTCTCGATGTTCATCTTCAGATATTTTTCCAAGAGCTTTATCTAAAATATTTAATAAAATATAGTTTTTTTCATTTACAGCCATACTTACAGAGTAAGTCATATTTGTGTATCTTGAAATATATAGATTTTTTAGAGCATATTTTGACATATAGTATGAAGCTATTGGTAAAGGTTGTATTGCAAAGTATGCATCACCTTTACTAACTTTTTCTAAAGCTTCTCTATGGGTTCTTGTAATAACAATATTTAAATTTGGTTTTGAACTTTTTAATTTTCTTATTAAAAAGGAGTCATATTTTACAGCCATTGGTTTATCTAGCACTTCTTCTAAACTAGAAACTACTGATTCATTTTTTTGCGTAATAATTGCAAGTTTATAATTTAAGTAAGTATCTGTAGTAGAAGCAAAGTTTTTTATGTCTTCATCGTTTGTAACTGTTGGTATAACATCACATTGTTTGATTTTAAGAAACTCTTTTGTTTGCTCCCATGAAGCAGTTGGAATAGGAATAAACTTTATATTTAAAAGTTTTTCAATTTTTTTTAAAATATCAATAGAAATACCTTTTATTTTTCCATCTTCTTCAAATGAAATAGGCTTTAAGTCAGAAGTATTACACATTCTGATAACTTTTCTATTTTTTAAATATTCTAACTCTTCTTTAGATAAAAAAGAAACCTCTTTTCTTTTTATCTTTTTATTATTTGTTCCAAACCATTTTCTTTTTAATTCTAGAATTTCTTCATCACTTACACTTTTTTGTGCTTTTTTTAATATATCTCTTAATATTGTTTTATCTTTTGATGTACCAATTGAAATTAAGCTAACCATTCTATTATCATCAACAAAACTTGTAGGAGTAACTCCTGATATGTTATTTGTAGTAATCACATAGTCAAGTACATTTTTTTTACCAATAGTTGCATCAGCTTTTCCTAAAGATAAAAGTTCTAATGCTTCTAGGGAGTCTTTTACTAAAATTTGTTTGATTTGTGGATAATATTTTTCTATTGCTTTTTGAGCAAAAAAACCTTTAGGCATAATTATTGTTTTACCTTTTAGTTTTTCTAGACTATCAATGTATTCATTTCCTTCTTTAACATAAATTGCATTTGCAGCAGTATGGAAAACAGAAGTAAAAGCTATATACTGAGAACGTTTTTTATTTTTTGAGATATTTATTATTGCATCTAGTTCATCTTTTTTTAACATTTGCATAAATTCATCCCAAGAAGGACCTGTTATATATTCAACTTCAACATCAAGTTTTTTTGCTAGAAGATTCATATAATCAATAGAAAAACCTCTAGGTTTACCATTTTCAAAAAAGTTAAAAGGTGGCCAATTTAGTTCATTATGTAGTCTTATTGGAGAGTTGTTCTTTAAAAACTCTTTTTCTTTTAAAGTAAGATTTATTTCACTTGCATTTAAAATAGTTAGAAATAATAAAAAAGTTATAAGATATTTACTTATTTTAATCATAGTGGTTTAATTATATATTATTTTTCATTAATTCCTATTATATTTAAGATAAGAGTAAATTAAAGCTTTTTAGAGATAATTATAAAAAAGAAATATTTAAAAGGGCAAAAATGAATTTTTATACTGCTGATATTTGTGATGGACATCCAGATAAAGTACACGTACTAGACAATGAATTTAAAAACTATGGTGCAAAAGATAAGTTTTGTGCACAAGTTGTAACTGTAAAATTAGATAAAAACAATAGTGAACTTATTAAGATTTTAAGAGATGAAGATGGAACTGGTAAGATAGTAGTTGTTGATGTAGATGATGAGTATTTTGCAGTTGTAGGTGAAAACCTAATGAAATTTGCCCATGCAAATGGTTATGAAGCTATTTTAGTAAATGGATATGTGCGAGATACAGAGCAAATAAAAGATATTCCGGTTGCACTTTATGCAAGGGGAACTTGTCCTAGAAAATATATTCCAGAAACAAAAGGTGAAAGAAATATTGAATTGTCTTTTTGTGGAGTACAGTTTAATGATGGGGATTATGTTTACGCAGATGTGGATGGAATAATACTAGCAAAAGAGAAAATTGTCTAATGTATCTTTTTGGTTTTGGTTCTTTAATTAATCTAAATAGTGCTCAAAAATCTTTTGAAAGAGAACTTACTTATAAAGATTTAATTCCAGTTAGAGTTAAAGGTTTTAAAAAAGTTTGGAACTCTATCGAGCATATTAATTTTGATGGTAAAGATACAAATGGAGTATTTTTAAATCTTCAAAAAGATGAAAATTCTTCTACAAACGGTGTGGTTATTAAACTAAGTGATGAAGAGTTTGAAGTTTTAAAACAAAGAGAAAAAAACTACTCTCAAGTAATAATTAAAGCCCAAGATATTCAAGGAGCAAATCTTGATGAAGATGTTATTGCTTTTATGACTACTAATGTTGAAAAATTAGCAAAAATAGGAGCTAAAAATACTTATATCCCTGCTAAATATATAGATATTTTAACAACAGCCTTTAAACACTATGATAAAGAGTTTGTAAGTGAATATAAAAAAGAGGCTTTAGAGGAGTTTCCTTTTCCTTTAAAAGAAGGTGTATATAAGTTTTCAGATCCTTTACAAAATAAGCTAGCTAAAGAGGGTATTAGAAAATAAATGATTCAAAATAACTGCACTATATACTCCTCTTCTTTATATAAAACAAATAGAACAAAGGTAAGTGACCCAATAATCACAAAAAAAGATAATTGTTTAGATATAAGCTTTTGTGAAGAGGATGACTTTGATAAGTTTGAAGAAAATTTAAACTCTTTATGTGGAAACTCTTTTTCTTATTACTTTAAAAAAAGAGTCTCTTCTTCTATGATCTCAATAATTTCTATTCTTGTAATAATGTTTGCTTTCCTTTCTGTATCTATATATGAAGACTTACTCAAAAAGATAGTTTTCGAAATGCCTTTTGAATGGGAAACTAATGATTCTATTGCTTTAGGTTTTGTTTTACTATTTTTATTTGGACTTTTTTTAATGCCATCTATTTTAGAGGCAAAAAGAAATGAGTTTAAAAATATTTTAGCTTCATGGTTAAACAAAGATATTAAAAAACAAAAAAGAGTTTCCCTTGCTTTTTTTCAATATGATAAAAAGACTCAAATAGATATATACAATATTGATCTTTTTGAAAAAGAGCATTGGGCTTATCAGATTTTATTAAAAGTCTTATTTAAAAAGTTTTCAAATATAAACATACATGTTAGAAATGATGAAGTAAAAAAAATAGAAAAAAGATTAAATTCTTATCATATAACTAATATTGAGATAATAAAAGAAAAGTCAAAAGCCTTTACAAAAGATATAAACTTTCTTTTTTCTTCAAGGGAACAAAAACTAAACTCTTTATTGCAACTATGTTCTACGAATGGATTTAATACATCTTTGATTTATATATCTTTAGAGCTTTTTGAGTATTGTGGTAAAAATTTATTTGAAAGCAATGAAAAAAATGAGCATTTAACTTTTGGTTTCCAAAACTTTATAAATAGAAGTTTTGATGATTTTAAGTTCTTAAGACAAGAAGACTCTTCAAGGATATATTTTACCAATAACTTTCACTTTAAGGTTTTAAGTGATGAGCAAAGAAGGTTAGCTTATTTTTTAAGAAATCATATAGAAGAGTGTATTGAGTATTTTGATAATCCTATTTCTCTATTGATTTTATATAATTATGTAAAAAATATTGTTTTAGATGAAAGAAGAATTTTAAATATTTTAGAAAGGTTTATTGTAACAGTTGAAAAGAGACAACAGTATAAACTTATAGATGAATATTGGTTTGATATAGCTGGAAAGATGTTTGATTCTTATGATTTAAAAAGTTTTGAAACTACAAAAGAGTCTATATATAGAAAACTATCTGTTGAGAGTTTAAATCTTCTTTTAGCTCTATTTGAAAGAAATGGGTATTTTGAACAAGCTATTTTAGTGGCAAAATATCTTTATGAAATAAACCCAAATAAGTACTCTGTATTAATCTCATCTTTATATGAAAGAATGGGATTGTTTGATGAAGCCTTTTCATATTTACCAAAAGAGTTACAAATAAATGAAAATAAAAAGCCAAATGAAATAGAAATAAAATACTTACAAAGAAAAGCATGGATAATAGTAAGTCAAAGAAAAGAAGAGTTAAGAAAAGAGGGTAAAGAGACTTTAGAAAAACTATTTACTTTAATCTCTTCTCACAATGAAGATAATGAACCAATTTGGTTATGGCACTATTATAACATCAAAGCAAACTATGAAGAGTGGTATTGTAACTTTGAAGAAGCTATTAAAAACTATAAAAAGTGTCTAAGTATTCCAACTCTTGGAGCATTTGAGTATGGGGCTACTTTTGTTAATATGGCTATTGCTTATAGATTTACATATCTAACAAGTACTAAACAAAAAGACGCTAGTATTATACAGAAGTCAATATATTATGGAAAAGTAGGTTTAAAACTAAAAGAATCAGTAGGAGATAGAGATGAACTTCCTGTGGTTCAACACAATCAAGCTTTAAATATCTTATCTAAAGAGTTATATTCTATTCAAAAAGAAGAAGAACTACTTAACGAAGCTTTAGCTTATACAAATGAAGCAATAGAGATTTTAGATTCAACAGGTTCTATTAAAAGACTTGGAATGCTACTTATTGAAAATATAATATGTAAATCTTTACTTAATATAGATTTCACTCAGATTGCAACTAGATTGGAAAAACATTTAGATAATTTAGACGATAATGAGTTAAAACAGCTATTAAACATATACAAAGAGTTTAAAAAAGCAAATAAAATAACAACTATTAATTTTTTGGAAAACTATTAAGGGGAATCAATGAACTATATACAAAATACAATTAATTTAAGTGAAGGTACAGTTGAAGAAAAAAGAGAAGAGATTAAAAAGTACTTTTTACAAACTTATGAGTTAGATGAAAAACTTTTTGATTTATTAAAAGATAAAGAACATATATTTAAGCAACCAAATAGGCTAAGACATCCTCTTATATTTTATTATGGACATACAGCAACTTTTTTTATAAATAAACTAAATATCGCAAACATCATTGATAAAAGAATAAATAAAACATATGAATCTATTTTTGCAATTGGTGTTGATGAAATGTCGTGGGATGATTTAAATGATAAACATTATACTTGGCCAACTTTTGAACAAACAAAAGCATATAGAGATGAGGTTAAAAAGTTAGTTTTAGAACTAATTGATACTATAGAGTTTACAATGCCAATAAACTGGGATAATCCTATGTGGGTTATCTTAATGGGTATAGAGCATGAAAATATTCATATAGAGACTTCATCTGTATTATTAAGAGAGTTAAACCTAAAGTATTTAAAAGAAGAAGAGCTATTTACTTACTGTAATGAGTTTAGCGATTCTTTCCCTAAAAATGAACTAGTAGAAGTTAAAGGTGGGGAAGTTATATTAGAGAAAGATTATGACAATCCTATATATTATGGTTGGGATAATGAGTTTGCTTTTCATAAAGCTTCTATAAAAGATTTCAAAGCTTCTAAGTACTTAGTTTCAAATGGAGAATTTTTAGAGTTTGTAAAAGAAGGTGGTTATTCAAAACCTGAATATTTTACTGAAGATGGAAAAGAGTGGTTAGAGTTTTCTACTGCCAAGCATCCTACTTTTTGGGTTAAAAAAGAAGGTAGATATTATCTAAGAGAAATAAATAGATTAGTTCCTTTACCTTTAAATTACCCAGTTGATATAAATGTTTATGAAGCAGAGGCTTTTTGTAGATTTAAAAGTGAAAAGTTAGGTTTTGAAGTTAGACTTCCTAGTGAAGATGAATTTTATAGATTAAATGATTATGTTAAAGCTCAAAGCCAAGAAGCAAATATAGGACTAAAATACTTTAATCAAACACCAGTAGATAAATATAAAATGGGTGATTTCTATGATGTAGTTGGAAATGTATGGCAATGGAGTATTACACCAACATATCCATTAGATGGATTTAAAACACATCCTGTATATGATGACTTTACAACTCCAACATTTGATGATAGGCATGCTCTTATGAAAGGTGGGTCATTTATCTCTTTAGGAAATGAGGTTCTTAGAAGTGCAAGATATGCCTTTAGAAAGCATTTCTTTCAACATGCAGGGTTCAGATATGTTCAAAGCTCAAATGACTATAGAACGCAATTAAACGACAATGTATATGAAACAGATGAACAGATTTCTCAATATTGTGAGTTTCATTATGGCGAGGAAAACTTTGGTGTTAAAAACTTCCCTAAATCTAGTGTGGAATTATTAAAACCATATTTTGAAGGATTAAATTCTAAAAAAGCTCTTGATTTAGGTTGTTCAGTTGGTAGAAGTACTTTTGAGTTGGCAAAATATTTTGATGAGGTACTTGGAATAGATTTTAGTGCAAACTTTATTAATGTGGGAGTTAAACTTAAAAAGTATGATACCTTAACATATAAGGTAACAACTGAAGGTGAACTTTTTGAAGAAAAAACTATCTCTTTAAAAGATTTTGATTTAGATGATACAAAAGAAAAAGTTTCATTTATGCAAGGAGATGCTTGTAATTTAAAAGAGTTATATTCAGGTTATGACTTAATTTTTTGTTCAAATTTAATTGATAGATTATATTATCCTCAAAAGTTTTTAGATGATATCCCAAATAGAGTAAATAAAGATGGATTATTAGTTCTTTTATCTCCATATACTTGGTTAGAAGATTACACTCCAAAGAAAAATTGGCTTGGTGGATTTATTCAAGATAATAAAGAGATAAAAACTTTAGATACTTTAAAAGATAATCTTGAAGATAGATTTGAATTAGTTCAAACTATAGATGTGCCATTTGTTATTAAAGAAACAGCTAGAAAGCATCAATATACGATTTCTCAAATGAGTATTTGGAAGAAAAATAAATAATAAATAAAATTATAAACTAAACAATTGTAAACTATTCTTTATGGATAGTTTACAATTAATCTCAACTAAAAAACAGTTAATATCTTTTCTTTTAATCTTGCTTACTATTTTTTCTTTTAATATTTTTTATGAATACTTTAAATATAAAGATTTTACTAAAGAAGAAGTTTACCTTGATACTTATGAAGTATTAAATATCTATGAAAAAGAAGATTTTTTAGTTCTTAAACTTCAAAATGAGAAACTTGAATTTTTTACTTCAATTGACAAAGAAAATAGTATTAAAAAATTAGATTTAATAACTATTGCAGTTTTATCAAAGGGTGTTTCTTTTTATGAGTTCTTAAAAGGCTTTTATACTAAATCAATTTTCTATGAAAACATAGAAAGAATTGATACTTTAAAAAAAGAACTTTTCAATCATATAAATAGCTTACATAAAGAAGAAAAAATACAAGAGTTATTTAATGCTTTGTTTCTAGCTATACCTATTTCTAAAGAGAATAGACAAATTTATACTGATTTTGGTATTAGTCACCTTATTGCAATTTCTGGTTTTCATTTGTCTATAATTTCATTTATAATCTTTATTCTTTTTTATTATCCATACTCTTTTTTTCATGAAAGATATTTTCCTTATAGAAATAAAAAGGCTGATGTAGTTCTTATTTCAATAGTTATACTTTTATATTATTTACATTTAACTAATCTTGTTCCTTCTTTGCTTCGCTCTTTTATTATGTTTTCTCTGGCTTTTCTATATTTACGTTCAAATATAAAAGTTTTTTCATTTCAATCTTTAGCAATTACACTATTAATAATACTATCCTTATTTCCAAAATATCTATTTTCTATCTCTTTATGGTTTTCTATTATTGGAGTATTTTATATCTTTTTATATATTCATTATTTTAAAACTTTACCTAAACTATTTTCAATAATCTTTTTTAATTTTTGGATATTTTTTGTTTTTAATCCTATTGTTCATTTCTTTTTTCCTAATACTTCATATGAGCAGTTATTATCACCTTTTTTTACATTGTTATTTACTTTTTTTTATCCTTTAGAAATAATCGTACACCTGCTTGGTTTTGCAGATGTTTTAGATAAATACATATTAATGTTTTTAAACTATAAAGTGAGTATTTATGAAACCGATACAAGTTTGTATTTTTTTATCATTTATGTAGCTATTAGTTTCTTTAGCATTTTTAGTAAAAAGTTTTTTATTCTTTTAAATATTTTACTAATAATATTCAATGTTACAATGTTCTTCTAAGTATAAATAAATTAAAATTAATTTAAAAATAATATTTAAGTCATAATATTTGGTGAAGATAAAAGATAGGAGATAATTATGTCACAACCTAATGTATGCTCATTTGACAAAAATTACTTAGCAAGTACAACTGTTTTATTTATTGAAAATAATGATAAAATAAGATTTGAAACTTCAGAAATATTTTCAGCATTTTTCAAAAAAGTATTAATTGCAAAGGAAATAGAAGAGGCAATAAATATTTACCAAAATAATAGTGCTAGTATTGATATCATAATAACAGATGTTGATTTTCCAGATTATAAAGGTATAGATCTTTTATCTCAAATTAGAAGTATAAATTGGGAAGTTCCTATTTTAATTACTACAACTTTTTCAGATATGAATATTTTAGTAAGAGCTATTAAATTTAATCTTTCAAATTATATTGTAAAACCTATCCAATTAAATACTACACTTAAGATTATGTCTGAAATTATTAAAAGAAAACATCAAAAAAAAGAGCTTGCTGTTAAAAATAATGAATTAAGACAGTTTATGGCTATTTTAGACTCTTGTAATATTATTTGCGAAATGGATTTAAATTTTAAAATTACTTCTGCAAATGATGCTTTTTTAATCAATTCAGAATTTACTTTAGATGAATTAATAGGAATGAGTTTTAATGATAATCAAATTTTTAAAAGTGCAGATGCAGCAGATAGAAAAATAATTGATACTTTAAAAAATGGAAAAATATGGGTTGGACTTAGTAAGAAGCTTACAAAACAAGGTACTAACTATTATACTCATTCGACTATTTTGCCAATATTTTATAATGATGGAAGAATAAAAAAGTTTATTGAATTTTCTACTTTAATTTCAAAATATGAGAATGAAGTCTTATCTCTAAGAAAACATATATATTTATTAAAAAGTGAAAACCTAAAAGTAAATTCTGAACTTAAAAAAGAAAAAAATTACTACTTTGAACTAGCAGAAAAGCTTCAAGAACAAGTTGATGAAAATGTTAATAATGCACAAAAAATACTATTTGAGTTATATGAAGTTAAAAAACAAAATAAGATTTTACGAGAAAAATTAAAAATGCAAGAAACTAGGTTTGAAGAGTTTCAAGCAACTATGTTGTGTGGAAATTAGTAAAGAAGGTAGTAAACCTTCTTTAAAGTATATGACCTAAGTGCTCTTTTTTAGTTTGTAAGTAGTTTTTATTGTGTTTATTTGTTTTTGTAAGTGCAGGAACTCTTGTATCTATTTCTATTCCACAACTTTTAACAAACTCAATCTTTTTTGGATTATTAGTAATTAGTTTTATCTTTTTTAAATTTAAATCTTTTAGTATAAAACCAATTGCAGTATAATCTCTTTCATCAGCTTCAAATCCAAGTTTTAAATTTGCTTCAATAGTATTAAATCCTTTATCTTGTAAGTTATAAGCATTAACTTTATTTACAAGTCCTATATTTCTTCCTTCTTGCCTATGATAAATTATTAAACCACCTTCTTTAGAAATAAGCTCTAAAGCTAATGCAAGTTGATTATTACAATCACATTTTAAACTACCTATTGTATCTCCTGTTAAACATTCAGAGTGTATTCTTACTAAAGGAACTTTAATATTTTTAAAGTTTTTACTCATAATTGCAAGGTGTTCTTGGCAACCATCTTTATAAGCTTTAATATCAAAGTTTCCATATCTTGTTGGTAGATTTGCAACTTGTGATTCAATAATGTTTTTTATCTTCTGTTCTTTTAAATTAATATTCATATTTTCTCTTTTCTTTATTTTTTTATACTTTTTATTATGAAAATAACCAATGCAAAAAGCGAACTACTTATTATAATAGAAGGTCCTGAACTCACATCAAACTCATATGAGATATAAAGTCCTATGATGGTAAACATTATCGATAGGAGAGCAGAAATAAGCATCATAGATAATAAGTTCTTACAAAAAAAACTTGATATATAAATTGGTATAGTAAGTAGAGCGATAACTAGTATTAAACCTACAACCTTGATAGATATAACAATTGCCAAACTTGATAGAATCAATATAAGTGTATAAAAAAACTTTGTTTTTATTCCTCTTAAACTTGCATATTCTGTATCATAAGATACTGCTAAGATATCCCTATAAAAAACTACTACAATTGCAATTGTAAATATAAGTAAAAAAGCCATATAGTATAAATCTTGATTAGTTACTGCAAGTAAAGAACCAAAAAGATAACTCATCAAATCAGATTGATACCCAGGTGTAAGGTCTGCTAGGATTATTCCAAAAGACATACCAACTGCCCAAGTAAGACCAATCATAATATCAAGATTTTCTCTGTTTTTATAACTTGCAAAAGCAATAAGAATACTAATAAGTACACAAAATACAGAGGTTGATAAAAGCATTGGTAATCCAAAATACATTGCTATTCCAATACCACCATAAGCACTATGAGCAATACCCCCTGATAAAAACACCATTTTATTTACAACAACATAAGTTCCTATTATTGCAGTGATAATACTTATGATAACTCCTGCAATTAAAGCATTTTGGATAAATGAGTATGAAAGTAGCTCTAACATCTGCATCTTCCTAACATCTCTAATAATTCTATTTCACAAACATGAGAATCTATAGATTTAAATTCATCTTTCATAGTAGTTAAATCATGGTGTGTAAGTTTTTTATTTACATAAAAAGCCTTTGAGGCATATTTTAAAATAACTGAGATATCGTGACTAACTACAATTATTGGAATATTTTTATTTAATTCTTCTAAAGTAGAATAAATTTGTTCGCAACCTTTTATATCAATGCTTGAAGTTGGTTCATCAAGAAGTAAAATTTTTGGTTTAGAAAAAAGTGCTCGGGCTATTAAAACTCTTTGTCTTTGTCCACCTGAAAGATTTGATATTCTATTTTTTGCAAACTCTTTCATCTTTACTTTTTCAAGAACTTCCATTGCTCTTTGTTTCTCTTCTTTTTTGTATCCAAATAATCTTTTTGTAAGGCAGTTCTGTCCCATCATCACAACTTCAAGTACAGTGATTGGAAAGTTTAAATTTACATTTGTATTTTGAGGAACATAACCTAAATTATGAATTTGTTCTAAGTGTTCTTGCCCAAATATTTTTATAGAACCATTATTTAAGTCATTTAGTCCAAGAATTAGTTTTAGTAAAGTTGATTTACCTCCACCATTTGGACCTATTATTGTTAAAAAGTCTTTTTGTTTAATTTCAAAGTTTATATCTTCTAAAACCTTTTGTTCATCATAAGAAAAACTAAGGTTTTTAACTTCTATTGCATTGTCTATTTGCATTCGTAATTTTTATTCCTTAAAGTAATTGCAACTAAGTTGCAGTAAAATTTTAACGAATAAATATAAAATGCGACTTAGTTGCAAAACTATATTTTAATTCTTGTTTTTCTTTTAGTTTAGAGGTTTGCTTTGAAAGTAGAGTAGAGTATTAGTATTTTAAATACTAATAAACTCTTTTTTATTTGTGATTACTTTTTTTAGGTAGTTTCTTGTTTCTTCATAGGGAAGTTCAGTTCTTAGTGTTTTATAGACTTCATTTGGTTTTTTATTATTGATTCTATTTATAGCTGTTGCTTTACTTGATGAAAATGTTTTTAAAACATTTCCTGCTCCTGTATTATATGCACTAATTACACAATACTCTTTTGAAATAGGATTAGAAATACCTTTTAAATATTTACTTTTTAGTATATCTATATAGGCAGAACCTAGTTCAATATTGTTTTTTGCATTAAAAAGATAAGAGTTTGTTGGTTTCCATCTTTTACCTTTTGTATAGCTATAAGCATCAATTCCAGCAGTGCTAGGAACTATTTGCATAAGACCAATAGCTCCTGCATGACTAACAGCAAATTGATTGAAGTTACTTTCTGTTTGAATAATTGCATAAACAAGGTTTTCACTTAAATTATATTTTTTTGCAAATTTCTGAACAAAAGGTTTAAATTTTGCAACTCTAATATTTGCATGGTCTTTTACCATAGGAATTTCAACATAAGATACTTTTAGTGTTTTATTTTCATTTTCAATTTTTTTAGTTTTAACTTTTGAGTTAATTAAAATATTTGCATATCTATTTGCTCTCCATTCCCATCTAATATCTTTATTTTGATCATCTTTAATTTCTTTATAAAGATATGGAGTTTTACCAAGTTTTACCTTTGCTGTTCCAAATAAATCAAAAGCTCTTGGATCTTCAGGTAAAAGTAGTGTTGTAATAATTGCATTTTTTAAACTTGATTTTGCATCTTTATTATCAATTGTTTCTACAGTTACCAAACCTTTATCAAAATCTACATAAGCTCTACTTTTATAGTTTTGCATATATTTTACATACTCTTTTGGTTTAGGAACTTTTCTATTTCCTTTTCCCCATTTTTTATCAATGTTCTCAATTAATGAAGATAAAAAATTTATATCATTTATAAGTTTCTTGGGATTGGTAGAGTAAGAAATTGCTTTAGATTTAGCAATAGATTTAAGTGCAGCAGATGGATTTTTACTTAATGCAGCATTTGTAATTCTATAAGCATCATTAACTGTACAGCCAGTAAATAAAAAGGCCAGAGATATTAGTATTGTTTTTTTCATATTGATATTATTCTATAATTTTTTAGCTTTAATTAAAATCTAGGTATCATTCCATTATAAATATAAGTTTTAAGGTATTTTATCAATGGAAATGATTTTAAATGAATATGATATGGTTGTTGGTGCTAAATTTGAGAATGGAACTATTCAAGATTATGTAGATGAAGCACAAACTTACGGTTTAATAAGATATGAAAATACAAGTGCTAATTGGTTTTTATATAATGATTTAGATTCTCCTGAAGATATAAAAGAATTATATAAAAAAGTTAAAAAACAAGAGCATTATATTAAA
This sequence comes from Arcobacter sp. CECT 8983, assembly GCF_004118855.1. NCBI lineage: Bacteria > Pseudomonadati > Campylobacterota > Epsilonproteobacteria > Campylobacterales > Arcobacteraceae > Arcobacter > Arcobacter sp. CECT 8983. Next base: position 89,243 of record NZ_PDKF01000024.1, on the reverse strand, counting down.
GATGAACATGGTGAAGAGATGGTTATTTTCAATAAAGAGGGTAAAGCCTCTTATGAAAAGTTAATTGACACAATAGATTCATACTTAGATGATGAATTAGCAACTGTATATTAAAAAGGATACATTATAAAAAAATTTTTAGAGTTTGACTTTAATAAAGCAATTAATACTGCTATTGAACAAAAAGGTTATGACACTCCAACAAAAGTTCAAAGAAAAGTAATTCCTATTATAAAAAAAGGTATAGATACAATTGCTGCATCTAAATCTGGAACGGGAAAAACTGCTGCATATGTTTTACCAATGTTAGACAAAGTAAATTCAAAATTAAACTTCAATAATAGAGTTTTAAGAGGTTTAGTTTTAGTTCCAACAAGAGAACTTGTGGAACAAGTTTCAAAATCATTAAATGATTATGGTAAGTTTTTAAAAATAAAGCATACGAAAATCATGGGTGGTACAAGTAAAGCGAAGCAAGAACAAATTATTAATGGTGGTATTGATATTATTGTTGCAACACCTGGAAGATTAAAAGATTTAGTAGAAAGTGAGATTTTAGATTTAAGTAGTGTAAACTATTTAGTTTTAGATGAAGCAGATACTATGCTTGAAATGGGATTTTTAGAAGAAATTGAAGAGATTTTTTCTTTATGTTCGCCATATAAACAAATAGTTATGTGTTCTGCAACTATTTCACAAAATATTAGAAAACTTGCAAAAGAGTTTATGAAAGATCCTGTAACTGTGCAGGTTCATGAAAGAAGAGATACTGTTAGTTTAATAGAACACAAAGCTTTTAAAGTTGATGTTAAAAAGAAAAAAGAGTTAGTTACAAGATTAATAAAAGATTCAAAATATGAGCAAATACTTCTATTTGTAAATAAAAAAGATGCAGCAAATGCAGCACAAGAACATTTTGCTGCAAATGGTGTAAAATCAGCTCCTATTCATGGTGAAATAGAATATAAGTCAAGAGTTCAAGCAATTAAAGATTTTAAAAATAAAAAGATACAAGTTCTTATTGCAACTGATATTGCTGGACGTGGACTTGACATTGAAAAGCTACCTTTAGTTATTAACTACAATCTTCCAGAAACAACAGATGACTTCACTCACAGAGTAGGAAGAACAGGTAGAGCTGGAAATAAAGGTGAAGTTATTACTATTTTAACAGTTGAAGATTATAATCACTTTACAAAGATTGAAAGAGATTTAAGGCTTAATGTTAAAAGAGAGGTTCATGAGAATTTTCCTTTAAAAGATAGACAACCTAGACAGAAAGTTCAAAAAAAGAAAAAACTTAGTGAGAAAAAAGGAAGAAAAGCTCCTTTAAGTGAACCTAAAAAAACAGGTGCAAAATCTAAGAAAACTACAAAAAGAGATGCTAATAGAAGCTTTAGAAGATAAATAGTTTAGGAAAATTCCTAAACTATTATTTTTTATTTAATAATACCTACTTTATTTAATAGTAAAACTACAATTGCTAAAGGAACAATATATCTAATTAAAAAATACCAAATATTAAATACAGCCAATGGTACATGCTGAGTAAATTTATCTTGAATAGTTTGTTTATCAACAAAGTATCCTAAGAACACAGAAGTTAAAATAGCTGCAATAGGCATAAGTACTGATGAAGTCATAAAATCCATTAAATCAAAGGCATTTTTTCCAAAAAATGTTAATTCTGTTGAAAAAGACTTACTCATTGAAAGTAGGGCAACAATACCTAGAATATAAAATGTTGTTCCAGAAATAAGTGTTGCCTTTGCTCTTGTTATATTAAATCTTTCAATAAAAAATCTAAGTGATGGCTCAATCATAGATACAGCCGAAGTAATACCAGCAAAAATTAATGCAATAAAAAATGAAAAAGCAATAACTTGACCTAATACTCCCCATCCAGAGAAAATCACAGGCAATGAAATAAATACTAAGCCAGGTCCCGCTGCACTTGGAGCACCAGCTTCAAAAAGAAATGAAAAAATGATTAAACCTGCAATTATTGCAATTGAAGTATCAACAAGTGCAACAGATATTGATGTTTTAATAAAATTAGTATTTTCTGATAAAGAAGCAGAATAGGTTAAAATTGTACCAACACCAAGTGACAATGTAAAAAAGGCTTGTCCTAAAGCTGCTAAAAGTGCATCACCATTTATTTTACTCCAATCAGCAGAAAACATAAAAGAAACAGCTTGTGAAAAAGAGTCTAATGTTAATGAATAAATTAAAAGACCAAAAAGAATTAATCCTAATAAAGGCATTAAAATTAAGTTTATTTTTTCAATACCTTCTTTAATTCCTTTTAATACAATATAGACTACTGAACCAGCAATTAAAGTATGATATACAAGTAACGAACCTATATCATTTGAAATTAGTTTTTCAAAAGCTGCACCTGCAACTTTTGCTTCCGTTGGCAATGCTGAAAAAGAAGTAAATACATAATTTAAAATCCATCCTAAAACAACAGAATAAAATGAAAGAATAATTAAACCAGTAAAAACCATAAAGCCTGCAAACTTCCAGTTTTTGTTTTTTGATTTTGATAAATTTACAAAAGAGGTAGAAACATCAGACTGTCCATTTTGTCCAATTACTGCTTCTGCAATGAATATTGTAAGACCAATGAATAAGATAGCAAGCAAATAAACAATTACAAATGCTCCACCACCATATTCACCTGTTACATATGGAAACTTCCATATGTTTCCTAAACCAACAGCTGAACCTGCAGCTGCTAGAATAAAGCCTATTCTAGAAAACCGTGTCACTATAATCCTTGTGTGAAAAAATTTGTTATAATTATAGTGAACTAAAATGAAATTTTAATGAAATTTTAATGAAATTTAGTGCTAACTTAGAACTTTATCCAAGGTATATTTTAAATCTTCATCTAAATCCATATTTGTTCTCATCCAGTTTAGATATCCAGGGTCTTCTTGTGCTACTTTTGCAATCTCTTTATTTTTGTATTTTCCAAATCTAAAGCTTTTTAGTAGTACAGGTGTTTTAGTTAGTTCAGCTAATTTTTCCATTGGATTATAATCTGGGTAGATTTCTCTACATTTTTTTACAAGTTTAGTTAAAAATAGTTTCATAACTAAAACATCACCAATAGCATCATGGGCTTTAATTGTGATATTGTGTTTAGCTGCTTCTGCTTCTTCTACTTTGTATAGCTCAAGAGCATATCTTAAATATTGTAATCTATGATAAGGCATTTCTGGAAATAGATGCTTAGCACATCTTAAAGTATCAATAGTTTGATAACTGTTAATAAAACCTTCTTTTTCTATCATTCCCATATCAAAAGAGATATTATGTGCAATTAGAAAGTTTTCATTAGAGTTTAACTCTTCTAGTCTTTTATAAAAAGAAGTTTCAGTAGCTTTTGGTTTTCCTTTTATTAAATCAGGAGTGATATTATGAACTTCCATTGCTTCAATTTTAATTTCAACATCTGAATAACAAAACTCATCATATGCTTCAATTTTACCTTTTTGATCAACTATCATTGCTCCAAATTGGATTACTCTATCTTCTTCTTGATTTCCTGTTGTTTCTGTGTCAAATAGTATGTAGTGTGGCATGATTTAAGTCCTTAAAAAATTAGTCCCTATTTTTTTAGGGACCTTTTGTTTTATATCTTCTTTTTAGCAGAGAAAATGAATTTCTCTTAAAAGAAGCAAATTCTAAAGTGCTTTACGAGTAAAGCTTAGGTGTTTAGATGATAAGCATACCATCACCATAAGAGTAAAATCTATATTTCTCTTTGATGGCTTCTTCATATATTTCTAGTGTTTTTTCTAAACCAACGAATGATGCAATAAGCATAATTAATGTTGACTTAGGAAGGTGGAAATTTGTAAGTAAATGATCAACTTTTATAGGTGTATTAGCTGGATTCAAAAATAGATCACATTCCCCTTGTATTTTATTTGTTCTTGCATAGTATTCAACTGTTCTTGTAACAGTAGTTCCTACTGCAAGAACTTTTTGTGCTTCATCTAAAGATTTTTTAGCTTCACTTCCTATTTCAAAGTATTCACTGTGCATTGGGTGAGATAAAATATCTTCACTATCAACTGGTTTAAACGTTCCAGCTCCAACATGAAGTGTTAAATAATTTACATCATACTTGTCATTAATTTTTTCTAATAATTCTTCTGTAAAGTGTAATGATGCAGTTGGTGCAGCAACTGCTCCATAATTTTTAGCGAATAAAGTTTGATAATCTTCATTGTCTTTTTCTTCATCTTCTCTATTCATATAAGGTGGAAGAGGTAAATGACCTATTTCATTTAAGATATCAACTAATGATAAAAAATCTAGTTTTTTCTCATTTTGTTTAAAATTTACAATTCTACTTCCATCATCGTTTACTTCTAAGACTTCAGCTTCTAAATCTAAAGGAAAGAATAATTTTGTTCCTACTTTTACCTTTCCTCTAATCATTACTAAATATCTATCCATAAAAAGAGGCTTATTAAAAAGAAGCTCAATTTTTCCACCAGACTCTTTTTCTCCAAAAATTCTTGCTTTTATAACTTTTGTATCATTTAAAAATACAGACAAGTTATCAGGAAGAAAATCCATTAAAGACTTAAAAGTTGTATGAGTTATCGTGTCAGTTTCTGTGTTATAAACTAAAAGTTTTGCACTGTCTGCTGGGTAAACTGGCTTCGTAGCTATGAGTTCTTTTGGAAGGTTATAATCATAGCTAGAAGTTTTAAGTGGGTCTAGATTACTCTTCATCATCTTCATCTAATGGTTGATGTGGATTAAATACCTTTGCAATGTATATTGAAACAATATAAAGGAAAATAAGTGGTCCAGCCATTAAAAATTGTGTAATTACATCAGGTGGAGTTAAAAGTGATGCTAAAATAAAAATCAATACAACTGCATATTTAAAGAAGTCTTTTAATGTTTTATCATCAACAAGTCCAATTTTTGCTAAGAAAAATGTAATTACAGGTAATTCAAAAGCAACACCAAAACCAAATAATAATTTTGTAAAGAAACCAACATATTTACCAATACTTGGTAATACCGTAACAACAGCCGAACCAAAGTTAATTAAGAACTCAAAACCATATGGCACAACAATATAATAAGCAAAAGACGAGCCAATTAAAAACATTAATGTTGCAAAAAATACAAAAGGAACAACTAGTTTTTTTTCATGTTCATAAAGACCAGGTGCTAAAAATAACCACATTTGCCAGAAAATTACAGGTAATGAAACAATAAAACCTGCAAAAAATGCTACTTTAAGGGCTGTAAAGAATGTTTCTTGAATCTCTACTGCTACCATTTGAGAGTTTGGTGGAAGTACAGCTTCAACTGGAACCATCATCCAACCTAAAATAGGTTCATAAAAGAAAAAACAAGCAAAAAATGCAATACCAAGGGCTAGTGCAGAGACCATTAACCTTTTTCTAAGGTCAGCTATATGGGGCTTTAAATCATCAAGCATTATTTTTCATCCTTAATTTCTTCATCAAAATTTACTTTAAATTTATTACTATTATCTTTTTTCTTTTTTTTCTTTGGTTCTTTTAATGAAACTTGTTCTTTATTTTCATCTTCTTTAGGCTCTTCTTTTAATTCTTCTTTTTCTTTAGAAGGTTCATTTTCGTCATTTAAGATATTATTTAAATCTAAATTCATATTTTCTTTTACATTTAGAGTATTTTTTGCATCTTCAATTTGAGCTTTATATTTAGCAGCTTCTTCTTTCATCTCATTAATATTTAATTCATTGTCAAGTGTAGATTTAGCATCTTCAACACCTGATTTGATTTTTTTGATAAACTTAGCTATTTCTACCATTGCTGTTGGTAGTTTATCAGGACCTAAAGCGATAATTGCAACTATTGCAATTAAAAATATTTCCATAAAACCCATTCCAAACATATACAATACTCCATTATCTATTTAAAGGTGAAGATTTTACCTTATTTTTGATAAAATCTCTCTATTATTTATTCGAAATGATAAGGAAAATATATGAAATTAATTTTTTTACTATTTGTAGGAATAGTATTATACTTTATTGCAAAAAACTACAAAACAGAAAAGTTTGAAAATATTAAGTTAAATGTAAAAGAGAAATTTACTGGTGATTTAATGAATCATGAAGCGGGTCTTTTAATAGCTCTTATGGCAAAAGTTGCAAAAGCAGATGGACAAGTAAGTGAACTTGAAGCAGAAATGTTAAAACATACTTTCAATGATATTTCAAGACATTTTGAAAATAGTGAAGATATTAGAGAAAAGCTAAAAGAGATATACCAAAAAGAGAAAGAGAGTTTTGATAATACTATTAATATATGTGAAAAATTATACAAAATAACAAAACATGACTACCAAAAGCGTGTTAAAATAGTAGAATACCTTTTAAACTTGGCATTTATAGATAAAGAGTTTTCACAGACTGAATTTATGATTACAGAAGATATTTCAAATGCTTTACAAGTAAAAAAAGCAGATTTTGAAAATCTTGTTAATAAATTTGAGAGTTTCTATCGAGAACAAAAAGCAAATGAAACTTTATCTTTAGAAAAGGCATATGAAGTTTTAGAAGCAAGTGAAAGTGATGATAATAATATTTTAAAGAAAAAATATAGAAAACTTGTTAAACAACATCATCCAGATATCGTAGCTGGACGAGGGGAAAGCCAAGATATTATTGATGAAGCAACAAGAAAACTTCAAGAAATAAATGAAGCCTATGAAATAATAAAAAAACATAGGGGAATATAAGTGTTAAAAGAGTTTTCTTTGGATTATGAGGTTTGTAACTGTTTGAAAGTTTCTATAAGTGATATTATAGACTCAATTGAAAATAAAAATGTAAAATCTTTGAGAGATTTACAAGAAGTTACAAAAGCTGGAACTGAATGTAGGCATTGTATCTTCTCAGAAGGTGACTTTGGAAAAATTAAAAAGAAAATTTATTGTAAAACTATATTAAATGAGGTATTAAATGGCTAAAAGCTTTCCACACTCTTTTGAAGTATGTAAATGTAAACATGTTACTTTAGGAGAAGTAATACATTCAATTAAAGAAAGAGATGCAAAAAGTATAGAGGAAATAGGTAAACTAACAGATGCAGGTACATGTTGTAAATGTTGTCAAAGTAGTAAAAAAGACTTTGGAACAGAAAAAATGGAATTATATTTAGAAGAAATAGCAAATAAGTTTATAAAATAATGGTAGAACAAGAAACAAAAGAAGAACTAATAAAAGATATTAAATTATTAATATCTACAGATGATGATGACAATGTTGATATTAACCCTAACTTTCTTGAGTATTTTCAAATAGAAGAGTTAGTTTCAATGAAAGAACAATTAATAAAAAGAAAAAATAATATTAGAGAAGATACTTTTGATTATTTAGATGAAATTTATGAAAAAACAAAGGAAGATTCTATATAATAATTATTATCAAAGGATTAAAGTTGATTAATTGGAAAAATATAAAAGAACAATTACAAGAGTTTTTGAAAGAAGAACTTAGTAAAACTGGATTAACTAAAGTTACAGTAGGGCTATCAGGTGGTTTAGACTCTGCAGTTGTTGCAATACTTTGTAAAGAAACTTTTGGTGACAATATGAGTTGTGTGTTAATGCCTTCTCAATTTTCATCTAAAGAGAGTATTGAAGACGCAGTAGAACTTTGTGAGAAATTTAATATAAAATATGAAATAAAATCTATAGCTCCTATGGTAGAAGCTTATATCCAAAATATGGATGAAGATAAGCTTAGAATAGGTAATTTTAGTGCTAGAATGAGAATGTCTGTTTTATATGATACTTCATCAAGAGATAACTCAATAGTAGTAGGTACATCAAATAAAAGTGAACTTTTACTTGGATATGGAACTATTTTTGGTGATATTGCATGTGCAATAAATCCAATTGGAGAAATGTATAAAAGTGATGAATTTGAGTTTGCAAAATTCCTTGGTGTAACAGATTCAATTATAAATAAAAAGCCAAGCGCAGATCTTTGGGAAGGTCAAAGTGATGAAGAGGAACTAGGGTACTCTTATTCACAAATGGATGAAGTATTAAAGTTTTTAGTTGATGAAAATAAAACAAAAGAGGAATTAATTTCTTTAGGTTATGATGAAAAACTAATTGATTTATTAAATTATAGAATGAAAGCAAATGCATTTAAGGGTAAATTACCTGTAATAGCAAAAATAAAATGGAGTTAAAATGAGAGATATACCTTTTTACCAAACATCAATTGCAGAAGAAGAATTAGATCAAATTAAGGCAGTATTAGCACAAGATAAAGATACTAACAAAGTACTTGAATTAGAAGATAATATTTCAAATTTTGTTGGTGCTAAATATGCTGTTGCTACTTGTAATGCTACAGCAGCTATTCACTTAGCTCTTAGTGCAATAAAACTTAAAAGAGGTGATAAGATTTTAATGTCTGTTAACTCTTTTGTTAATGTACCAGAAGTAGTAAGACACTTTGATGCTGAGCCAATTTTTATTGATATCAATACAGAAGATATGAATATCGATGTTAATAAGTTTGAAAAAGCACTTGCTGAAAATAAAACAAAAAAATTAAGAGGTGCTATTATAACTTTTGTTGCAGGTCAAACTCCAGACTTAGACAGAATTTATGATATTGCTCAAGAGTATGGAATTATTCTTATTGAAGATGCTACTTGTGCATTAGGTGTAACATACAATGATGAAACTGTAGGAAGCTTAAGAGCTGATATGACGATTTTTTCTACAAACCCATCAAATGGTAAATATTCTGAAAGTAGATCAGGTATGATTGTTACAAATAATGAAGAGATAGCAGAAAGAGCAAGACTTCTACGAACTCATGCTATTACTACTACATATGATGATTTTGGAAACTTAGACTATATTTATGATGTAGTTGATATTGGACATAAATATGATATCTCTGAATTAGATGCAGCTTTTTCTTTAGCTCAATTAAAAAAGACTAATAAATTTATAAAAAGAAGAAAAGAAATTGCAAAAATCTATAAAGATAGATTATCTGATATTAAACATGTAACTATTCCTCAACATAAAGATGAGCATATTTTTACTCAATTTATTATCAAAATTTCAAGAAATAGAGATGCTTTTGCAAGAGCATTAAAAGAAAGAGGAGTTGCAACTGGATTAAACTATATTCCTTTACATCTTTTATCTTACTATAAAAATAAATACTCTATTAAGATTACTGCATATAGTTCTGCATTAACTTCTTATCAACAAATTTTATCTATTCCTATGTATCCAGGTTTAACTGATGATGAAGTTAATTATATTTGTGATCAAATTATTGAGATTGCAGCTGAGTGGATTTAATTTTTGAGACAAAAAATATTCCTATGGGTTGAAGATTATCTCTTCTTCCCAAATACTTTTCAACAAATAATATCTTTTCTTTTATTACCAATTACTTTTCTTTATATGTTAATTATTGCTTTAAAAAGAGCAAGTTCAAGAACTATAGAGTTTGGTATTCCTGTTATTTCTATTGGAAATATAATTGTAGGTGGAAGTGGTAAAACTCCTTTTACTATTCATTTAGCTAAAAAATATACCGATGTTTGTGTTGTATTAAGAGGATTTGGTAGAGAATCAAAAGGTCTTTATATAATATCAAATAAAGGAGAGATTTTAGAAGATGTAAAAACAAGTGGTGATGAAGCAATGCTTTTAGCAAATAGACTAAAAAATGCAACAGTAATTGTAAGTGAGAACAGAAAAGAAGCTATTTTAAAGGCTAAAGAGTTAGGTTGTAAAATAGTTTTTTTAGATGATGGATTTTCAAAATATGATATTAAAAAGTTTGATATTTTAATAAGACCTAAAGAAGAACCTACAAATATATTTTGTCTTCCAAGTGGTGGATATAGAGAACCTAAAATGGCTTATTCTTATGCTGATTTAGAACTACAAGAAGGAAGAGATTTTAGAAGAGTTGTTTCTTTCTCAAAAGATGATAAGTATGTTGATGTTTTACCTATGAAATTACTTTTATTAACTGCTATTTCTAAGCCAAAAAGACTTTTAGATTTTTTACCAGAAAATACAATAATGGAAGCATTTGAAGATCATCACTCTTTTACTAAAGATGATATTGAAAAAATAAAAGTTAAGTATAAAGATTATTCAATAATTACTACAGAAAAAGATTTTGTAAAATTACAAAAGTTTGATTTAGAAGATGTATATTTAATGAATCTAGAACTTCGTCTAAAAGATGAAAATAAATTAGAAATTATTGAGAATTATATAAATAACTATAAATAATAGTTACGTAGTATATTTAATAAGTTTTTTTCTTAACTCTTTCTCTTCTTTATCTTCTACGTAATCTTCAAGATAATATTCAAATGCACACTCTTTAGCTTTTAAAATAATCTCATGATCTTCTGGGGATAGTTTAATAGCTTTTAAGAAGTACTTGTATGCATAAGCACGATTTTCATCACTTAAGTATAAGTTTGCAATCTTTAAAGCAATATCTGATCTTTTGCTAAGTTTAAAGGCTTTTTTATATGATTTGTAGGCTTCTTCACGCAGTTCAAAATCTTCTGATTTTAGATATGTTTTTGCAAGTTTAACATAGAGTTTACTATTATTTGGGTCTTCTTTAAGCTCTTTTTTTAAGTGAATAATCTTTTCTAAAATCTTTTCTTTTTTGTTCATTTTCATGCTCATATACTATTTAAAATTATTTTATTGATTAATTACTTTATTCTTATTTAAATATATTAGTAATCAAAAATATTATGACTTTGAAAGGTTTTGAATTTTCTCTTTTATCTCAGATATTTTTTGATTAAACTCTACAATAGTTTTATTTAAATTATTAGATTCATGCTTATTATCAGTGAACTTTAACTCTTTAGTAAATGTATCTACTTTACTTTCATACTCATCTAACTTCTTATATAGTTTTTGAAGTTCACTTGCAGGGCTATTTACTGTTTTAGTAGCCTTTTGTCTTGCATCAGGGGATATATCTAGAAAGACACTTGAATCTGTTATATTACTTTTTCTTTCTTCTTTATTTTTAGATATTGTTTTTTCAAAAAGTTCTTTTCTAACTTCTATTCTTTTTTCTCTATTCTTTTTTTTTATTTCATCTAAATAGTTATTTTGAGTAGTATTTGAAATTATCATATTAAACCTTTAAAATAATGTATAAATATATATTAGTCTTAAAATGATTAAAAAAGATTGAAGTGTAACATTTACATAACTAAGGGGGAATCCTTAGTTATTTTATAATATGACCTACAAATTTAGACATATTATTTAAGATTTTTTCACCTCTTCTAAATCCAAGACCAGAAGCTTCGTATGCATAAAAAACTCCTGCTTGATAGTAGTTGCCTTCTTCATCTCTTGGAAGCTCTACAAACTCTTGATAGATAGCTTTATGCCCTTCATAATCTCCTGTTGTTTCAACATCAATAGAACCATCTTCATTTATGATTTTTGTATTTGCTCCTTCTCTTCCAAAACATCTTTTTTCAACTTGTTTTTTATTTTCTAAAGGCTCAAAAGATGTTTCAAGAAGTAGTGGGTGTTCTGGATATAAATCCCATAGTATTTTCATAAAACCTTTTGATTGGAACATTAAAGTATATGCTGGATTAAAAATGATTGCTTTTTTCTCTTTAATTATTTCAGTTAAAAGAAGAGCTAACTCACTTTCATCTATTGCTATATCTTCCCAAGGAATAAGTTTAAACCAAAACTCAAAATTTACATCTTCTTTAAAAATACCATCATCACTAAAGTTAACTTTATCTATAAATTCAAAGTCAGTATTAAATCCAGCTTCCTTTGCTAAATGTTGTAATAGTTTTGTAGTATGTTCATCTTCTGGAAGTCCAGAGATTGATGAGAATAAAATTTTCCATCCAAGTTTAGAGTAATATTCATCAAACTTTTCAATATCACTATCTAGAGTAATTATTCTTTTGAAGTTATCTTTTAATGCATCATACAAATTATTAAATTGGCTAGCTTCATCAAGATTATTTGCTTTAAGTTGTGCCCATTGAATAATAGCAGTTTCAAAAAGAGAAGTTGGAGTATCCGCATTAAACTCAATAAGTTTAATTGGTTTTCCATCAATTCCACCTGCTAAATCAAATCTTGAATATAAATACCAGTGCACATCATTTTCCCAAGACTCTTTAATCATTTCAACAAGATTAAAAGGAATATTAAGTTCATGAAATAGTTCATTTTCAATTACGTATTCACCAGCTTCGCAAAACATATCATAAAGTTCATTTGTAGCTTCATAATAAGCATTTGCCTCATCTTCTGTAATTTGTACTACTTCATTTGCAATATATGAAGTGTTATCTTCATCTGTATGCCAAACAAAACCAATTGATTCTAAGTACTCATTAGTTAAAGGTTGTAATTTTTGTAGTTTCATTATCATCCACCAAATGATCTAGTAGAACCAAATAAACTTTTTGAACTACTTGATGAAGATTTACTTCCAAAAAAACCACTTTTTTTAGAAGAGCTTGATGTAGATTTTGTAGCATTTTTAAATGAACTTTGTGATCTACTATATGTTTGTGGCGATTTGTATTGTGCTTTTCTTTGATTTTGATAGTTTTGATTATTAAATAGTTTATTTCCTAACCAAGAACCAATCATAGCACCTGCAATAGAAGAAAGAAGTACACCTCCTAATCCCATGCCACCATTTGATATTTCTGGATTTGTAAGTGCTGATGTTCCTGCATCAATTTTAGCTTCTTCTTGTTTTACTAAGGCATTAATTTCTTCTTGAGAAAGAATTCTTTCCGTTCCATCTGGTTTTCTTAAAACTATAGTTGTTTTAGAAGCTGGAAACTCATCGGCAATAGCATATCTTCCATCTTTTGATTCTTCAATAATTACAAAAGCACCTTGCTTTTGAGAAGCATTTGTAAAAGCACCATTTTGACCTTGTTGTTGGTTATTATTAGAACCTGAATCAAAGCAACCAGTAAGACCTGTAACTAAAAAAGCTCCAAGTCCACCAACAAGTGCATAGTTAGATAATTTTTTAATATGATTTTTTCTTTTTTCCAAGTTTAAGTCCTTTTGTATATATGTTTATAATAATAAAATTTGATTATGTTACTAAAATTATGCTATATATTTTATGAGTTAAACTTTTACTTATAAAAAACTACTAGAAATATATAAAAATATAATTAGAAAATAAATTGTAACTTTTGTTAGCAAAGAATAAAAGTATAAATCTAATTAATATCAATTTAGCTTTTATTTAAGTCTTTATGTTATTGTTAAATAAATAATATTTTTATTTAAAAAATTTAAAGAATAGATATGAAATATGCTTATTTAAGATTTGTAAATATTACATCAATAATTTTTAAAAATGTAGTATTCATTAATTTTATTAAAGGAGTTTATTATGAAAGGTTTTAAAAATATTGTTGTTGGCTTAGATATTTCTAAGCATAGTACCTATGTACTTCAAAAAGCTTTTACCTTAGCAAAGAAAAATAATTCTAAGGTTACTATAGTGCATGCTATTGATAATAATTGGTTTAGTGAATTATTCTCTACATCAAATTTTGATGAACTTAAAAGTCATGCTATGACAACTATTGATACTCAACTAAGTCATGTAGATACAAAAGAAGTAGAATATGAGATTTTAGTGGATAAAGGTAGTGCTTCAGAACTTGTTGTTAAAGCTGCAAAAGATTTAGATGCATATTTGATCATTATTGGTGCAAATGAAAAAGATCAAGATGAAATTGCTATTTTAGGTTCAACGGCTCATAAAATAGCTCAAAATGGTAGAATCCCAATGATTATTGTAAAAAATCCTTGTGAAGGTGACTATAAAAATATGGTTGCATTTACAGATTTATCAGAAACATCTTATAAGAGTTTAACTTTTGCAAAAAAGTTACTAAATCAAGAACGTATTAAAACTACATATATGTATACACAGATAAGTGAAATAGCAATTAAATATTACAATGAAGATAAAAACAAGCAAAAAATTCAACAAGGTATAAAAGAGAAAGAAAATGCTAGGTTTGGTGATTTTATTGATAAATATGATTTGAAAGATACTGAATTAGTTGAAAGTAATATTGGCGTAAATAGTGGTTTAATGAACTACGTTGAAAAAAATAAAAACGATTTAGTAATTTTAGGTTCAAGGGGAGTTAATAACTCAAACTCATTTATATTTGGTTCTACAACTTCATTTTTGATGGAAAACCTAAAAAGTGATTTATTAATTTATGTACCTTAATAGTAAAGATAGAGTTTAACTCTATCTTTAAATAGTTATATTTCCCTCAAGATATAAAACTGCTTCACCTAAGATAGTTACATTTTTATCATCAACTATACACTTTAAGTCACCACCTCTTTTTGAAGCTTGATAAGCAATTAATTCATTTTTATTTAGTTTTTCAGCCCATAAAGGCGCAGCTCCTGTATGCATAGAACCTGTTACTGGATCTTCAATCCCACCATTAGCTGGCCAAAAATATCTTGTAATAAAATCATATTTTTCTGCTTTTGCAGTTATTGTTACGTCTAGTGGTGCTAGTTTTTTTATTTCTTCTAAATTAACTTCTATATTGTAAATGTCATCTTCTTTTTCATAAACAGCAAAATAAGCTTGTTGGTTAACAAAAACCTCTTTTGGTTTAATTGATAAACCATTTATTAATTCATTAGGAATATCTGAAACAAGAATAGGTTTTCTATTTGGAAATACCATTTTTATATAACCATCATCTAATTGTGTTACATCCATATTTCCTACTGCAGCAGCTTTAAAAGTAACTTTTTTAAAATCATACTTATTAAATAAAATAAATGCAGTTGCTAAAGTTGCATGTCCACAAAAGTCAATTTCTGTTATAGGAGAAAACCATCTTATTTCATAGCTTGAGTCTTCACATCTTTTAGCAAAAGCAGTTTCTGATAAGTTGTTTTCAATTGCAATTTCTTGCATAAGTTCTTCTTCTAACCACTCTTCAAGAATAATTACAGCAGCAGAATTTCCTTTAAATGTTTTATTAGTAAAAGCATCTACTTGATATATTTTTAGATTCATTATTGTCCTTTTAAACCTTTTCTCATAGTTTCTATAATTTTTTCATCAGCTTTTGTATTTGTAAAATATTCAAAGGCTAAAACACCTTGATAAAGTAGCATATCTTCCCCATCTTTTATTTCACAATTATTTTCACGTGCCAAGGCTAAAAATGGTGTTATCTTTCCATATACACAATCAAAAGCGTATAAAGCTTCTTTTAAAATTGGTTCTAAAATCTCTTTATCACAAGGAAGATATTCATCTTTCAATCCTGCACTTGTAGAGTTAACTACAAGGTCGTATTTTTTAGGTTTAAAGTTTTTCCAAGAGTATGAAGTGATATTTTCATTTTTAAAAAACTTTAGTTTTTCTTCACTTCTATTTAAAACTGTTACCTCAATATCTTTTTCTTGTAAGGCTAGAGCAATAGCCTTTGCAGTTCCACCAGCTCCTAAAAGTAGTACATTTTTAACTTCCCCAAAAGACTCAATTGCTTTTAAAAAACCTGGTGCATCTGTGTTGTATGCTATAACTTTTCCATTTTCATTTATATATGTATTTACTGCATGAATTTTTTTTGCGATTCCTCTAACTTCATCAGCATTTTTAAAAGCAAACTCTTTGTGGGGAACAGTTATATTAGCTCCTTGATAATTTTCATCTAAAAATACTTGTTTTATATTATTTCCATCTTCAAGATGATGTTTTTTATAAATACCATTATAATTTAATTTTTTTAATCCTGCATTTTGCATTTGTGGTGATTTTGAATGTTCAACAGGATTTCCAAATATTGCAAATGTTTTTTTGTTATCACTCATAAATATCCTTTGTTATGGGGATTTTAGCTAAAACCTTATTAGAATAGATTAAAATTTAATCTTCAAATAGTAAAATAAGTTTAAGAATAAATAGTAGGAAAAACTATGAAAAAAATTGATTATTTCTTTACAGATAAAAGTGATGGAAATGTTGCATATCATGTTGAAGATAAAAAAGAAAATGTAGATAAAAATAGAGAAAAGCTAGCAAAGAAATATAATTTTGTTTTAAAAAACCTTTTCTATATGAATCAAGTTCATGGAAACAGTGTTCAAATAGTAGATGAAAATTCTCCTAGATTAAAAGATGATTGTGATGGAATAATTACAAATAATAAAAACTTAACTTTAATGGTTATGGTTGCAGATTGTATTCCAATTATTTTTATGGATAAAAACAAAGGTGTAATTGCAGCAGTTCATGCAGGAAGAAATTCTACTTTTCAAAAAATTGTTTCAATAACTGCAAATAAGATGATAAATATATTTTCATGTAAGCCTTCTGATATAGAAGTTGTTATGGGACCATCAATTGGAAAATGTTGTTATGAAGTAAATGAAGAGTTAAAGAAGATAGTTAAAACTACTTTTGGTGAAGAGTTTATAAAAGGTAACAATATTGACTTACAAGGTATAAATACTATGTTACTAAATGATATAGGAATTGTAAATATAAGTTCCTCTAATATATGTACTAAGTGTTCAAATAAACCATATTTTTCATATAGAGTGTATAAAAAGTGTGGTCGCTTTGCTGGTATAGTTACCATAAAATAGGTAATTATGTAAGAATTATGTAAATATCATGTAAAAATCATGTATCTTAAAAATAAATTAATGTTAATAAGCAAAAATTATAATAATTTGAAAAAAATTAAGTTTCGTTTGGTTACAATCACTCTTTAAATTATATAAAGGTTATTAAATGAGTGTAAAAGTAACTAAGACAGAAGCATTAGATTATCATAGAGTGCCAAACCCGGGAAAAGTGGCAATCTCTACAACAACAGAACTATCAACACAAAGGGATTTATCTTTAGCTTATTCTCCAGGTGTAGCATATCCTTGTGAAGAAATAAAAAAAGACCCTGAATTAGCATATGAATATACTGCAAAAAGAAATCTTGTAGCAGTGATTTCAAATGGTACAGCTGTACTAGGACTAGGTGACATTGGTGCACTAGCTTCAAAACCAGTAATGGAAGGTAAAGCTGTATTATTTAAAAAGTTTGCAGCAGTTGATTCTTTTGATATTGAATTAGATGCAACTGACATCGATAAGTTTTGTGAAGCTGTAAAAGCAATTTCTCCTACATTTGGTGGAATTAATTTAGAAGATATTAAAGCACCAGAATGTTTTGAAATTGAAGATAGATTAATTGAGGAATTAAATATTCCTGTTATGCATGATGATCAGCATGGAACGGCAATTATTACAAGTGCTGCATTGATGAATGCAAGTGATATGATGAATAAAAAAGTAGAAGATATGAAAGTAGTTGTAGTTGGTGCTGGTGCATCTGCAATTGCTTGTTCTACTATGTATAAAGAACTAGGTGTAAAAAACTTAATTATGTGTGACTCTAAAGGTGTTATACATAAAGGAAGAAAAGATTTAAATAAATACAAAAAAGCCTTCATGCAAGATGAGCCTATGTCTGTAGAAGAGGCTTTCACTGATGCAGATATGGTTTTAGGTTTATCAAGACCTGGAACATTTACAAAAGAGCATATTGCCTTAATGAGTGAAGAACCAATTGTATTTACATTAGCAAATCCTACTCCTGAACTTTTCCCTGAAGAAGTTAAAGAAGTTAAACCAAAAGCAATAGTTGGAACTGGTAGAAGTGATTTCCCTAATCAAGTAAATAATGTACTTGGTTTCCCATTTATTTTTAGAGGTGCACTTGATGTACAAACAAGAAAAATAAATATGACTATGAAAATGGCTGCTGCAAAAGCTATTGCAGATTTAGCAAAAGAGCCATTGACTGATGAACTTAAAAAAGATTTCGGAGACTTAACTTATGGTAGAGAGTATATTATTCCTGTACCATTTGACAAAAGACTTTTTGTAGAAGTTTCAAGTGCAGTTGCAAATGCAGCTGTAGAAACTGGTGTTGCAAGAGTTAAAGAATTTGATTTAGAAACATATAAAGCTAACTTATCTAAAATGATTTAAAACTTTATTTTGGTATTATTCCATTCTTAAAATAAATTGGAATTAATGGTTTCTCTAGAAGTTAAAACTTCTATTGAAACCTAATACTAGGAACAAAATGAAAGATTATATACTTTTAATTAATACTCATGACTCTAAGGGACTTGTTTACAATGTCTCTAAAATCCTTTTTGCAAATAACTTAAACATAGAAACAAATGCAGAATATGTTGATAAAGATACTAACAAATTTTTTATGAGAACCGTTATTTCAGGAGAAGTAAATAGAGATTTACTTTTAAAAGAGTTAAATGAGGCTTTACCTGCAAATTCAACAATTAGATTAAATAAAAAATCAAAAAAAGATATTGTAATTCTAGCTACTAAAGAGTCTCACGTTTTAGGGGATTTACTTATTAGATATATTGATGGTGAACTTGATGTAAATATCAAAGCTGTAATAGCTAACCATGAATATTTAAAAGATTTAGTAGAAAAATTCGATATTCCATTTCATTGTATTAGTGCTGAAGATATGGATAGAGAAGCCCATGAGGATTTAGTAATTGAACAAATTAAAGAGTATGAACCTGAACTAATTGTGCTTGCAAAATATATGAGAATATTAACACCAAAATTTGTTAATACTTTTCCTCAACAAGTACTAAATATTCATCACTCTTTCTTACCTGCATTTATTGGAGCAAATCCATATAAACAAGCCCATCATAGAGGTGTTAAAATCATTGGTGCAACTGCACATTATGTAACTGATGATTTAGATGAAGGTCCAATTATTTTCCAAGATGTTGTAAATGTTGATCATACTTATTCTTGGCAAGATATGAGAAGAGCAGGGCGAAATGTTGAAAAAATTGTATTATCAAATGCTTTACAATATCTTTTAGAAGATAGAGTATTTGTACATGAAAACAAAACGGTAATTTTATAATGTTTAATATAGTACTTCATGAACCAAGAATTCCAGGTAATGTAGGAACTATAGGAAGACTTGCCTTTGCTTTAAATTGTAAGCTTCACCTTATAAAGCCTTATGGATTTGGAGAGATTACTGAAAAAGAAGTAAGACGAGCAGGGCTTGATTATTGGTTTGATTTAGAAGTATATGAATACGAAAATATAGAAGCTTTTTGGGCAAAACATCCATTAGATGACAGACACTTCTTTGCTACAACTAAAACTGATAAGGTATATTTTGAAGCAGACTTTGAAGAAAATGACTTTTTCTATTTTGGAAGAGAAGATGCAGGACTTCCAGAACATATTTTAAAGAAGAATAAAGAGGGATGTATAACTATTCCTATGACAAACAATGCAAGAAGTTTGAATATAGCAAACTCTGTATCGATTGTGGCTTATGAAGCATTAAGACAAAACTTTAAAGGGCTTAAAAAGAGTTTTTCTTAAGCTTCTTTATAAGCTTTTTTACTGCTTTTAATTTTTTATCTAAATCTTTTTTCTCTTCACAATCATCACATTTTTTGATTTTTTTCTTTAGATTTTTTCTTTTTGTAAAGAGTTTTTCTTTTAACTCTTCTATCTCTTTTTTATTTTCTTTAATCTCTTTATTATCCCATTGAAAAATGGTTTCAAAAGAATCTATTATTTTACTTAACTTCATCTTCTTCTCCTAGTTTTCTTAACTTATTATCTCTAATAAAAAGAGTATTTGCAATTGTTAAAAGATTTGAGCAGATTGTATATGCATTTGAAGTATCATTTATGACTGAAGTTGCCATTTTTGAAGTAATTTTTTCTTCTTTTATTAAAGAATCAATTCTTCCATTATGAATAACATCAAGATTTTGTAAACTCTCTTTATCTACTTGAATTTGTGTAGAAACCTCTAATTCATCAGTTACACTATCACTTTCAAAATCTTTTTTTAATTCGTTTACTTCAAATATAAAAGTAACTATCTCTTTTTTTATAAATTTATATTCTTCTTTTATATTCTCATTTTTACTATTTAGATAAAAGTTAATATTCTTTTGAATATCTCTTGTATCTTTTAGTGTTTGTATAATTATACTTGAGACTTGTTTCAAATCTGTTACATATTTACTTTGTTCTGGAGTCATATTTTGTTGAGAGATTAAAGCATACTCAATAATGTCACTATATAAAGATTTCAATTCTTTTTGATATATATTATCTAAGTTTGTATCTATTTTTGTATATTGATTAACAACTTTTTGAATATCATCTTTAGTATTTAATTGGCTTGTATGAACTGAAAGGGCATGTAAAATAGCACTTTGTGCAAGATCATATAATCTTATTGTTTCTTTTTGAATAGAAACCATGGCATTATATGGAATTTTTATATTAGCTTCTGCAAGATATAATGGCTTAGAACTTTTTTGGTATTTGTCTGAAATAAATCTCTCTGCAAGCTTAACAATATAATTAATAAATGGAAATAGAGCAATAATTCCAAGTAAATTAAATATAGTATGAAATAGTGCTAATTTCATTGTATAGTTGTCGTGTTCTATTCCAAATAGTGGTGAGATTATATCAACTAAATCTTTTAGTATGTATATAAGAACTACCGCAATTAATCCTGTTGAAATATTAAAAATAAAGTGAGCAAAAGCAAGTCTTTTACCATTTTCATTTGAAGTCAAAGAACCTAAAACAGCAGTTACTGTTGTACCAATATTTGCTCCAATTGCTAGTGCTAGGGCATCTATATATAAAATATTTGCTCCTGCTAGGGCAGTAATAATAATAGCCATAGTAGCAGAACTTGATTGAATTACAACAGTTGAAACTGCTCCAATTAAAATATAAATAAAAATACCTAAATATCCACCTACAGAGTAAGCAGCTAAGTCAATTGAGTCTTTTAAAGTATCAAAACCTTCTTTCATGTATGAAATACCTAAGAAGATAAAACCTAAGCCTAAAAGAATATTACCTAAGCCTACATAAGTGTTGTTTTTAGAAAATCTAAAAATCACACCAAAGATAATCATAGGCATAGCATAAACAGATATTTTTAGTTTTAATCCAAAAGAAGAAACAATCCATGCTGTTGTTGTACTACCAAGGTTTGCACCAAAGATAATTGCAATACCTTTTGCTAAAGAGATAAGTTCAACTGATAAAAAAGAGATTACGATTACAGAAATTAATGAAGAACTCTGTACTATAGAAGTTACAATAAATCCTGTTGTTAAAGCTCTTATTTTTGTGCTAGTGAATTTTTCAAGAATCTTTTCTAAAGTTCCTCCTGAAAATAGTTTAAAGCCATCTTCCATAAAGTGCATACCAATTAGGAAAATTGCAATACCAGAAAGAATAATTTTTATGTTCTCTTCAGAGATAACATAAAATGCTGTGATAAGAAGCAATAATATAATTAACGTTTTTTTAACCATTAGTTATTATAATATATTTTTTTATAAAAATAAAGATTTAGGATTATTTTTTGATAAAGATTTTAATTTTAGAAGATGATGAACTTTTTTTAGAGACCTTAGAAGACTTTCTATGTGATGAGGGTTTTACCGTAAAATGTGCAAAAGATGGAGAAGAGGTTTTAGACTACTGTTTTGAAGAAAAATATGATTTATATTTATTAGATATAAATGTTCCAAAAATAAGTGGAATTGAGTTATTAAAAAGACTTAGAGAAGCCAATGATACAACTCCTACTATTTATTTAACTTCTCATAAAGATAAAGAGATGTTAACAAAAGGTTTTTTAAGTGGTTGTGATGATTATTTAAAAAAGCCTGTTGATTTAGATGAATTATTACTTAGAATAAACTCTTTATTAAAAAGAAGTGGTAAATTAAAAAAACAAATAAATTTACCTAATAATATGGTTTTTGATGTAAGAAATAGAAGACTTATAAAAGATGAAAAAGATTTAAACCTTACAAGTAAAGTAATTGACTTACTAGAACTATTTTTAGAACAAAAAGAAGCAATAGTTACCAAAGATATGATCATAAATAGACTTTGGTCTTATAGTGAAGATTATAGTGAAGGTTCTATTAGAGTTTATATCAATAACTTAAAGAAAATATTTGGAAAAGATTCAATTACAAATCTAAAAGGTATAGGATATAAATTTGAACTTTAAAAAAAGAAATTTTTTTATAACAAACTCTATTGTAATAGTATTTGTACTTTTATTGTCTTTATTTTTAAACTACTATCTAACATCAATATTTGGGTTTAATCAAAATACTTTTTTACTTATAACAATTACAGTTTTAATCTTTGGACTTATTTTATATCTGCTTCTTAGTAAATCAATTTTTGAACCACTTTTTAAAAGTGATGAAAATTTACAAAAAACAGTAAAAGAGACTTTACATGAGTTAAACATTCCTATTTCAACTATTAATTTAAATACACAAATGTTAGAAAAAAAAATAGAAGATGAAAAAGCTTTAAAAAGATTGGAAAGAATAAAAAAAGCTTCAAATGAACTGCTAAAGTTATATGAAAATATGGAGTATCAAATTAAAAAAGAGATTGACAAGATTGATATTACAGAGTTTAGTTTAAAAGAGCTTATTAGTAGTAGTTTAGAAAAGTTTACTGATATAAAAAGAGATATTGAAATTAGAGTTGATTTAAAAGAAGATGCTATCTTAAAAAGCGATAAAAATGGTTTTAAAAAAACTATAGATAATCTTTTATCAAATGCTTTAAAATATAATATTAAAAAAGATGGACTTGTTGAAATCTCTTTTGAAGATACAAAGCTAATAGTTTTTAATACTGGAAAAGAGATTGATACGAAAAATTTGTTTATTATTTTTGAAAAATATTTTCAAGAAAATAGTGAGAAAGAAGGTTTTGGTTTAGGGCTTTCTATAGTAAAAGAGTTTTGTGACAAAAATTTTATTACTATTAAGATAGAACCTATTGAAAATGGCAATAAATTTATTTTAGATTTAAAGAATATAATATCAAAAAAGTAAAATTTAACATTTATTTAACAATTATTTAATAATTAATTAACAAATCTAATTTATTATTCTAATAAAATTTTAAGGATAATAATGAAAATTAGATTGTCGCTATGTGCTTTAGCATGTATTTCTACTATATCATACTCAGATGTTTATAATTTAGAAAAGGTTTTAGTTTCTAGTACTACATCATTTGGTGAAGAAAAAAACATTGATGATATCCAAGCAAGTGTACAAGTACTTAATAAAAAAACAATTGAAAAAACATATGCGAGAAGTGTTCCTCAATTATTAAATAATAAAGTCTTAGGTTTGAATATAAAAGATGCAGGTAGTACTTCTTCTATATCAATAAGAGGATTTGATAGTTCACATACTTTGATTTTAATAGATGGATTAAGAAGAACAGGTAAATATGGTTCTTTTGATTTAACATCAATTCAACTTGAAGATATTGAAAGAATAGAAGTAGTTAGAGGACCTATGTCAACACTTTATGGTGCTGATGCTATAGCGGGTGTTATAAATATTATTACAAAAAAAGAAAAGCAAAAAGATTATAATAAGTTAACTTTTTTATCTGGTATAAATCAAACTGGTCAAAGAGATACATATATTACAAAGTTTAGCGGAGCAAAAACTTTTGGAGATGTAACACATAACTATGCTTTAGAAATGAGAAAAAAAGAAGATTTTAAAGAAGATAAAAGTCAAGTTAGTACAGATTTAAAAAAAGAGTCAAGAAAATTTTTAAACTATGGACATACAATTAAGATTAATGATAATAGCATTCTTACAAATAAATTAGAATATGCAAATCAAAATGATAAAGGTATTAATACATCAGCTAATGAAACATATGAAAAAGAAAAAAGATATCAAGCAACAAGTAATTATAAATATACAGGTGAAGAGTTCATATACGATACAAGTTTAAGTTATGGGAAAAGTGACACTGAAGTAAATAGAGGGACAGGAAAAGAAACTACTAATTATAAACAGTTAGAGTTTAATAATTATTTTAGACATTTTACTACAGATAACAGTACAAATATCTTAGGGTTCGGATATAAAAAAGATGATATTGAAGTATCTATGTATACTAAAGATGCTACAAGAGATAACTATTTTGCTTTACTTCAAAATGAATATAATATTACAGACAATTTAACAACAAATATAGGTGTTAGATATGACGATTTTAGTGATTTTGGAAGTACAGTAAACCCAAAATTATCAATTATGTATAAATATGATAATTTTACTTTTAGAACAGGATATGGAGAAGCATTTAAAGCACCTAGCTTTACGAATATGTATAGCCATTTTACTAGATCAAGAGGACCGTTTGTTTCAGATATTTCAGGTAATAAAGACTTAGAACCCGAAGAGTCAAAAACTTATGAGTTTGCAATTGCATATAATAAAGATAATTTAGACTTAAAAATAGTTCATCATCGATCTGAGTTAAAAAATTTAATTAATTCATATGTTGCTAATACGTCTGGATTTACTTCATATTACACATACCAAAATATTGATAAATCAGAAATAAATGGTACAGAACTTTCTTTATCATATAACTTTCAAAATGGTTTTAAATTTAATACTGGATTAGAATTTCTAGATGCTAAAGATAAAACAACAAATGAAAGATTAACAGGTAGTGCTAAAACTACTTGGAAAACTAATCTTTCATATGAAATTAATAAATTTGGAGCATATTTAGATATAAAAAGATACATGAATTACTACGATCAGGATGAAAATAGAGTTAATGTTGATAGTAATTATACTAGTGCAGATATAAAGTTTGATTATAAATTAAATAATGATGTTTCTTTATTCTTAGGTATTGATAATTTAACAAATAATACTATGCCATATAATATGACTTCAAGAGGTACTCCTAATGACCCTGGAGAAAGATATTATTACACTGGCATAACTATAAACTTTTAGTTTATAAAAAGTATTTATTATGAATAAAATTATTAAAAAAGATGGAAATGATATTTTTTCAATATCATTTCTTGCTTTTATATTTAAAAATAAAAGCTTTCTTTTGATTTTTAGAACAATTATGTTATTTTTGTTTATCTATGCAATATATTTTGGTTTTGTTTATCCAACTAAACTAGAAAACAAGTTTACCACAGGCCTTTTTTGGGGACTGTTTTGGCCATTTTTTATGGTAATTACTTTAGCTAGTTTGGGTAGAGTTTTTTGTGGTATTTGTCCTCATGGTTTTTTAGGAAAATATATATCAAAATATGGATTAAATAAAAAAATGCCAGAGGTATTAAAAAATCCTTTTATTGGTTTATCAATCTTAATTATAGGATATTGGCTTTTAATATTTTCATTTCCAGGTATTTATAGAACACCTTTAAATACTGCATTATTTTTCTTTATATTAACTATACTTTCATTTGTTGTTTTTTTTATTTATAAAGATATGGCTTATTGCAAATATATTTGCCCTTTAGGTAGTGTAACAAAAGCCTTTTCAAAAGTAAGCTTTACAAAATTGGAAACATATAAAGAAGGTTGTTCTTCATGTGAAAGTTTTGATTGCGCTAATGCATGTGCTTATAATTTAAAACCTTTTACTTTTGCTAAGAAGAAAACAATGGAGGATTGCACTTTATGTATGGATTGTGCAGTTTCTTGTCAGAATGTTGCTTTCAAAATTAAAAAACCTTCTCATATGTTATTCGAAAAATTTAAAATACAAAAAATTGAAATTTGGACAATTATATTATTAACTGCAATTTTATCTTTTGCAATAAATTTTAGCCATGCATTAAATAGAACCGCAATTGCAGACAATTTTATTTGGATGAAGTCAGCTAATTATTTTAGTACTCTTCTTGATACAAATATTAATTTAGGTAGTTTTTTTGCTTTTTCTTATGCAATATTTTTTGTAATAATTGCAAGTAGGGGTGGAATGTTTATTGCTTCAAAGATTTTAAAAGTTGATTATGAAAAAACTTTTTATACTTTAGGTTATGCTTTTGCTCCTTTATTTATCATTGGTGGATTATCTCATGTTATTGAGTTTTTCTTTTTACATTATGCTTCAAATATAGTAAATGGCTTTATTCAAGCCTTTTCTTTAAATTTTAACTATATAGAACCACTTGCTACAAGAAGGGACTCATGGCTACATATATTCAAAATGTTTAATCATCTTGCATATATTTGGGCATTTATTATTATGATTGCTAGAATAAAACTTTTAGATTCAACAAAACTTAGAAAAGTATTTGCATATCCTTTTGCTTCAGCACTTATAATCTTTTATATGGGGTTAAATTTTTACACAGGTTATGTATTTAAAACATATGGAGCACAAAAAAGAGCAGAGCACAATCATATACAACATCAAAAGCAAACAAACAATCACTCTTCTTTAAATATAGTGATAATAAAACAAGAGAATAAGGGATAGACTTATGAATATCGAATTATTAAAAAATCTAGTTGATTATGGTGTGATTGCTTTACTTGTAGTTATGAGTTTTATTGCAGTTATGTTTTTTATAGAAAGAGTTCTTTTTTACAGAAAACTTGATGTAAAAAAATATGAATCAAAAAAGAAATTAGAAGTAGCCTTGACAAAAAACTTAACTTTTATAGGAACTATTGCATCAAACTCTCCATATATTGGTTTACTTGGAACAGTTCTTGCAATCATGCTTACTTTTATAACTATGAGTGAAGGAAATATTGAAGCAACTAAGATTATGGCTTCTTTAGCCCTTGCACTTAAAGCAACAGCAATAGGACTTGTTGTAGCAATTATATCAATGATTTTTTATAATATTTTATCAAGATATGCAGAGGTTTTAGAAAGTAGCTATGAAGATTAAAAAGTTTGATTCAATTAATGTAATTCCTTTTATTGATGTATTATTAGTTCTTTTAGCAATAGTTTTGATGACTTCAACTTTTATTGCTAAAGGAGTTATCCCTGTATCTTTACCTGAGACTAAAAGTGCTAAAAAACTAAAAGAGAATAAAGAGTTTACAATCTATATTGATGCACAGAATTTTTATTATGTAAATAAAAAGAAAATCACTTTTGAAAACTTAGAAGAAGAGCTTTTAAAATTAAACTATGACTCTTTAATCTTAATACGAAGTGATAAAGAGGCTGATTTTAATAGTTTTGTTAAAGTGTTGGACTTTTTAAAGTCAAAAGATTTTTTAAATATATCTATAGTGACCCAAAATGAGTAGATACTTTTCATCTTTTTTTATTACAACTATACTTTATACAGCTTTATTTGGAGCAATTTTGTTTAGCTTTAATGAGTTTAAAGTTGTAGATAAAAAAGTAGATGAGAAAAAAATCTCTTTAAACTTTGTAAATATTGAAAAGCAAAAAAAGCAAGTAAAACAAATAAAAGAAGAGAAAAAGCCTGAAAAAGAAGTTATTAAAAAACAGAAGAAAAAGAAGCCTGTAAAAAAACAAAAAAAGAAAGTTATATCAAAACCTAAAAGAGTAGTAAAACAAGAAATACAAAAAGAAAAAATCAAAAAAGAAACTACTTCTTCAAAGAAAGTTCAAGAAAAAAAAGAAAAAAAAGAGATTTTAGAAAAAAAAGTATATAACTATGAACAAGAATTTTTACATAAAAACTTATTGCTTATTCAAAAAGAGATACAAAAGCATATAAAATATTCATCAAGAGCAAAAAGGTTAAATATTCAAGGGGAAGTTTTAGTAAAGTTTAGATTATCTAAAAGTGGAATTTTAGGTGAAATAGAAACAATAAAAGGACACAGGCTTCTTAGAAAAAGTACTATAAAAGCTATTTATGAAGCTTCAGCATATTTCCCGAAAGTAAGTAAAGAGGTAACTATAAAACTTCCAATTATTTATAAGCTTATATAAAAAACTTATTTTTTATTTTTAGTTCAAGTTCTTCAATTGTTTCAATAGCATCTTTTGTGTGATTTGAAAATCCCCAGTTAACTAAAACAGAATCTACTCCTGCTTTTGATGCAGCCATGATATCTTTGTGTGAATCACCTATAACTTGTGCTTTTGTATTTTGTATCTTATGTGTTTCTAGGATTTTATTAATCATTTCAGGATGTGGTTTTGGATTTTTAACATTATTAAAACCTAGTATGGTATTAAAATAGTGTCCAATTTCTAAGTGATCAAGCATTTTTCTAGCAAAAATAGAGTTTGCATTTGTTGCAACAGTAAGCGTAAACTCAGAACTTAAATCATCAATCAATTTTTTAATTCCAGCATAAAGTTCTAAACCGTTTAAACAATTTGCATCATAATAATCTTCAAAGAGTTTTTGTTGTTCTAAAGTAAATTTAGAAGTACCATAGAAAAACTGGGCAGCATTTATTTTAGGATCGTTTACACTCTCTAAGATAATATTTTTTTCAAGTGTTTCAAGTCCAAGATTTTCTCTTACATAATTGATCGTATTTACTAATGGGGCACTACTATTTATTAGTGTACCATCCATATCAAACATTATTAATGCCATGAAGTTCCTATATATTTAAATAAATTTTTTATATTTTAGTTTATACCCATGACCATAAATAGATTCAAATATTTCACAACTAAGTTTATTTTTTAATCTTGAAACTAGGTTTCTAACTCTTTTATTTGTATCACTAAATTCATTAAAAATATAGTTATCTATTTCATCATAAGTCTTTAATGAACCTTTTGACTTTATGAATAGTTTAAATAATTTTGTTTCATTTTTAGTAAGTTTTATTGCTTCTTCATCTTTGTATAGAGTTTGTTCTTGATTATTCCAAATAAAATCATCATGAAGATGTGTAATATGTTCATTTGTAGGTATAAGTTTATTTTTTTCTATAATATTCATCAATGAATTTGATATTTGCTCTATATTATATGGTTTTAGAATATAGCCATCAATTCCTGCATTTATTGATTTTAAAAAGTAATCAGTATTACTGTGTGCTGAAAATATTAAAATAGGGATATCACTATCAAACTCTCTAATAGCAGTAATCATTGAAATACCATCTCTTTGTGGCATTTCTATATCAGTAATAATTAAGTCATATGAAGTAGATTCAAATTTGTTATTTTTTTGAAATTCTTCTAATCCTTGTTGTCCATCATTTGCTACAACTATATCATCAAAAAAAATTTGAAGCATTTTTAGAGTTTGTTCTCTAACATCTTCATTATCTTCTATGTAAAGTAATCGTAAATTCTTTGTTGATTTTATAATATCTTGAAGATTATCTTGATTCATTTTATAATTATCCTTCTAAAGGATGATTATAGTCTGTTTTATATTTTAAAATAATTAAGTAATTATTGAAAGAAAAGATTAAGTCCGAAGACTTAATCTATTTTTTTGTATGACAAATATCGTCTTTAAGATTTCTGTTTTTAAATGCTAATGCAATAGTTATAAATACTAAAGCAGTTACGTAGTAAACCCACATTGGAATTGGAACTGGATCACCTGTTGCATATGAGTGCAGACCAGATAAGTAGAAGTTAACTCCAAAATATGTCATTAAAATTGAAGAAAATGCTAATAATGATGCAACAGATAGAGCATATGGAGTGTTAAGTTTTTTAACAAATCTCATGTGAACTACAAATACATAAATTACAATTGAAACATAAGCCCAAGTCTCTTTTGGATCCCATCCCCAATATCTACCCCAAGACTCATTTGCCCAAACACCACCTAAAAAGTTACCAATAGTTATTGCACTAAGTCCAATAATTAATGAAATCTCGTTAATAGCTGTTACTTGTTTGATTGTTTCATCAAGGTGTGGTCTATTTTTTCTGAAAATAAATAATATTAAAGTCATAAATCCTAAAATTGCACTAAGTCCAAAGAAACCATATGAAGCTGTTAATATAGATACATGAATAGTTAACCAATAAGATTTAAGTACTGGAACTAAGTTTGTTATTTGTGGGTCTATACTTGTTAAGTGAGCTGTAAACATAAAAATAGCTGCAACTATAATAGAAGCACTTAAGGCAAGTAAAGATTTTCTAAAGAATACTACCCCTGCAAATACTGCTGACCATGAAATATAAAGTAATGATTCATAGGTGTCTGACCAAGGAGCATGTCCTGAAATAATCCATCTAAATCCCATACCAAATGTATGTGCTGCAAATAATAAACTTAACATTATAAAGAAGAATAGTGTAGTTTTTCTTGGTTTAATTTTTGGATTAAATACTACAATAAATGCAACAACTAACATAATAAATCCTACTAAAAGGTATGCAAGTGTTAACTTTTCAAAGATTTGTAGTTTGTTAAATGCAATTTCTCTTTCAATTTGAGATTGTGGAGGCATTACTTCTTTTCCAACTTGTCTTTGATACTCTTGAATCATTCCTATAAATTTATTAGATAATTCCCATTTTTCACTAATTACTGAGTTTAAAAATCCTCTTACAAGAGTTTCTATTGCTTTTTGATTATCTCCTTCAAAACCTTGAATTGCATCTAAAGGAGAGTACCATTTATTATTTTCAAGTTTTTGAGCCCCAGTTTTAGGGAATATATTAAATAAACTCCCATTATAAACCATATATGAAATACTTAATCTTTCGTCAAGTTTTACAATATCTTTTTCATAAGTCCCTCTTTGATTAGGACTAATCATTGAGATTCTTTGAGTCTCTTCTTGAAGAATATATTTATTGTCTTTAAATACTTCTGTAAAAGCGATATATTTTCTATCTTGTTCAATACCCAAAAACTCTTTTAGTTTTGGTGTTTTAATTCTGATCATTCTCATATTACGCCAGATTTCTGGTCTAGTAAGCATTCCTAATACAACTTGGTCTGCATTCATACCAAACATTGATGCTTTTCCAGAAAGCTTACTAAGAATTTCATGATTAAGAGTATCAAGTGGTTTCATTCTTCCACCATTACTTTGAACAACTATTTCAGAGAAGTTTTTTGCAGTTTCTGCTGAATCGTTTTTAAATCTCTCTAGATATTTTTCAATCTCTACTTTATCAGGAGTAAAATTAGCTAATTTATCTTCTGCTTGTAAATTTGTACTTGCAAAAGTAATAAAACAGGCAGCTACAATAGAAGCTAGATTTTTTCCACTTACGTATTTAGTAAGTTTCCAGAATCTTGATTTTTTATCAAAAAGATTCCAAATAAGTCCTAAAGCCAGTAAAAAGTATCCTAAATAAGTTGGCCATTTTCCTGGGTCATTATTTACAGATAATACAGTTCCTTTTTCATCTGGGTCATATGAACTTTGGAAGAATAAGAAATTTCCTTCGTGTAGTGTTCTATTCATAAAAATCCTATAGTCATATTTCTTTCCATCAGGTTTAATAACTGTTACTTCTGAAGCATATGATGATGGTGCCATACTACCTGGATATCTATCAAGTTGGAAGTCTTTTAATTGAATAGCAAAAGGTAGTTCAAGCGTTTTTGAACCATACTCTAATGTTACAACAGTATCACCAAAGTCTTCAACTTTTGTAACACCTTTCATTCCTCTTTTACCAGGAAGTTTTACAGTTTTTGTTTCCCCATTTAATGAAACATCAACTGTTAAAATACCCATATCATTTTTACCTTTTTTTGCATAAAGATAATTATTAAAATCTACTATTAATTCTTTATTATCAAAAGAAATAGAGTGAGAGAAATCATTGCTACCTAAAGCTGTGAATTCCATTGGATATTCTTTGTAGTAAGTTGCATCTTTTTGTTTGATTTTAACTTGTAAGTATGGCTCTAAAGATATCATTCTATTTTGAATCTGACCTTCTCTAATTTGCATGATACCTTCATAACCAACATATCTAGTTACAGCTGCACCAATTAATATCACAACAAAAGATAAATGGAAAATAAACCTTGGTTTATGTCTCCACATTTTATATTTATAAATTATTCCTGCAAGATTAATAGTGGTTAAAACTAATACTGTTTCATACCAAAAGTGGTTATATACAAGAACCCTCGCAGATGATGTACCGAAATCATTTTCGATGAAAGTAGCTACTCCAGCCCCAATGGCCAGAAGAGCTAAAAGAATAAGTGTTGTCTTGAAGGAGAACAAGACATCAGTTAGCTGTTTCAATATAAATCCTTTTTTTAAAAGTTAATGTTAATTATACGTAAAATCTATCTAATTAACGTGTAGAAAGTGTTTTTCCCAAAATTTCGTTATTATAACTAAAAAACTTTACTTATTCTTGATTTAAAACAAGTTTTTAACTAAATTAAGATTATAATTGCCAAATGAATTTAGAAGAACTTAAAAAGAAAAAAGACGATTGTCGAAAATGGAAAAATGTTGAACCTTGGTATAATCAATTATTAAAGGTTTTTGATTTACATAAAGAGAAATTGCACATAGATTATGGTGATTGGTTTACTATTGGAAAAAAAGAGGATTTAACTGATAATGAGTTTGCTTTAATAGAAGAAACAGCACAAAAACTTATTCCTTGGAGAAAAGGTCCTTTTAATCTATTTGGTCTTGAAATTGATAGTGAATGGCAAAGTAATATAAAATATAATCTTATTAGGCCTCATTTTAATTTAAAAGATAAAGTAGTAGCAGATATTGGTTGTAACAACGGATATTATATGTTTAGAATGCTTGAAGATAAGCCAAAAAGATTGATTGGTTTTGATCCTGCTCCTTTAACTTTACATCAGTTTGAGTTTATTAATCATTTTGTTAAATCAGATATTATCTATGAGATGCTTGGAGTAGAGCATTTAGAATATTATAATCATAAGTTTGATTTTATTTTTATGCTTGGTGTTTTATATCATAGACCAGATCCAGTTGGAACTTTAAAATCATTGGCACGTGGATTAAATTCAAAGGGTGAGATTTTAATTGATACTTTTATGATAGATGGAGAAGAAGAAATTTGTTTAACTCCAAATAAACGATATTCAAAAATTCCAAATATCTATTTTATTCCAACTATTCCTGCTTTAAGAAACTGGTTGAGTAGGGCAGGTTTTGAAAATATTGAAGTAATTGCTACAACAACTACTACAAATGAAGAACAAAGAAAAACAAAATGGTCATTTGATCAAAGTTTAGAAGATTTTTTAGACCCAGAAGATCCAAGTAGAACAGTTGAAGGTTATCCAGCACCTAAGAGAGTTTATATGAAAGCCAGAAAGATACAATAGATTAGAATAAATCTACTGTGTCATCTGGTTTTAAGTCTTTATAATTAAAGAACTGGCTTCTTCCTCTATTTTTTGCTTCATATAGAGCTATATCAGCATTTTTAATAGTTTTATCAATATTATCATCACTATCTAAGGTATTAAATACATCATATCCTATACAAATTGTTTTTTGTAAAGTATGTCCTGCATCATTTACTATTACTTTTATTTTTGCAAAATCATTTATTATATTTTGTGCAATTTTAGCTATTTCACTTTCACTTGTTGTACTAAGCATTGATATTAAAAATTCATCACCACTTAATCTTGCAACCATGTCAAATTCTGAGATGTTTGAGTGAATAACCCTTGCAAGTTCAACTAATACTTGGTCTGCAATTTCATGGTCAAACTCATCAATAACAGCTTTAAAGTGATCAACACCAACCATTAAGAAGTAAATACTTTTATACTCTTTTTTAGATAGTGTTATTTGTTTATTTAAGTTTTCAATTAGATAATGTCTATTATAAACTTTTGTAACTGAGTCTAAAGAAAGTGATTCAATAAAGTTTTTCTTAATAATACCATTTTGAATAATAGGTGAAATTTGAAATAGTGCAGATTCAATTACATTGTATTGTTCTGATAAAATATTATGATGTTCCTTTGATGAGGCACAAAATGATACTATGGCATTTAGATTTGTATGTGTATTAATAATAAAGAAAAAAGATAAGGAATCATCTAAATAAAATTCATCTCCTTCAATAAAAACATTCTCTCTATTATTTCTTTCAATATCAAATAAAGCAAAAGTCACATTGTCAACTTCAAAGTTTGTATGTAACCAAAGGTATATGTCTTCTGCCATTTGTTTTAAGTTTGAAGAGTATTGTAATTGGTCATATAATTTATAAATATTTTCTAACGCTTTATAATCTTTTTCATTTGTTTTTGCTGATTTTACTAATTCTAAAATATTGTTTTTCATTTTGTTCCTTAAAAAAGATCTATTGTATTTGTCTCTTCTTTTTTAAATTTGAAAAGTTGACTTCTACCTTTATTCCTTGCTTCATAAAGGGCAATATCAGAAGATCTAAAAATCTCTTCTGTTTTGTTTGCATCATCAGGAAACATAGAAATACCAGCACAAATTGTTTTCATAAGTATTTGATTTGTACTTATGTTAACAATAACTTTTTTCTTCTTAAAGTTTTCTATTATTTTTTCTGCAACTTTTATTGCATTTTCTTCACTTTCTACATTATGTAAAATAACTAAAAACTCATCTGAGTCAATTCTTGAAACTATATCAGAAGTTCTAACAGAGTTTTTTAAGCTAACTGCTAACTCTTTTAAAACTTTATCTCCTATTTTATAATCGAATTCATCAATAACAGCTTTAAAATGGTCAATACCAATTTTTAAAAAAGCTATTTTCTTTTTCTCTCTAGATGAAAGAGGAAGAATTGTTTTTAGATATTCATCTACATATTGTCTATTATAAAGACCTGTTAATGTATCTTTTAATGATAACTCTTTAAGTTGAGATGTTAG
Organism: Arcobacter sp. CECT 8983; assembly: GCF_004118855.1. Taxonomy (NCBI): domain Bacteria; kingdom Pseudomonadati; phylum Campylobacterota; class Epsilonproteobacteria; order Campylobacterales; family Arcobacteraceae; genus Arcobacter; species Arcobacter sp. CECT 8983. The sequence goes on along the minus strand of NZ_PDKF01000024.1, from coordinate 54,426 downwards.
ATATTTATTATATATAGTTTGAGAAATTAAGTTAAATGTTGTTCTTATTATATCTGTAGTAGATTCAATTTTATCTTCTTCTTGTTCTGAATTAAAATAGAACGTTATTTCTAGTTCATCATTTTCATCAAGTTTGATAAATAAATTTTTTCTTTTAAGCTCTTTATCTTCCTCAATATTAGAATAAATGCTTCTATTATTAATACATGCTTTTATTTTAGATATCCCAAAATCTTTATTTAAATAAGATGATAGATATGCAAAAATATCATCTAATTTATTTAAAGTTTTTAAGTGATCATTTAATGCAATAATCATTTGAAAACTATAAGAATTCAACTTGTTATAATTCATATTTTTACCTAACTGTTATAAATAATTTTTCCAATTTAACAAAGAGTTTCTTTCACTATTTAAAGATGTAGCTGGACCATGACCTGGATATATTCTAATATCTTTATTCCATGCTAATATCTTATCTATACTCTTTTTCATTTTTTCTGGACTAGAAAAAGGAAAATCTGTTCTTCCAATTGAGTTATTAAAGATAAAGTCCCCTGAAAATAAGTGGCTATCTATCTCAATTGCAGAACATCCAGGAGTATGACCAGGAAAATAATGAAATTTTACTTTTATTCCATCAAAATCAAACTCTTCATCTGGCTTAACTAATACATCAGCACATGAAGGAGTCATACCAAACCCATAAGGGTCTTTTTCTAGCATAAAATTGTCTTCTTCTGGAGTATAAATTTTTAAACCTAATTTATCACTCACTTCTTTGTTTGACCACACATGGTCAAAATGTCCATGTGTATTTAAAATGGCAACAGGGTTTTGAACATTTTGTAAAACCCATCTTGTAGCACCTACACCTGGATCAATAATAAAATCTTTCCCATCTACAGTAATAATGTAACAGTTTGTTTGATAATCACCCATTGGTTGGACTTTTAATGACATAGTTCTTTAATCCTTAGTTAGCTAAAATTTAATCTAGTATATTAAATTAAAACTGTAAGGAAGATTATGCATTATCATTTAAGGCTAGAAAAAATCGTACTTGAAGCTAACCCTCAAAAAAAGATTAGTGACTTCAAAGCCTTTTATAACGATTATTTAAACAAAAAATCACAATTTGATTACAATTATACACCATATGAGCTAAAAAATCCATCATATTATGATTTTTTAAAAATTGTATTACCAAAAGAGGTAAAAACACCAAAGTATTTCAATACAAATGAAGGGAAAGTAATTCTTTTACATACTATTGCACATATAGAATATAGCGCCATAGATTTAGCTTTAGATGCTGCTTTGAGATTTAAAAACTTACCAAAAGAGTATTATGATGATTGGTTAGAAGTTGCAAATGATGAAGTTAGACATTTTGAAATGCTTGAAGGTTTACTTAAAGAATTAGGATCATATTATGGAGAACTTGAGGTACATACAAATCTTTTTGAAGCAATGAAAAGTACCCCAGATTTATTATCAAGAATGGCAGTTGTTCCAAGATTTTTAGAAGCAAATGGCTTAGAACAAAATCCCAAAATTATGGAGAAATTAAATTCAAATTTAGATGATTTTAATGAAAAGATATTAAATGCTTTAAAGGTTATTTTAGAAGAAGAGGTTGACCATGTAACAAAAGGTGATAGGTGGTTTAAGTTTGAGTGCAAAAGACAAGGTTTAGACCCTGAAAAAACTTACATAGAGATTTTAGAAAAAGTATTTCCAGGTAGTACAACAAAAAAATATCAATTAAATATTGAAGCTAGAAAAAAAGCAGGTTTTTCTTGTGATGAATTAAAGTTTTTATCTAAGAAAGAAGATTGTAATTAATACAAAGGAATATAATCCTTTGTATTTATAAAGTTACTACTAATTTTTTTCAAGCTCTTTATGATAAGAACTATGAAGAATTTTCATTTCTTCCTCTTCTTTATATCCATTAATCATACTAACAATTGCACCTTTAATTGCAAAAACAGACATATATAAGTGAGTAAAGAATAATGCAACCATTGCAAGACCTACTGCACTATGTACTATAATACATATTCTTAGCATTTCAATTTTTGTTAAACCAAACATAGTTAAAACTGCTAAATTTAAATCTTGAACATATAGTGTTGCACCTGTAAAAATCATTGCAACTCCACCAATAGTGCAAACCCAAAACCACATTTTTTGTCCAGCATTAAATTTTCCTGCAGGAACAGGTTTTTTCTCTTTAGATAAATAACCACCTAAAATCATAAACCATTTTATATCCTCTTTAGTAAAAAGCATACTTTTAAGCCACATTAAAAACATTGGTACTACACTTATCATAAAAAGAATAGTTGAAACAGCATGAAGTTCTTTACAAGCTTTTACAAACTCTCCTCCACCAAATGTTGAACCAAACATCATAATTAATCCTGTAGGAATAATTATTAAGAATGAAATAGCTGCCATTGCGTGTATTATTCTATTAAATAAACTAAATACATAATACTTTTTACCATCATGACTGAATTTTTTTGGTCCGATAATTAAGAAATGAATTAAAAATACTAATGGCACAATTAGAATAATTGATAAATAAGCATTTTCAAATATTTTTGTTTGAAGATATACAAACATTTCCCCCAATTGAGTATTACCAGTTTTTTCATATGCAAGCATATTTGTAATAATTTCTTGGTTAGCATCACTTACAGTTGTGTGTGCAAACAGTGCACTTGATAGAAATAACATCACTAATAGATATTTTTTCATAACGTCTCCTTCATAGAAAAAGCTTTTTTTTCAATAAAAAAATAGCTTTATTTTAAAAGTAAATTAAATATTACTACTAAAATTGAATTCTATATTAATTATAATAAAAAAGTCAAGTTTTATTTACCTTTTTTAATAAAAGCAAATAAATTTTTACTTTTACTTGACTCAAGTCAAGTAATATTGACCTTTTATAATAATATCTTAAAAAATACTTATAAAAAAATATTAATTTTAAAAAATACAAAAATATACTTTTTTGAGATATTTTTTAGTTACAAGTTGTAATCGTTGTGTAATTTTACTTCTTTATAATAGTTAAAAATATAAGGAAAATAATATGGTTACAATATATAGAAGTATTTTACATCTTACTGCAAAATATAATAAAGATAATTTTTATGGTATAGTTTGAAAAAAATAATTAGTAGATTAACATGGATGAAAAAATTATATTAATTGTTGGTAACAGTGGTTCTGGAAAAGATACTTTGTTAAAAGCATTAAAAAATGACTTTAATGATATTAATTTTGTAAGAAGGTATATAACAAGAAAGCCTGATAAAAATGAAAATAACTATTTTTTAGAAACAAGTGCTTTTTCTATTTTACAAAACCATGGTTTTTTTATTTCATCATGGTATGCACATGGTAATAACTATGGAATTTCAAAGTCATCAATAAAAAAAGGTGCAAATATAATATCTATTTCAAGGTCAAAAATAGAAGATTTTGAAAGTAATTACAAAAATGTAATTACCATAAATATTACTGTTTCAAAAGAAGTTTTAAAAACAAGACTTGAAAAAAGAGCTAGGGAGTCAAAAGAAGAGATTGAAAATAGGTTAAATAGGACTTATTCTAAGATCAACTGTAAAAATCTTATAAATTTTGACAACTCTTCTTCTTTAGAGTTGTCTATAAAAAAGTTTAAAGAGTTAATTAAATCTCTTTGTGAAATTTAATTACTCTTATTCATGTATTAAAACTTTGCATTTGGAATAGGGTAGTTTTCAACAACAAAATCAATATCTTTGTCACCTCTACCACTTAAACTAACTAAAATAGTCTCATCTTTTGCTAGTTTACTTGCAAGTTTCATTGCAAAAGCAACTGCATGAGCAGATTCTAATGCTGGAATAATACCTTCAAGTTGAGAAAGTTTATAGAAAGCATTTACTGCTTCTTCATCATTACAAAGACCAACTTTAGTTCTTCCTATATCTTTTAAATGGGCATGCTCTGGTCCAACTGATGGGTAGTCAATTCCAGAACCAATAGAATGAACAGCAGCAGGTTCTCCCTTTTCATCTTTTAACATAATAGAGTTAAATCCGTGCATTACACCTTCTTCTCCATAAGTTAAAGTTGCAGAGTGTTCTCCTATTTTATCACCTTTACCCATTGGCTCAACTCCATAAAGGTTTACTTCTTTATCATCAATAAAGCCTGAAAAAATTCCCATTGCATTTGAACCACCACCAACACAAGCGACAATATTGTTTGGTAAGCTATCTTCATGTTCAAAAAATTGTTCCCTTGACTCTATTCCAATAATACTTTGGAAATCTCTTACCATCATAGGAAAAGGATGTGGTCCAACAACTGAACCAATACAATAAATAGCAGTATCAGCTTGATTAATATATGATTCAAAAGCTGAATCAACTGCCTCTTTTAAAGTTTTTAAACCATGGGTTGCAGGAATAACATTTGCTCCAAGAATTCTCATCCTTACAACATTTGGGTGTTCTTTTTTTATATCTACTTCACCCATATGAATTTCACACTCTAATCCAAAATAAGCAGCAGCAGTTGCTAATGCAACACCATGTTGCCCAGCTCCTGTTTCAGCTATAACTTTTTTATATCCCATGTGCTTAGCTAAAATTACTTCAGCCATGCAGTGATTTAATTTATGAGCTCCTGAGTGATTTAAATCTTCTCTTTTTAAATATATCTTTGCCCCACCACAGTAGTCACTTAAGTTTTTTGCAAAGCTAATTGGAGTTGGTCTTCCTTGATAATGTTTTCTTACATATTTTAAATCTTCAATAAATTTTGGGTCTTTTTTGATTTTTTCATATGCTTCTTTTATATCTTCGAATGGTTTTTCTAAAACAGGAGGGATAAAAGAACCTCCAAATCTTCCAAAATAACCATTATTATCTGGTGTATTCTCTAAATAATTTGACATTATTTTCCTTCGTGTGTCTAATGAGTTTATATTTTTATTTCGATTATTATATTTATATTTTTTTAAATAGCCCTTTATATATGCTATTTAAGGAGTTTAATCTATTGGAAGTGAGATTGTAACTTTTGTACAATTATCAAAAGTTTTATATTTACAGTTTTCTATTTTTATTTTACCCATCATACTTTCAGTAATGATTTTGTGTGTCATATATAAACCTAAGCCTGTTCCTTGTGATTTGTGTTTTGTAGTAAAATATGGTTCAAATACTTTTTCTATAATCTCTTTTTTTATTCCACCACCATTGTCAATTATTTCTAGATAAACATTATTATCTTTTTTATAAGTTTTTATAAAAATATATTTTTCTATACTTTCTTTCTCTTTTAATGCATCTTTTGAATTTGCAAAAATGTTTAATAATACTTGATTTAATTCATTAGGATAACCATACACTTCTATATTTTCTATATCCTTTTTTACTTCAATATGATGATTAATAAAAGAAGCATTTAATATAGATAAAACTTTTTCAAAACTATCATTTACATAGAATAAAACTTTTTTCTTATCGTCTTTAATATAGTTTTGGAAATCATTGATTGTTTGAGATAAAAATTGTGTTGTCTGTGTTATTGTATCTAGGCTAGTTATAAGCATTTCATCTGTTAGCGAATTAAACTCTTTTTGTATTTTTACACCAGAAGCCGCAGTTGAAATTGTAGATAAAGGTTGTCTCCATTGGTGGGCAATATTACCAATCATTTCACCTAAGCTTGCCATTTTAGATTGTTGTAAAAGTAATTCTTCTTTATTCTTTATATCTGTTAAGTCAATTATGGAAATAATATATGATTTCTTTTTATCATATACAATATCTTTTACTTTTACAAGTACTGGTATTGTTATTTTACTATTATATGTTAATTCTAATTCAAAGGATTCATTATTTTTAGTTTTTATCAATAAATCTTCTATTGTATAGTTTTCAAATAATATCTGCAAATCTTTTTCTAATAAATCATTTTTAGAATCTATTTTCAAAATATTTGTTAATTCATCATTTATATATTTTATTTTATTATCATTTATTATTACGATTCCTGCAATATTTACATCGAGTAATAATTTAAAGTTTTTTATAGAGTTTTCTAAATTTGTTTTAGTTTCATTTAACTCTTCTTGATATTGTAAAAGTTGTCTGTTTTTATAAATCACAAATATTAAAACAATAGTAAATCCTAAAACAATTTTCCAGATTAATGAATAATTAAAATTTTCTTCATATTCTAGATTAATCCATTTATTCTTAATAATTTTTTTATCTTCTTCTGTAATATTTAAAAGTACTTTATTAATGATAGACCTTAAAATAGTATAATCATCTCTAATCATCATTTTCATATTGAAAACAACTTTAGTACTTCCAGATATCTTTATATTAGTAAAGGCAAACTCTTTTATTTGATCAGATAAGGCTGGCATACTATCAATTACTGCATAAACTCTATTTTCTGATAATAATTCAAGAGCTTCTTTTAAATTTTTTGTCTCTACAAAACTTATTTTAGGATATTTTTCTTCTAATAGTTTTTGTGCTGTATAGTTTTTTCCAACTGCAACTTTTTTCCCTTCTAAATATGATGCATCAGGTATATAGTTTTCATCTTTTAAAGTTGCAATACCGATTGGAGTTTTGAAGATTGTATTAGTAAAAATTGAGTATTCTTCTCTTTCTTTTGTATTCGAGGTTAATAAAAGAAGATCCCTTTTTTTCTCTTTTATTAAATCTAAGGACTTTGTAAATTTATCTTCAAAAATATAGTTTGTTTTTAAATTAACTTTATTGCTTATAAGGTTCCAATAATCATAGGCTAATCCTTGCGGTTGATTATCTTTTACATAGCTAAAGGGTCTCCAATTTGAAGTGAATGAGATATTTATTACATTATTTTGTATAAATTCTTTTTCTTCATCTGAAAGAATTAAGCCTTTAGAACTATTATGCCATTTATTTTTTAGAATTAATTTTTCTGTTTCAGTGGTATTTTTTAAAGCTTTATTATAAAGAGTTTGAAGAATCTTTAAATCTTTTCTAACTCCTATAAAAAGATCTTTTTTAAAACCATTTACTTCTATTACTCCAACAGTTTTTAAATCAGACTCATATATTTTCTGGTTTATATAGTATTTAGCAAGTAATTCATTTTGGATTGTTGCATCAATAAAGTTGTGTTTTATTGCATCTAAAATATCATCAATAGAATCAAACTCTATGACTTTGATTGAAGGATAATTTTTCTTAATTAGTTCAGTTAAATTCCATTTTTTTATCATACCAATTTTTCTATTTGCTAAATCGTCTAGATTTATTATCTCATTTTTTGATACTTTTGTAACTATAGTTAATTCTTGAGTTAAAATTCTTGTAGTAAAGTTTAAATATTCCTCTCTTTTTTGATTTTTGGCAAGAACAGGAAGAATATCAATTTCTTTATTTTTTACTTTATTTTCTAAATTTGACCATTTATCAGTAACAAATACTGGTTCAAGACCTAACTTATTTGATAGAAGTTTTATATAATCAATTATATAACCTTTTGCAATACCATCTTCATTATAATCATATGGAATCCAATCTAATTCATTTCCAATAGTTACTCTTTTTTTATTTAAAATAAACTCTTTTTCTTCTTTTGTTAAAGAAAGTGTAGAGTTAATATTTATTTCTTTGCTTGTTGAAAAGACCCATTTATAATATATATTTTGTTTTTCTTCTTTTGTAATATTTCTAAGCACTTTGTTTATAATATTATTTAATGTTTTATTTTCCTTTGTTGTTGCCATAAATAGACTGTTTTTATTGTAATCTAAATTAAAGTTACCAACAATATCTTTTATGTTATGTTTTTTGGTTAAATAGTTTACTACAGCTGGATTTGAAATTAGGGCATCTGCTTTATTTTCTAAAACTGCATTTAAGGCTTCTAGGACATTTTTCACTTCATAAATTTTTATTTTGGGATAGTTTTTTATTATGTATGTTCCGTAAGCATAATCTTTTGGTATAGCTAAAGTTTTATTCTTTAGATCATCTAAGCTATTAAAATTTATTGATTTTGAGAATAAATAGTCCCTTATTTCTAAGTATTTATCCGTGAAAAGTAAAAAATTTTCTCTCTCTTTTGTTTTTGCTATTACTGGAAGTAAATCAATCTCTTTGTTTTTTGCTTTTTGTAGTAAGTTAGACCAAGTATCTGTTACATACTCAATGTTTAAGTTCGTTTTATTGCTAATGATTTTTAAATAATCATTAACTAAGCCTTTGTGTATATTATCATTAACGAAATCAAAAGGAGGCCAATCTCTTTCTATTCCTACTTTAATAGAAGGGTTGTTTTTTATAAACTCTTTTTCTTTTTTGGTAAAAATATCATTACAATATAAAGAAGAAGTAGAAAAAACAATTATAAGAAAAAGACTTATTATATTTTTCATTTTATAACCTTATTTGGTAAGTATACCAAATAAGATTTTAAGAAAACCACTTTTTAACTTTTTCAAACATTCCTTCAAAGTTTGATTCATGAGGTTTACTTTCTACCCCAAAACTTTCTTGTAATTTTTCTAAAAGGTTTTCTTGTTCACTATTTAAAGAAGTAGGGTAATTAATTTTAACTTGAACAATTAAATCACCTTGTCCATAACCTTGAACTGATTTAACCCCTTCATTTCTAAATCTAAATTGTTCTTTATCTCTAGTTCCAGCTGGAACTTTTAATTCAAGTTCTCCTCTTAAGCCAGGTATTTTGATTGTTGCACCAAGAGCTACTTGAGTAAAGAAAATAGGAACTTCTAAATAGATATCATCATCATGTCTTACATAATGAGAATCTTCATTTACTTTAATTTGTAAATATAAATCACCTCTTGTTCCATCTGGTGCTACATTACCTCTATTTGAAACTCTAATTCTATTTCCATCATTTACACCTTCAGGAACATTAACTTCAAATGTTTCTTTCTTTTCATCATATCCCGTTCCATTACAAGTATTACATTTACTTGTTACAGCTTGACCTGTTCCATTACAATGAGGACATGTTTGAGCAAAAGTCATAAAACCTTGTCTCATATGAATTTGTCCTTGTCCTTCACAATGAGGACAAGTATTTAGTTTACCATTTTTTGCACCAGTTCCTTTACAGTCACCACAAGCATTTTTGTATTTATATTCTATATCTTTTTTACATCCAAAAATTGCTTCGTTAAATTCAACTGTTAATTCAATAGCAATATCTAAATTGTAGTTATATGTTTTTCTTTGTCTTCTTGAAGCTCCACCGAAGCCTCCAAAGCCAGAACCACCAAACATCTCTTCAAAGATAGAACTTAAGTCATCAAAGCCACCAGCAAAACCTCCACCTTGTCCATGACCTTCAAGTCCAGCTTTTCCATATCTATCATAAATAGATCTTTTTTCATCATCACTTAGGACTTGATATGCTTCATTTACAGCTTTAAACTTATCTTCTGCATCTGTATCATCAGGATTTTTATCTGGATGATATTTCATTGCCATTTTTCTGTAAGCTTTTTTAATTGTTCCTTTATCACTATCTCTAGCAACTTCTAATAATTCATAGTAATCCACTTCAGTCAATTGCTAACTCCTAAATATATTTTTCGCGATTTTATCTAAAATACTATTAATCTTTGATATAATAATTACATGAAAAAAGGTTTAGAAAAATTTTATAATTTAGTTGAAGCCTTTGAGTCTTTACCTACAATTGGTAAAAAATCTGCTTTAAGACTAGCTTATCATGTTACAATGAATGATCACTATAGTGGCATAAAAATAGCTCATAGTATTGAAAGTGCATTAAAAAGCATAAAAAGATGTGTTAAATGTGGTTCTATGAGTGAACATGAAATTTGTGAAATCTGTTTAGATGATAGAAGAGACTCATCAAAGGTATGCATTGTTCAAAGTGCAAAAGATATATTTTTAATAGAAGATTCAAAACAGTTTGATGGACTATATTTTGTTATTGAAGAACTAGAAGTACAGAGTATGGAAAGGCTAGTCTCTTTTGTGGAAGAAAATGTAGTAAGAGAAGCGCTTTTTGCAATTACTCCTTCTTTATCAAATGATGCATTTATGTTGTATATTGAAGATAAATTAAAAGATTTTAATATAACATTTTCAAAGATCGCCCAAGGTGTACCAACAGGTGTTAGTTTAGAAAATGTTGATATGTTATCTTTAGCAAAAGCGATACAAAGTAGGGTGGATATATAAAATGACAAATAGAATAGTATGCCAAAAGTGTATTCACTATTTTGTTACGTGGCAACAAAACAAACCTCACGGTTGCAAAGCCTATGGATTTAAATCAAAGGCCATTCCCTCTGTAGTAGTTAAAAATAGCAGTGGTTTGCCTTGTTCATTTTTCCAATTAAAAAATCCTCAAGAATAATACAAGATTTTTTGTAAAGTTATTTTTGAGTATAATAAACACTTTATTTAGTTTAGGAGTTATAATTGTTATACAAAGATTTAAAAGATAGTATTAAGTCTCTTGGTTTCCTTTCTATTGAAGATTTTGTCCAATATATTGGAGTTACATCTTCTGATATTTTAGAATGGGAAGAGAAAGATGAAGTTCCTTATATAGTATCATTAATTATTCATTTATTAAAAGGAGATAAGGACTTACCAAATAATAAATCATTAGATACATTAATTGAAGAGTGCTTACCTTTAGCAGAGCTTTTAGAAGAAGCATCTTCTTTTCCACATAAATTAGAAGAGATGTTTTTACTACAAAAAGAGTTAAATGACTCTACAAATGGTAAGAATTGGGAATTAGGTAGAAATAAGTTTGGAAAAGAGATTAACTGGCTTAGATGTATTCATATGGAAGTTGCAGAGTTAATTGATTCTACTCCTTGGAAACATTGGAAGAATATTAATTCAGAACCTGATATGAATAATATTCATGTTGAGCTAGTTGATATTTGGCATTTTTTAATGTCTTATATTTTACAAGAAACAAATGTTCCTAGAGCTGTTTCATTAGTAAATACTCATTGTATTTATGAAGCATCAGAAGATATAGATGTAAAAGCAATGGTGAAAGAAGCAGAAAAATTATCTTATATTTCACTTGCAATAGAAACAGGAAATATGCCATCATTTAGTGGAATTGAAAGGTTTATTGATCAATTCTTTAGATGTTGTAAAATTTCTGGACTTTCATTTACATGGCTTCAAAAACTTTATATTGGTAAAAATTGTTTAAATAAATTTAGACAAGATCATGGTTATAAAGAAGGAACTTATATCAAAACATGGAATGGTAATGAAGACAATGTTGTTATGGTTTCTTTACTAGAAGATATGGAAAATGTAAGTTTTGATGAACTATACTCTAAACTAGAAGAAAACTATCCTTCAAATTAACAAAGTAAAGAACTTTTTCTTTACTTTGAAATAACTATTTCAAAACAAGCACCATCTTTTTTATTAGATACTGTTATTTTACCATCAAAATGTTTTTCAATAATAGTTTTACACATATATAATCCAATACCCGTTCCATTTTTATTCTCTTTTGTAGAAAAATAAGGGTCAAAAATTTTATCAATTATATTATCTGCAATTCCCCCTGCATTATCGCTTATTATGATTTTTTGAACTTTTTTTAATTCTTTATACTCTATTATTATTTTATTGTTATTTTGAATTTTTTTAGTATCAAATGCATCTTTTGCATTTGTTAATATATTTATAATTACTTGCAAGAGTTCATTTTTATATAAAAAGATATTTTCTAATTTTATGTTTTTTCTATTTTCTAGTTTTATATTATTTTTTTCAAAGGCTTCATATAACATCTCTAGTGCAATATCTGTTATATAAGTAATACTTGTAAGCTCTTTTTCTCTGTCCTTTTTAAAAAAGTTTCTAAAATCATCAATTGTAGTTGACATATAATTTAGATAATTTTCCACATCATCTAATTTTTTATTAAAAATATCTTCATCATAGTTTTTCATATTTATACGCAGTTTTAAATTAGAAACAGCAGTTCCAATTGAAGATAAAGGTTGTCTCCACTGGTGAGCAATCATTGAAATCATTTCTCCCATAGCAGCCATTCTTGATTGTTCTATAAGTAAACTTTCTTTCTCTTTTAAATCAGTTAAATCTTGAATAAAAACCATTTTATACTTTTTATTGTTTTCTTTAATATCTTTAATTCTTATGATAGCAGGAGTTATTTCACCTTCCTTTGTTATTAAAGAAATTTCTTCAAAAGTTGTATTATTATATTCTAGATATTTATGATTAATTGTTGGAATAAGTATTCCAGTTGCAAGATTTCCAATGATTTCATCTTTATTATTGTATTTTAAAATATTAAGCATTGCTTGATTTATATTAATAATAAATCCATTTTCAATAATTAAAATACCCTCTATTGTATTATCAAAGAAACATTCAAAGTAATTATCATTCATTATTTTCCTAATTAGAATAAAATATCTTTATAGTATAATTTAATAACACTTTTTAGGAGCTAAAATGGTTGATTATATTCTTTTAGAAAAATATGCAAAAGACAAAAGTGTTCTTTTTGTTGAAGATGATAAAGATATTATAAAAGAGACAAGTGAATTATTGGAATTGATTTTTCCAAAAGTTGATGTTGCCTTTGATGGGCAAGAGGCTATTGAGAAGTATAAAAATTTCTATAAAGAAAACAATACCTATTATGATGTAGTAATTAGTGATATCAAAATGCCAAATAAAGATGGTATAGAACTTACAAGAGAAGTTTATGATATAAATAAAGAGCAACTTTTAATAATATTGTCTGCTCATAGTGAATCAAACTATCTGTTAGAGCTTGTAAATATTGGTATCTCTCATTTTATAGCTAAACCTTTAAATTATGACTCTTTTGTTCATGTTCTATATACAAAGCTTAAGGAACTGTATCATAAAAGTAACAAAGAAGACAATATTAATAGTACTATTTTAAGAATAAATGATAATCTTACTTGGAATAAAGAAACAAAACAACTACTTAAAAATAAAGAGAATATCAAGCTTACTAAAAAAGAAATACTACTGCTAGAAATACTTTTTAAGTATAGTGAAAAAACTCATACAATAGAAGAACTAATCACCATACTTTGGGCTAATGACGATGAAAAATCACCTAGCATATCAAATTTAAAAAACATAATTTCTAGACTTAGAAAAAAAGTTCCAGAATTAGATTTAGAAAATGTTTATGGTTTTGGATACAGAATAAATTTAAAATAATGATACCTTTATAGTACTATTTGTCACTATAATTTTTATAGTGGGAGGTGTATCATGTTAAGTACATCACAAAACTATAAAAATTTTACTATTCTGTACGTAGAAGATGAGAGTATTGTCAGATCTAATGTAGAGATTTGTTTAAACTACGTTTTTAATGTAATAATTGCAGAAAATGGTAAAGTAGGTCTTGAAAAGTTCAATAATGAGAAAATAGACTTAATTATTACAGATATCAATATGCCCCTAAAAGATGGAATAGCAATGCTTAAAGAGATTAGAAATATTAATCCTCATATTCCATGCATCATAACTTCTGCTGTTGATATAGAAATAATTGAAAGAATTAAGAGCTTAGGTGTTAGTAAATGCATACCAAAACCTTTTGATATGAAAGATTTACTTAATTGTAGTATGAAGGTGTTAGATTCAATATAAAAGGATTCTAAATGAAAAATCTTTTTTTAACAATTGTATCATTTATTTTTTGTTCATTATTTTTTGTTTCTTGTGTGAATAGTGAAGAAATCACAAAAGAAGAGTGCAAAGCTTTAGGTTTAGAATATAAAAAAGAAAAAGTTTTAAACTATAGAACTGGAAAATATGAAATTAGAAGTTATTGTAAAGAAAACTAGAGTAAAAATACTCTAATTTTATTAGATATAGTCGTTTTTATACTCCACATAATGTCCTGCATGTTTTATTAATTTCTCTACATCTTCATCTGTTAATTCTTTTACTACTTTTGCTGGACTTCCCATAATTAAACTTTTTGGAGGAAATTTTTTACCTGAAGTTACAAGAGAGTTTGCTCCAACAATACTTCCTTCTCCTATAATAGCATGGTCTAGTATTGTAGCACTCATACCAATTAAGCAGTTATCTTCAATTGTACAACCATGAAGCATAACTTTATGACCTATAGTTACATTATCTCCTAAGATTGTTTCAGAATCTGTATCCATATGAATCATTGATAAATCTTGTATATTTGTATTGTTTCCAATTTTAATATTATTTACATCTCCTCTTAAAACACAGCCGAACCAAACTGAAGAGTTATCTCCTATTTCAACTTTTCCAATAACATCTGCACTTGGAGCAATCCATGCAGTAGGTGCCACTTTTGGATAATGTCCTTTAAATTTTAATAACATCTAATTCTCCCTAATCATATATTGTAGTATTAAATTATAACTATTGATATAAAAAAATTCAAGATAAATAGTTTAAAAAGTTTTGCTTTTGAAAGAGTGAGTAAAAAAGGTCAAGATTAATTCTTGACCTTTTTGTATTTTATTTATTTTCTAGTTTGACCAGCGATTATAAATCTTAATGCATTAAGTCTAATGAAACCTTCTGCATCTTTTTGATTATATACTTCATCTTCTTCGAAAGTAGAGTGTGCTTCAGAGAATAAAGATTTTTTAGATTCTCTTCCCACAACAATAACATTTCCTTTGTAAAGTTTTAACTTAACAGTTCCCTCTACATTTTCTTGTGTTTTATCAATTGCAGCTTGAAGCATTTCTCTTTCAGGAGAGAACCAATATCCTTGGTAAATTAATTTAGCATATTTAGGCATCATTTCATCTTTTAAATGAGCAGCTTCTCTATCAAGAGTAATAGACTCGATAGCTCTATGTGCTTTAAGCATAATTGTTCCACCTGGAGTTTCATAACAACCTCTTGCTTTCATACCAACATATCTATTTTCTACAATATCAATTCTTCCAATACCATGTTTATTTCCATATTTATTTAAAGTTTCTAAAATAGTTGCTGGTGACATTTCTTCACCATTAATTGCAATTGGATCTCCATTTTTATATGAAATTGTGATATATTCAGGTTCATTAGGAGCTTCTTCAGGTGAGTTTGTCCATAACCACATATCTTCACTTGGCTCTGCATTTGGGTCCTCTAAAGATAATCCCTCATAAGAAATATGTAAAAGGTTAGCATCCATAGAGTATGGAGAAATTGCAGGATTTCCATCTGCATCAATATGTTTTTTATCTATTTCAATACCATGCTCTTTTGCATATGCTAATAGTTTTTCTCTTGAGTTTAAATCCCACTCTCTCCAAGGAGCAATTACAGTAATATCTGGATTTAATCCTAAATATCCAAGTTCAAATCTTACTTGGTCATTTCCTTTTCCTGTTGCACCGTGTGATACTGCATCTGCACCCATTTTTTTAGCAATTTCAATTTGTTTTTTAGCAATAAGAGGTCTAGCAATAGAAGTTCCTAATAAATACTCACCTTCATAAATTGCATTTGCTCTAAACATTGGAAATACATAATCTTTAACGAACTCTTCTTTAATATCTAAAATAAAAATATTCTCTGGTTTAATTCCACAAGCAAGTGCTTTTTCTCTTGCTGGTTCAACTTCTTCACCTTGACCTAAATCAGCTGTAAAAGTTATAACTTCTGCATTATACTCGTCTTGAAGCCATTTTAATATAGTAGAAGTATCTAACCCACCACTGTAAGCTAATACTACTTTTTTAACATCTTTTTTGTTCATAATATATCCTATGAAATGGTTATTTTAAAGAATATATTCTAACAAAAGAAAGCTATAAAATAGTTTATATAACTTTCTTCTTATTTTATGTTTTTTATTTAAGCAGTATCTTTTCCAAAAAATTCTTTTTCATTTGCTTCAGAAACAATAATTTTAGCTATTTCATCTGTTTGTTGAGCTATAACTTTAGTTTCATTAGCAATTGAAGCATTTTGTTGTGTTTGCTGGTCAAGACTATTTATTGCATCATTTATTTGTACAATTCCAGCTTCTTGTTCCTTTGAAGCTGACTCTACATTTGAAATAAGCTCAATCGTTCTAGTAATATTTTCATTTAACTCGTTATATCCTAAAATCATTTTATCCGAGATAACTTTTCCATTATTTGCTTTACTTGTTGCTTTTCCTACTAAATCTTTAATCTCTTTTGCCGCTTCAGCTGACCTTGAAGCAAGATTTCTAACTTCTTGTGCAACTACTGCAAAACCTTTTCCTGCTTCTCCTGCAGTAGCTGCTTCCACAGCCGCATTTAGTGAAAGAATATTTGTTTGGAAAGCAATTTGATCAATTACTGTAATTGCTTCATTAATAGCATTGACTTCATTATCAATTTCATTCATTGAAGCAGTTGTTTGTTCGGCTAAACTTTTTCCTTCGTTTGCTGAAGTTGTAACTTGATTTGCAAATTCAGTCATTTTTATAACATTTTGTGTATTTAATGATATATTTGATGTAATCTCTTCTAAAGCAGCGGCTGTTTCTTCTAAGCTTGCAGCAGCTGCATTTGAATTAGTATTTAAATTATCAACATTTGTTAAAAGAATGTTTGAACTTTTTTCTAACGTAAGTCCATTTTTTTTGTTATCTAATAACATTTTATTAATAACATCTGCTAAACTGTTTAATCCGATTGCAGTTTCACCTAAATCATCACCAACTATCTTATGTGTAAAATCAAGATTTTGATAAGAAAGTAAAGCTTTTGTTATATTGTTTAAATCATTATCAACCTTAGAAGACACAATTTTAAATAGTTCATTGATTCCATTTTTAAGTTCTTCAATAGCTATGTTTTTTGTACTTTTTTCTATTGTTTGATTCATATTCCCTTCTTTTGCAACATCAATAGCATCTTTAACTGAGTTTATTACAGCTTTTGAATCTGTAATATCTTGAGCAAATTTAACTACTCTTATTACAACTCCTTTATTGTCTTTTACAGGAGTATATGAAGCTTGAATCCAAATTGAACTACCATCTTTTCTAAATCTTTCAAACTCATCAATTTTTGATTTTCCGCTTGCTAAGTCTTTCCAAAATTGCATGTACTCAGTAGAGTTTGCATAATTTTTATTACAAAACATTCTGTGATGTTTTCCTGTAATTTCATCTAAAGAATATCCTAATGCATTTAGAAAATTATTATTTGCATGAATGATTGTACCATCAGGCTTAAATGATATAATTGCATAGTTTTCTTCCATTGCAGCTAATCTTCCTGATTCCTCTTGTGTTTTTCCTAAGTTAAACATAATAAGTACCTCCCTTTTTGAGTACTTGAAATATGTGAGATTTAAATTTTATTTACTTATATTTCAATTGTTAAAAAAAGTATAATAGAACATAGTGTTTTAAAAGTATCATTTTTTTTTACTTTTACTTTATTTTTAAAAATTTTTACTTATTTGTAAAAAAGTGTTTTTAAATAGTTTTAGATATAATTTAAACTATGAGAATAGATAAATATTTAAATGCAGTTAATATAACTAAAAGAAGAGCTGTTGCTGAAGATATGCTTGAGCACAAAGTTGTCTTTATAAATGGACAAGCTGTTAAAAAAGCAAAAGAGGTAAAAGTTGGAGATATTATTGAAATAAAATACCTTGAAAGAACTGATAAATTTGAAGTTCTTCAAATACCAACTACAAAATCCACTCCAAAATCAAAAATGGATGAATATGTAAAAAGAGTGCAAGGATAAGAGTATGTTTAATATGGCAAAATTAAAATTTGATGACATTTTTGAAAATAAATTGCCCGAAGAAGAAGTTAAAGAATATTTAATTGAATTATATAAAAGAGGCGAAACTGCTGCTGAAATAGCAGGTGCTGCTAGTGCTATGAGGGACCATTTAATTCCATTGCCTGTACATTATAGTTTAAAAGAAAAAATAATTGATAATTGCGGGACAGGTGGGGATAAATCAAATTCATTCAATATCTCAACTACTGTTTCAATTCTTTTATCTGCATGTGGGTGTTATGTTGCTAAACATGGAAATCGAAGTATTACAAGTAAGAGTGGTAGTGCAGATATGTTAGAAGCACTTGGATTAAATTTAAACCATTCTATAGAAAATACAGCGAAGATGTTAGAAGACACTGGTTTTTGTTTTATGTTTGCACAAAATCATCATCCTGCAATGAAATATGTTATGCCAATTAGAAGATCAATTCCACATAGAACAATATTTAATATTTTAGGACCTTTAGCTAATCCTGCAACTGTATCTAAACAATTGATAGGTGTATTTAGTGATTCTTATATTAATAAAATGATTACGGCACTTACTTTATTAGATACAAATAGAGCGATGGTTGTAAGTTCAAAAGATGGGATGGATGAAATATCTATAAGTGATGTAACTTATGCAACTAGTTTAATCAATCAAAGAACTAATGACTTTATTATAGACCCACAAGAATATGGAATGAAGTTATCTACTAAAGAAGCAATATTAGGTGGAGATGCAGTTGATAATGCAAAGATTACAAAAGCAATATTATCTAATGAAGAAGAGGGTGCAAAACTTGATATCGTCTTGTTAAATGCAGCTGCAGCATTACAAGTAGATGATAAAGCTAGAGATATAAAAGAAGGTATAGAGATTGCAAAAGAGACTATTCAAAGTGGAAAAGCAAAAGCTAAATTGGAAGAAATAATTGATGTATCTTTAAAATTAAGCTAGGAAAAGATGTTGATTTTAGCTTTAAATGAAATTGATAAAATAGTAAAAAAAGTCTCTTCTTTAATAAAGTCAAAACAAGATAATTGCATTATTATTTTAAGAGGTGACTTAGCAAGTGGAAAAACTACTTTTGTAAAACATTTTGTAAAGAGTTTAGGTTTAGATGATATTGTTAATTCTCCAACATTCTCTTTACAATCAATTTATTCTGAAAAAGTTTTCCATTATGATGTTTATAATAAAAGTTTAGAGGATTTTATCTCTTTAGGTTTATTAGAAGAGTTCGAAAAAAATGGTATTCACTTTGTAGAGTGGGGTGATGAACGTTTAGAAGAGTTATTAAAATCTTATGGCTTTGAAGTATTAGTATTAAATATAAAAAAAGATGATGATAAAAGGCAATATATTATAAATGAGTAAATTAAGAATAGAAGATATTAAAAAGAGTATCAAAAAAACACAAATTTTACATGGAATTTCACTTGAGGTGAATTCAGGAGAAATTGTAGGTTTATTAGGACCAAATGGTGCAGGAAAAACAACTACTTTTTATACTGTTTGTGGCTTAGTTGCACCAACAAGTGGAAAAGTATTTTTTGATGAAGAAGAGATTACAAAGCTTCCTTTACACAAAAGAGCATTAAAAGGAATAGGGTACTTACCTCAAGAATCATCTATTTTTAAGGATTTAAGTGTTGAAGATAATCTTTTACTTGCAGCAGAAATTATCACAAAAGATAAAAAAGAGCAAAGAAAAAGAGTAGAAGATTTACTTGAAGTATTTAATATTGAACCAATTAGACAAAGAAAAGGTATCTCTTTATCTGGTGGAGAAAGAAGAAGAACAGAGATTGCTAGAGCTTTAGTATCAAAACCAAAGTTTTTACTTCTAGATGAACCTTTTGCAGGGGTTGATCCAATTGCTGTTAAGGATATTCAAGAAATTATCAATGAATTAACAAAATTTGGTATTGGAATTTTAATTACAGATCACAATGTAAGAGAAACATTACAGATTTGTCATAGAGCTTATGTTATGAAAAATGGGTCTTTATTAGCTTCTGGAAATGCAGAAGATATAAAAAGTGATGGTAGTGTAAGAGAACACTATTTAGGAGAGAGTTTTAGTTTTTAAAAAACTTCAACTCTATTTTTACCCTTTTTTTTAGCTTCATATAGCGCATCATCTGCTTTTTTTAGAATACTTACTTCATCATCATCTTCTTTTAATTTTGCAATCCCAAAACTTGCAGTTATTTGTTTTGGTAAATCCTCTTTCTTATATTTTGCAATTGCTTCTCTAATTTTTTCTGCAACTTTTTTTGCACCATATTCATCTGTTTGGGGTAATAACACTAAAAACTCTTCACCTCCCCATCTAGCAACGCAATCATGTTCTCTAATGCTTTCTAAAAGAACTTTTGCAATTACTTTTAATACTTCATCTCCTACATTATGTCCAAACTCATCATTAATACTTTTAAAGTTATCAATGTCAAAAATAATTAATGATAGATTATTTTTGTATCTTTTTTCTCTTTTAATCTCTTTTTTGAATATTTCATTAAATTTTTGTCTATTAAATAGACCTGTTAATTGGTCATGATTTGCTTGATATTCTAAAAGATTTGATTTCTCTTTTAATTCTGTAATATCAGTAAAAGAGATAACATAATGCTCTCCTTTTTGTTCATAGTCATCAATATTAATTGTAAATACTCTATCTTCACCATTTTTATTTTTTATTTTGACAATTCTATCTATTTCGCTTAAATTAGAAAGTTTGCTTATCCAGTTTTTGCTATCTTCAAATATATCTTTTTTTAGAAGGTTATTATCTTTTTTAAGTACATCTAGTAAGGAGTTATACTTTTGTAAAAAATCTTTTAAGTTTTTAACTTCAAAATATTCAAGGAATTTTTTATTTGCATCTATTGTTTTTTCTAAATCCGTTAGAATCACCATATTATCTTGGGCATCAAGAATTGATTTAGTTTGATTTATTGCTTCTTCAACCTTATTAGCTAATGTTAAATTAACATGCTCAAGTTTTTTTCTTAAAAATATTGGTTCTACTGCTTTAATCATACTTTCTATTAGATGATAAAGGTCAATTGGTTTCATAGCATATGCACTAACTTTTACATCAATAGCTTTTTTTAAAAAACCTGGGTCACTATGGGCACTTGTAATTACAATTGGAATCTCATTATCTACTTTTCTAATCTCAGCACACATTTCAAGACCACCCATTTTAGGCATATTAATATCTGTCAAGATTAAATTAATATCTTTATTTTCTTCAAATTTTTCTAAGCCTTCTACCCCATTTTTTGCTGTTACTACACTATTTACAATTGTACTAATAGTTTTACTGGTAAATTCTCTTACATCATCTTCATCTTCTACATATAAAACATTAATATCTTTTAATATCTCTTTATTCATAAATAGTGCCTTTAACTTTAATAATAGTTTATATTTTTATATTACATTATAACATGAAGTTACTTATTAAAAATCTTAAGGGCATTTTGTAAGTCCTCTTGTGTATCAATACCAAATGATTTTGACTCTACTTCTACCATCGCTATTTTATGACCATTATCTATTGCTCTTAATTGCTCTAATTTTTCTACATTTTCTAAAATAGATGAGTTTAGGCTACAAAATAAATTTAATGATTTTTTTGTAAAACCATAAATTCCTAAATGTCCAAAATATTGAGAGTTTTCATAGTGGTCTCTATGATATGGAACTTTTGCCCTTGAAAAATAAATAGCATTTTTATTTTCATCTAAAACAACTTTTACATGGTTTGGATCATCAGCTAATTCAGAAGATATTTTTTTGTAACATGATGTTATCATAATATCTTCATCATTTTCTTTTACTTTTTTAACTCTATTTATAACAGCTTTAATAACATCTTCTTCTATAAATGGTTCATCAGCTTGTACATTTACAATAATTTCATCTTCATCTAAATTTAACTTATTTACCGCTTCATTTATTCTATCTGTACCACTTTGATGTTCACTTGATGTCATAACTGCATCAAAACCATGTTCTTTTGCTAAATCAATAACTTCTTGTGAATCTGTAGCAATTACTACTTTATCTAAAGAACTAACTTGTTTAGCAGTTCTTATAACCATAGGTAAACCTAATATATCAACTAATATTTTATTTTCAAATCTACTTGAATTAAGTCTTGCTGGTATTATTATCATTAATTAAATCCTCTTCTATAGGTATTGAAATCTTTATAATTGTATTTTGATTTTCACTTGTGGCTGTAATTATACCATCTAAATGTAAGTTTACAATCATTTTACAAATATATAATCCTAATCCGACACCATTCTTTTCAGCCTTTGTTGAAAAATATGGTTCAAAAATTTTATTTAAAATTGAATCATCTATTCCACCTGCATTATCACAAATATTAAAATATAACTTTCCACTTTCAAAACTTTGGGTTATATCAATTTTTCTATTAGTGATATTATTTTTATCAAAATTTTCTATAGAGTTATTTAAAATATTTGAAAATAGTGTTTTTAAATCTTCTTCATATGATAAAAAAGACAAATCATCATTTATTTGAATGTTTAAAGCAAAAGAAAAATCATCTATCTTATTTTTAAATGATTCTTTTAGCTTGTCAAAAAAGTTTCGAATATTTATTTCACTTTTTTTATTACTTGGTTTTAAAAATTCTGAAAAATTTTCTATTGTATTTGATAGATTATTTGCTTCTTCTTTTATATTATCTAATACATTTAAAGTCTCATCTATAGATGGTTCATTTCCCATTGAGTATTCAAGTTCTAGTTTTTGGGCTTGAATAGAAATAAAGTTTAAAGGTTGTCTCCATTCATGGGATAACCTTTGTAAAGTTTCATTCATAATTGAAAGTTTTGATTGTTCTTGAAGAAGTTTATTTTTGATATCAATTTCTTTTTTTGAGTTTTCAACCTGTTTACTTAAAATTGAAGTTTCATCTTTAGATGTAACATCCTTTGTGATATCAAATAAGAGATATGTATAAGCTGTAATATCTCCATATTTATTGAAAATAGCTTTTGCCTTCATATTTAACCAAATAGCTTCATTTAGACTATTTTTAGCTTTTATCTTTCCACTATATTCTTGAAAAGTAAGTAATGACTTATTAATATTTTTAAAAACAATTGGATCTATATCTTCATGAATTATCTTACTGTAATGCTCTCCAATTAGTGAATCTTTATCAAAAGAAAAAAACTCTAAAAAAGCTTTACTTATTTTTGTTATATGTCCATGAAGATCTGTATGCATTGAAACTACAAAATCATCAATAATTTGTTCATCAGATATATTACTTGTAATATCTTTTGCATTTATAACAAAAAGATTTTTATTAAGCATTGAAGAAATAGTTACTTTTAAAAATATTTTTTGATTATCTTTTCTTAGGCAAGCAATATCAATCTCTGCTTTATATTTATTCTCTTCAAAATCTTTTTTTAAAAGTTTAAAAAAAGGTTTTTTATACTCTTCTTCCATCAAGTCAAGGAAAGGTTTATTTTTTAGTTCATTCTTTTTAAACCCTAGCATAGGAACAAAAGCATTATTTAAATATACAAGATTAGTATCATAATCTATGATTCCAATACCATCCCAAGAGTTATTTATTATTTCTTGTAACTCATGATTATTTCTTTGTAATTTTTCTATTTCATTCATTGTTAGTAAATAAACCTTATTTTCAGTTCTTTTTATTATAATATAATATCTTTAAACAAGAGTACATTATTTAAAAAATATAATTTTGAGAGAAATAATTTATGAAAAAAACAATTACAGTTATTGATACCTTTGGTTTTTTATTTAGAGCTTATTACGCATTACCCCCTTTAAAATCAAAAAGTGGTTTTCCAACAGGACTTTTAACAGGATTTATGAACTTTATTTCAAATATAGGTAGAGATTTTCAAACAGATTATCTAGTATTTGCACTTGATTCTAAGGGTGATACTTTTAGAAAAGAAATTTATAATGAATATAAATCTCATAGACCTGATGTTCCAGAAGATTTATTAAAACAATTACCTGTTGCAATTGATTGGATTGAAAAAATGGGATTTCAAATAGCAATGGAAGATGGATATGAAGCCGATGATGTTATAGCCTCAATTGCAAAGGATGCAAAAGAGAAAAACCTTGCTGTTAGAGTTGTTTCTCATGATAAGGATTTATATCAATTAATAGATGATAATGTTTATTTATTTGACCCAATTAAAAAATCAGTAGTAGATGAACAAAAATGTTATGATAAATATGGTGTAACACCAGCACAATTTACAGATTATCAGTCTCTTTTAGGGGATAGTGCTGATAATGTTCCTGGAGTAAAAGGAGTAGGGGCTAAAACAGCAGAAGCATTAATTAAACAGTTTGATAATTTAGATAATATCTATGCAAATATAGAAAATATAGAAAAAACAAGATGGAAAAACTTACTTACAGAAGGTAAAGATTTAGCTTATGTTTCTAAGAAACTTGTAACACTTTATACCGAGTGTCATGCTATTGAAGATATTGAAAAATATGTTTTACCCCAAGAAAACCCTGTTTTAAAAATAGCAGATACTTTAATGGAATATGATTTAAATAGAATTATTTCAAAAGTTGAAAAAGATGGACTAAGTTATAAAACATCAATTCCAAAAGGTTATGAAGAAAAGCCTGTTGAAGTAAAAAAAGAACTAAAAACAGAGTATATTTTATTGGATGATGAAAAAAAGCTTTTAGAAGTTGTTTCGTCAATTCCTGAAATTGCTATTGTTGCTTTTGATACGGAAACAACAGACTTAGATGTAAGAAATGCCTCTTTAGTAGGTTTCTCTTTCTCTTATGAAGAGGGAATAGGTTATTATGTACCAATTGGACATTATTATTTAGGCGTATCAAATCAAATATCAAAAGAAGTTGCAAAACAGGCAATAGAAATCTTAAATAAAAGAAAACTTGTATTACAAAACTTTAAATATGATTTTGCAATTATTAAGAATCAATTAGGAATAGAATTAAATCTTTTTGCTGATACCATGATTTTAGCTTGGTTATTAGATACAAGCTCAAAAATTGGACTTGATGCTTTAGCTTTAAAATATTATGACCATGAGATGATTAGTTTTAAAGACGTAGTAAAAAAAGGTGAAAATTTTTCAAATGTAGATATTAATGAAGCTTGTAAATATGCTGCTGAAGATGCTGTATTTACGAGAAATATTTATTTTAAACTTACTGATGAATTAAAAGAAAAAGATTCTGAGCATCTTATTAACTTAGCACATGAAGTTGAGTTTGAATTTATATATATACTTGCAAATATGGAAGATAATGGAATAAAGCTTGATATTAAAAAACTAGAAGAGTTAAAAGAAAAAAACAATAAACATATTCAAGAACTTAAAATAGATATTTATGAAAAGTCTGGAGTTGAGTTCAATATCAACTCTCCAAAACAACTTGGAGAAGTATTGTTTGATACTTTAAAACTTCCTCCTTCTAAAAAAACAAAAAGTGGATATAGTACAAATGAGTTTGTATTACAAAAACTATATGATGAACATGAAGTAATTCCTTTAATTTTAGAGTATAGAGAAGCTTTTAAATTACAATCTACATATATAGAACCACTTTTAGAATTGGCTTTAAAAGATAATGAAAATAGAATTTATACATCATTTTTACAAACAGGAACGGCTACTGGAAGATTAAGTTCTAAAAATCCAAACCTACAAAATATACCAGTTAGAACACCAGCTGGGTCTTTGATTAGAAGTGTATTTATTCCAAAAGATGGATTTAAATTAGTTGGTATTGATTATTCTCAAATTGAGTTAAGACTACTTGCTCATTTTAGTGAAGATAAGGCTTTAGTTGATGCTTTCAATAATAATTTAGATATTCATCATCAAACAGCGGTGAAAATTTTTGGGGAAAAAGAAGCAAAAGAAAAAAGATCAATTGCAAAATCAATTAATTTTGGACTACTTTATGGAATGGGAAGTAGAAAACTTGCTGATACATTAGGAATATCAACAAAAGAAGCTAAGCAATATATAGAGTCATATTTTAAAGCTTTTGTTAGTGTAAAAGATTACTTTAAATCTGTTGAAGACGCTGCTTTAGAAAATGGTTATGTAGAGACTTTATTAAAAAGAAGAAGACTTTTTGACTTTGATTCTGCAAATGCGATGATGAAAGCTGCATACTTAAGAGAATCTGTAAATACATTATTTCAAGGTAGTGCAGCAGATTTAATAAAGCTTTCAATGATTAAAATTTTTAATGAATTTAAAGATAATGAAGATATAAGAATGTTACTTCAAATTCATGATGAACTTATATTTGAGATAAAAGAGTCTGAAGTTGATAAAATAACTAATAAATTAGTAGAAATAATGGAAAATATTTATTCTTTAAAGATACCTCTAAAAGTGTCAAAGTCAGTTGGTAATACATGGCAAGAGCTGAAATAGTATTTAAATAGTGTATTATAAATTTATTTTTTAATAATTTTTCTTTGACAATTTGAATTATTTTAGATAAAATGCTAAAAATTATTAAGTAAAGAGTGATATTATGCTTAAAACTTTAAAGAATATAAGAAAATTATACAATGCAAAATTACTTGTAATAAGTAATGATAGTGAAGTACAAAATAGTATTGAAATTGAGTTTGACGAATACTTTAGGGAATTAGTATTAGTTAAAAGTTCTACTGAAGCAATTGAATTATTAAAAAATCAAAACTTCGATATGGCAATTATTGATACAAATGTTGTTTCAAAAGATTTTGATGAAGCATGTTCAGGTATAACAAAAGTTGCTCCGACTTTGCCAAAAATAGTTATTTCTGATAGAGGAAGTAATGAAGATATTGTAGTTGCAATTAACAATAGTGCATATACTTTCTTGACAAAGCCTTTAAGACCAGAAGATATTAAGTTATCTGTTATTATGTGTTTAAATCAAACAAAAAGAGGTGATAAAGTAGAGTTCAACAATGGAATCTACTTTGATGAGTATAGAGATCAATTTTTTAAATCTGGTGGAAGCTTAGTTGATTTTACAAGATTAGAAAAAGGTTTTATGAAGCTTCTTATCTCTAAAAGAGGTGAAGTTGTTGATTATGATACGATTAAAGATGTTGTTTGGAAGGGTAAAAATATGTCTATTTATACAATGAGAAATATTGTTAATAAAATTAGACAAAAAACTTATTATGAAATTATAAGAAACCATTCTAATAAAGGTTATACCTTAGAATTTAAAGAATAATATTTTTTATGAAGTAAAATATGGAAGAAAAAATATTATCAAAAAGTGAATTAATTCAATTATTTCAAGACGAAGTTATTATTGATACAAATAAGGCTTGGTTGATGAACGGTAAAGAAGTTGAAATAATTGCTTTACATGATGTTGAACCAAAATATTTACAAGATGTAACTAATGCAAAACTTTATAAAATAATACCGAAAGAAGAGGGGAGAAGATATTAATGTCACATTGTCCATACTGTGGTAAAAAAATTGCTATGAGTAAAGCTTTTTGTTCAAGAAGCTGTAAAGAGAACTATTTTCAATTAATTGCAATACAGGTACCAAAACCATTTTTAAAAAGAATTTTTGTTTTTTGTACTCCTGAACAAAGAGAAGTAGAAATTGAAAACTTTGGAAATAGACATGGCTGGAGAATTGATCTATTGCAAAAGAAAATTGAAGAACTGGCAATAGAATATGGATACATCGAGTCAAATTAGTCAGTTTTCTGACACAATTTTAAATCAATCAACACTATTATATTTAGAACCAGATGAACAAATAAGAAAAGATACTTTATCAGTCTTTGAAAAAATTTTTAAAAAAATTTTAGTTGGAAGTGACGGTAAAGAAGGTTTAGAGCTTTTCCAAGATCATAAATCAGAAATTGATCTAATTTTAACTGATATTGAAATGCCTAACCTTGATGGAATTGACTTTCTTTCAAAAGTTAGAGAAGAAAATACTGATATACCAGTTCTTATTGTTACTATCTTCAACGATATTAATCAATTAATCAATACAATTAAATTAAAAATAACGGATTATATTGTAAAACCCATTCAACTTAATACAACTCTTAAAATTATGCATAAAATATTAGAAGACTTAGCAAATAAAAAAGTTGTAGAAAAACAAAGAAATGAACTTGTAATATATAAAGATATATTAGACAAAGAGAACCTTGTAAGTGAAACAGACTTAAATGGAGTTATAACATATGCAAATGATATTTTTTGTGAAGTTTCTGGTTATTCAAAAGAAGAGCTTATTGGAAAACCTCATAATATAGTAAGACATCCAGATGTTTCAAAAGCAGTTTATAGAAATCTTTGGGAAACTATTCAAAATAAACAAACTTGGAAAGGTAAGCTAAAAAACAAAGCAAAAGATGGCAGTACATATTATGTACAAGCTACTATTTTCCCTATTTTAGATAATGAAGGAAATATTGAAAAATACGTAGGAAGTAGATTTTTAATAACTGAGCAAGAAGAAGAAAAGCATAAATTAAAAAAATATATTATGCATCAGAAGTCTCAAAAAGTAAAACATGAAAAACAGCTACAAGAAGAATTTCATGATGCTGTACATGCAGCAAAGATGGAAACTGATGAAAAGATGGCTAAATTTATTCAAGGACTTAATGACCAAATAAAAACTCTTAGGGAAAAACATAATGATGATAAAGGAAGAATCTTATCATTAGAAAGAAAATATAAAGAGTCTAATGATAAGCTTGATAATATGCAAAAAGCCTATCAAGAAAAAGTAGAGAAGCTTCATAAAACTGCTGTTATTTCTTTAGAAAAATATAATAGTTTTAAAAAGAAAAATGCTTTAATCACTGAAAAAATAGAAAAGTCACAAGAAGCAATTAAAACTTTACAAGGTTATATAGATGAATATAGAAAGAAAATTGCTGATTTAGAGGATTTGATTGAAGCTTATGAAAAACAGTATGGAAAGATTACCGTTAGGTAGTCTTTCTTTTTTTATCTATTACAAGTAGTACACTTAAACTAAATATTGCAAATATTCCTGAAATTAACATTCCCATTGTAAGCCAGTCACTATAGATAAATCCCAGTTGAACATCAGGTTGTCTAAATAATTCTGCAATAATTCTTGCAATAGAGTATAAAACTCCATACATAATTGCTAATTGTCCATCAAAGCTCTTTTTATTTCTAAAATAGTAAAGAATAGTAAATATTAATAAGCCTTCTAAAACTGCTTCATAAAGCTGTGAAGGATGTCTTAATATTCCATTTACATAAATTCCCCAAGAAACATCTGTAGTTCTTCCTACTAACTCTTGATTAAAGAAGTTACCAATTCTACCAAATACATATCCTGCACTAATACCAAGTACAGCAATATCAGCTAAAAACCAAAAAGATACTTTATGTTTTCTACAAAATAGTAAGGAAGCAATTAAAAAGCCTATAAAAGCTCCATGATAACTCATTCCAGAGATTCCTGTAAACTCACCATTTATAAAAGGATTAAATATTTGCCAAGGATGAGTTAGGTAATACATTGTATTAGGGTCATAAAAAATTATATAACCAAGTCTTGCTCCTAAAATAACACCTATTTCAACCCACCAGATATAAGAATCAAATAGGTCAGAAGAAATAGGTAAATTATCTTTTTTTATTAGCCACTTTGCTACAAAAATTGCAGAAAGTAGGGCAAGGGCATACATGATTCCATACCAATGAACATTAATAGAACCTATACTTATTGCTATAGGATCAAAATGAGAATATATATTTCGCCAAAATTCCATTAGTCAATAGCTTCTGCAATTAATTCAATAGGATTTTTAAACTCAACATCTACATCAGCTTGGTGTAAAGAGTTTGTAATTTGCATTCTACATGCAGAACATTCAGCACTAACAATTTGAGCTTTTGTATCTTTTATCATTGCTGCTTTTGGAAGTCCTGCTGCTTTTGCAAAATCATATTTTTCTGTTTGCATAGTAACACCACCAAAGCCACAACATCTGTTTGAATCACTCATCTCTTGTAAATTATAGTTTTGTTTTAAAAGATTTCTTGGCTCTTGCCATACGTTTTGCATTTTCTTTGCATGACATGGATCATGATAAGTAACTAGCTCATTCATCTTTTTATTTGATTTCGCAAGAATATCTTTTAATTCTGTATTGTTTTCAAGCCATTTTGTAGCCATATAAACTTTTTTAGAAATTTTAGCTGCTCTTTCTTTCCACTCAGGTTGGTCATGTAAATAGTGTTCCCAGTCTTGGTTTATCATAGCACTACAAGTAGCTTCAGGAATAATGATAGCATCTACATCATCAATCCAAGACTCAAAGTATTCAATATTATGTTTTACTAAGAAATCAACTGTATCAAATGCTCCTGTAAAGTATGCAGGTGCACCACAACATAATTGTTTTTTAGGAATAAAAATATCAAGTTCAAGTTTTTTAAGAATTTTTACTAATGAATCACCTGTTTTGGTGTAAGTATAATTACTCATACAACCAATAAATATAGCAACTTTATTTTTCTTAGAATCAACAATATCTTTTTTATTTGATGAAATATTCTCAGGATATTTATTTAAAAAAGATTTTGAATCAGCATAAGGTAAAGCTCTATCTTTTTTTACAATTGGTAAAGAAAATCTAGGTAGTGCAGACTCTTTTTTTTCATTTATTTTTAATGCACATGTTTGAAACATCCATCCTAGTTTTGATAAAAAATCCATAGTTTTTCTGTGTCTTAAAAGGAAGAAGAATAATCTTTTATACCAAGCTATACCATATTTTTTTGCAATATCACTTCTTACTTGCTCAATAATCATATCTGTTGGTAAGTCATTAGGACATACTTCAACACAGTTAGTACATAAAAAACATGACTCAAAAATGTCTTTTGCATTTTTATCAAGTTCTAACTCATCTCTTTCATATGCACCTAATAAGTCAATAAAACCTCTAGGTGATGTTGCTTCATCTTGATTTATATTAAAAATTGTACATACAGGTTTACATTTACCACATTTAACACAATCGTCTGAAATAGCAGTGTAATTAAATTTTTCTAACTTAGCCATTATATTGTTTTACTAAACCTTCTTTTGTTTTCAGGAATCTTATTTAAATATGCATCAAATGGCATACAAATATTTCTAATTAGCATTGTTCCTGTTTGTGATACTTGGATTTTATCTTCTGTAATTTCTACAAGTTGGGCTTGCTCAAACTCACCTAAAGCTTCTATCGCATCATCAAAGTATTCATTAAAATCTATATTAAAGTTTTCTTCTACTCTTTTTATATTTAAAGAGAAGTTACTCATAAGCTCCATTATTACATATTGTCTTAAGATATCATCACCACTTAACTTATAACCTTTAAAAATAGGTAAGTCACCGTTATCAATAGCAGTTTCATACTGTTTTAAGTCTTTAAAATTTTGTGCATAATAGTCAACACCATTTCCTATAGAAGTAACTCCAATTCCTATTAAATCAGCACCACCTTTGGTAGTATAACCTTGGAAATTTCTATGAAGTTCACCTTTTTCAATAGCTTTAAATAGTTCATCTTCAGGTTTTGCAAAGTGATCCATTCCAACCATTTTATAACCATTTGTTGTAAAAAACTCAATAGTGTCTTTTAAAATCTCTAATTTTTCTGATGGTGGAGCAAAAGTTGATTCATCAAACTTTCTCATTGTTTTCATAAGCCATGGAACATGAGCGTAGTTAAATACAGCTAATCTATCAGGATTTAATTGTATAACCTTTTCAATAGTTTCATGGAATGTTTTTTTGTTTTGATGAGGAAGTCCATAAATTAAATCAATATTAATAGATTTAATTCCAGCTTCTCTTGCAATATTCATTACATTTTGAGTTGTTTCATATGGTTGAATTCTATGAATAGTTTTTTGTACTTTCTCATTTAAGTCTTGTACACCAAATGAAAGTCTATTAAAACCACCAGCTTTAAGTACATCCATATGCTCTTTTGTAAAATATCTAGGATCAACTTCACAAGAAATTTCAGCATCTGCACTAAAATTAGGGAAAACCTCTTTTATCATAGAAATAACTTCTTCTAATTGAGAAGGTGAGAAGAATGTTGGAGTTCCTCCACCAAAGTGCATTTGAGACACTTCTCTAGAAGTATTTAGATATTGTTTTAAAATATTTAGCTCTTTTTGTAAATATTCTAAATATCTAACTTTTTTATCCTCTTTTGATGTAAAAATTACATTACAACCACAAAAATAACAGGCAGATCTACAAAATGGTAAATGTAAATATAAAGATAGATTTCTTTTACTATCTTGATTTTTGAAGTAGTTTTTTAAATCTTCTTGCGTAAAACTTTCTGAAAACTCTGGAGCCGTTGGATATGAAGTATATCTAGGTCCAGGTCTCGAATATTTTTCAAATTTTTTAAAATCAATCATTATTGTTCTTTTTTTCTTAAGTTATGAAGCCAAACCATTACACCTTTTTGTGCATGTAATCTATTTTCTGCTTCTTCAAAAACTAAACTATCTTGACCTTCAATAACATCATCACTTACTTCATAACCTCTATAAGCAGGTAAACAGTGTAAGAATTTCGCATTTTTGCTACCTAGTTTCATCATAGCATCATCTACAATATATCCATCAAAATCTTTTAGTCTTTGTTCTTTCTCTTCTTCTTGTCCCATAGAAACCCAAGTATCAGTTGTGATAACTGTTGCATCTTTACAAGCTTCTTTAGGGTCATTTCCAATAGAGATTTTTGCTCCTGATTCTTTTGCAAACTCTAAAGCATCATTTAAAATGTTTTCATCTACTTCATAACCTTTTGGCGTAGCAATTCTAAGTTCAAACCCAAGTTTTGAAGCTAACATTAACCAAGAGTGAGCAAGATTATTTCCATCTCCAATATAAGCAACAACTAAATCTTTATCTAATTTTGCTTCTTGGATAGTCATATAATCAGCCATAAGTTGTACTGGGTGATACTCAGTTGTAAGTCCATTTATAACAGGAACTTTAGAATATTTAGCAAACTCTTCAATTTTTGATTGTGCAAAAGTTCTAATCATAACCATATCAACCATACTAGAAACTACTCTAGAAGTGTCACTCATAGGCTCACCTCTTCCTAGTTGAATGTCATTTGATGATAAAAATAAACCTACACCACCTAGTTGATAAATACCAACTTCGAAACTAACTCTTGTTCTAGTACTTGATTTTTCAAAAATCATTCCTAGAGTATTTTTTGGCATATAGTCTTTAAATACACCTTTTTTAGTCTCTTTTTTTATTTTATGTGCTAATTCTAATATTTCTAAAATTTCTTCTTTTGAATAATCTTTTAATGTTAAAAAATGTCTCATCGGGTACCCCTTTGTAATAAAAGCACAAATTATATATTAAGTGCCTTTACTTTAACTTATATCGTTTTACTTTTTCTTTGGCATTTGCTCTAAATATTTTTTATATTTAATATCTTCAAGCTTTTCAATTTTTGCATTAACCTCATCAAGCATCTCTTTTTTATATTCTGATACTTTCTTTCTAACTTCTTTAGATTTTATACCAATCATTTGTGCAGCTAAAATACCTGCATTTTTAGCTCCATTAACTGCAACTGTTGCAACAGGAACTCCTCCTGGCATTTGAACAATTGATAAAAGTGAGTCCATTCCTTCTAAATTAGATCCCTTAACAGGAACTCCAATAACAGGAAGTGCAGTCATAGATGCAACCATACCTGGTAAATGTGCAGCTCCACCAGCTCCTGCAATAATAACTCTTAGTCCTTTTTTTTCTGCTTTAGTTGCATATTTAACTAATCTTTCTGGTGTTCTATGTGCTGAAACAATTGTTACTTCATAATCTATTCCAAACTTCTCACACATATCAGCTGCTGCACTCATAACTGGTAAATCAGAGTCAGACCCCATAATAATTCCTACAAGTGGTTTATTTTCTACTTGGCTCATACTTTTTTGCTCCCTTTAATTTTTAAAATCTCTTTTGCTTTATTTGCTTTCTTTAGTGCTATATTAATATCATCATCTAATACTGTAATATGTCCCATTTTTCTAAATGGTTTTGTAAAAGATTTTCCATAAAAGTGAAAAGATAATTCAGGAATCTCTAATGCATCATGAATTCCTTCAATAAAAGGTTCACCTTCATATCCTTGTTCTCCAAGTAAGTTAACCATCACTGCAGGAGAAATTAATTTAGTAGAACCTAATGGTAAGTTTGTAACAGCACGAATAATTTGTTCAAATTGAGATGTCGCACATGCTTCTACTGTATAGTGACCTGAGTTATGTGGTCTAGGAGCAATTTCATTTACTTGAATCTCTCCAGATTTTGTTAAAAATAATTCTACCCCAAAAATACCAACACCATCTAAAGCTTCAATTGATTTTTTACAAATTTCTAAAGATTTTTCTTCAATCTCTTTAGAAATTCTTGCAGGAGCCATTACAGAGTCACAGATATTGACTCTTTCATCAAAAAGCATCTCAACTACAGGATAACATTTCATTTGACCTTCTATGTTTCTAGCAACAATAACTGCAAGCTCTTTATCAATGTCAACCATCTCTTCAATAAAAGATTCTCCTTTAAGTGCTTTAGTTTCAACATCTTCTAAAGATTTTAATACTTGAACACCTTGTCCATCATATCCACCAAGTTTAGCTTTTTGTACAACTGGAAAACCAAATGCACTTAAATCTTCTTTTGATTTTACATCTTTGTATGCTGGCACTGGAATACCTTTTTCATCTAAAAGTTTTTTTTGTTCATATTTATTTTGAATTAATTCCATTACGTATGGAGAAGGATGAATATTATGACCACCATCATATAACTTTTTTAAAATAGCAGTATCTACATGTTCTAATTCAAAAGTTGTAACATCATTTTCTTGAACTAATTGTTCTAGTTTTTCTTTATCATAGAATCCACCCATGATATGCTTGTCTGAAACTTGTGCCGCAGGACAGTTAAATGTTGGGTCTAGTATAGTTACATGAAATCCCATCTTTTTAGCTTTTTGAGACATAATCTTACCTAACTGTCCACCACCAATAATTCCAAGCTTTAAACTAGAATAGTTAAAGTTTTTATCCATCAATCTTTTCTCCAATAGTTTTTTGTGTAGTTGTATTAAACACTTTTTATAACTTTTTTGTTTTCTTAAAAGGTAGATATTATATCTAATAATTGCTTTTTATAAAATGAAAAAGATTTTACTTGACTATTTATTTATAAAACTCGATTATATAGTCTAAGTAGTGACTTTTTTGTGACTTTTTTAATTATTATTTTTTAAGTACGAAAGCTTTAATATTGCTATCGTGAAAGGTAAAAAAATGGTAAATAAAATATTAAAAAGAGATGGAACATATGAAGATTTTCATTCTTATAAAATTAAAGATGCAATAAAAAAAGCTTTTAAAAGTGCACATACAACTTTTGACTCATCGGTTTATTTTAATGTATTAGCAATTATTGAGCAAAAAAGAGTAGTTGCAGTTGAAGATATCCAAGATATTATTGAAAATGAACTATTCAAAGCAAGATATTTCGATGTAATGAAATCATTTATGTTATATAGACATCTGCATAAGTTACAAAGAGAACAAGTTTTAGGTTTAGAAGAAGATACTACATATATAAACTCTACTCAAACTATTGAAGAATACATAAATGGAAGTGATTGGAGAATTAAAGCAAACTCAAATACTGGTTATTCTCATGCAGGTCTTATAAACAATACAGCAGGAAAGGTTATAGCAAACTACTGGTTAGATAAAGTATATTCAAAAGAAGAAGGTTATGCCCATAGAAATGCTGATTATCACATTCATGATTTAGATTGTTTAAGTGGTTATTGTGCAGGTTGGAGTCTAAGGGTATTACTTGATGAAGGCTTTAATGGAGTAAGAGGAAGAGTAGAAAGTACAGCTCCAAATCATTTTAGAGAAGCCTTAGGTCAAATGGCAAACTTTTTAGGTATTTTACAAAGTGAATGGGCAGGAGCACAAGCTTTTTCTTCTTTTGATACTTATTTAGCACCTTATGTTTTCAAAGATAAATTATCATTTAAGGAAGTAAAGAAAAATATTAGAAGTTTTATTTATAACTTAAATGTTCCAGCACGATGGGGACAAAGTCCTTTTACAAATATAACTATTGATTGGACAGTACCAGAGGATTTAAAAGATCAAATACCAACTAAAAAACAACATCATCTTTTTGAAGGTATAGAAGATGAAGAGTTACTTCAAAGAGCAAAAAATAAAGGCTTTGAGTCTTTAACTGATATGACATATAAAGCTTTTCAAAAGCAGATGGATATGATAAATAAAGCTTATTATGAAGTTATGACAGAAGGTGACAAAACAGGACAACCTTTTACTTTCCCAATTCCTACAGTAAATATCACAGAAGATTTTGATTGGCATGGAGAAAATACTGACCTTTTATTTGAAAATACAGCGAAAATAGGAAGTTCATACTTTCAAAACTTTATAGGAAGTCAATATACTAAAGATGAAGTAGGAAATTTAATACCAAATGATAAGGCATATAAACCAGGTCACGTTAGGTCTATGTGTTGTAGATTACAATTAGACTTAAGAGAGCTTTTAAAAAGAGGTGGTGGTCTTTTTGGAAGTGCTGAAATGACAGGAAGTATAGGTGTAGTAACCATAAATATGGCAAGGTTAGGGTATTTATATCAAGGAAACAAAGAAAAGCTTTTTGAAAAACTTGAAGAGTTAATGGATTTAGCAAAATCAACTTTAGAAAAAAAGAGAGTTTTTGTAAATGAAATGTATGAAAGAGGACTATTCCCATATACAAAAAGATATCTTCCAAACTTCAATAATCACTTTTCTACTATTGGAGTAAATGGTATAAATGAGATGATATTAAACTTTTCTCAAGAGGAGTTTGATATTTCAAAGGAAGATGGAATTATTTTTGCCCATGAGATTTTAGATTTTATGAGAGATAAGATGGTTCAGTATCAAGAAGAGACAGGAAATTTATATAATCTTGAAGCAACACCAGCAGAAGGAACTACCTATAGGTTTGCAAAAGAAGACAAAAAAAGATACAAAAATATTTTACAAGCAGGATTCGATAAAAATATTTATTATACTAACTCTTCTCAACTTCCTGTTGATTATACAGAAGATGTTTTTGAAGCTTTAGATTTACAAGATGATTTACAAGGAAAATATACAGGTGGAACAGTTTTACACTTATATATGAAAGAAAAACTTTCAAGTAGTGAAGCTTGCAGAAAGTTAGTTCAAAATGTTATATCAAATTATACTTTGCCATATATTACTATTACTCCTGTTTTTTCAATTTGTCCTAAACATGGATATATAAATGGAGAGTATGAATATTGTCCAAAATGTGACCAAGAAATCTTAGAAGAGGAGTTAAAAAATGCAAAGCTTAGAGCTTAAAAAACTACAAGAAAAACGTACAAAATGTATAGTATATACCAGAGTTATGGGTTATCATAGACCAGTTGAAAGTTTCAATATTGGTAAAAAAGGTGAGCATAAACAAAGGGTTAAGTTTCTTGAAAAAGATCATTTATAATATTACACCTTTTACTACAATTGACTATAAGGACCATCTTTCGTGTATTGTTTGGTTTATTCATTGTAATATGCAATGTCAGTATTGTTATAACTGCAATATAGTAAGTGCAAAAAATGGACAATATATGTTAGAAGACTTATACAGTTTTTTGAAAAAAAGAGTAGGGCTTCTTGATGCTGTAGTGTTAAGTGGAGGAGAAGCTACTATTCATAATTTACTGCCTATTTGCAAAGAAATAAAAGAGTTTGGTTTTAAAATAAAACTAGATACAAATGGTACAAATCCAAAACTTTTAGAAATACTTTTAAAAAGAAATTTGTTAGATTTTGTCTCTTTAGATTTTAAAAGTACAAAAGAAAAATTTAAATATATTACGAAAAGTTCTTTATATGATAGATTTCTTTCTTCATTAAAATTTCTTGTAAATTCTTCAATTGATTATGAAGTAAGAACAACTTTACATAGAGATTTATTAGACGAAAAAGATATAAATGAGATGCAAAAGGTATTAAGTGAAAATGGTTACATAAAGACTTTTTATATACAAAATTTTTTAGAAGAAGAAAATTTTACAAACTTAAAACAAAGTAGTACAAGTTTTGATTGTTTTAAACTTGATAAAATTTTAGATATCAGTTTTAGAAATTAAATATCCTTGTCCTGATATATTTAAAATAAGCTCTTTTTTTGTCTTTTGTCTTAATCTTTTAATAAAAGTTCTTATTCTTTCATCAGAAACCTCATCTTCTTCCCAAAGTACTTTTCTCATCATATCAGTTGATACAAACTCTTTAGAGTTTTTTATAAGTAAAGTTATAAACTCTTTTTCTCTTTTAGTTAATTTAATTAAAGTATCATTTTCAAATAAGTTTTTACTGTTTACATCAAAAGAGAAATATTTATTTAAACAAATAACTCTTTGTTTATTTATCTTTTTAGCCATTAATATTAAGTATTCCAGTAATTCTTCTGGATCAAAAGGTTTAATAAAATATTTATTAATCCCTACATCTATTGCTTTTAAAAGCTTTTCCTTTTCAGAAAAAGCACTTAATACAATTATAGGGATATCTTCATTTATTTGTTTAATCTCTTTAGTCATATCCAAACCATCTAGATTTGGCATCATAATATCAGTAATAACAATATCAGGACTTAGCTTTTTAAACTTTTCTAATCCTTCTACGCCATCTTTTGCTACAGTATATGAATAAAAATATTCAGAGATAGCACTTTTTAATAGTTTTGAGATATTTTCTTCATCTTCTACACATAAAATTTTCAAATCTTTTAATATATTTTCTTGCACTTATTTCTCCAGGGGAAGTTTTATAGTTATATTTATTCCATCAAAACAATTTTCTAAGCTCATTTTACCATTTAGACTCTTTTCTATAATCATTTTTGACATAAAAAGTCCTAATCCTGTTCCATTAGATTGGTGTTTTGTTGTGAAATATGGTTCAAACACCTTATCTAATGTTTTTTCCTCTATTCCACCTGCATTATCTTTAAATTCAATAATTGCACAATCTTTATCTATAAAACTTTTAATAGATATCTTTTTCTTCTTTTCTTTGTCTTTAAAAGCATCTGTAGAGTTTTGTAAAAGATTAATGATGATTTGAGAAAATTCATTAGAGACTCCAAAAATATCTATTTTTTCTAAGTTTGTATTAATCTCTATATTATTTTTTTCTAACATTTTTTTTGTTATTGCTAAGGCTTCTTCAATGGAAGATTTTAAACAAAACTCTTCTTTCTCTTTATTTGGGTTAAAAAAGTTTGAAAAATCTTCAATAGTTTTTGACATA
This sequence comes from Arcobacter sp. CECT 8983, assembly GCF_004118855.1. Taxonomy (NCBI): domain Bacteria; kingdom Pseudomonadati; phylum Campylobacterota; class Epsilonproteobacteria; order Campylobacterales; family Arcobacteraceae; genus Arcobacter; species Arcobacter sp. CECT 8983. Next base: position 15,052 of record NZ_PDKF01000024.1, on the reverse strand, counting down.
TTATTTATTATCTCTAAGGACTCTTTATAATATTTATCTATTTCCTTTGAACTTTGTTTTTTAACAGCTTTTTTTACATTAAATAGTGTTAATGTAAGCTCTGTTAGAGGTTGTCTCCATTGGTGAGCAATATTAGCAAGCATTTGCCCTAAACTTGCCATTCTAGATTGCCAAAAAAGAAGTTTTTGTTTCTCTTCATTTTTTTCAATCTCTTTTGCAACTCTATGCTCTAAGGTCTGGTTTAATTCTAAAAGTTTTGCTGTTTGTTTTTTAACTTTTTCTTCCAAAGTTTTATTTAGAAGATTTAATTCTTTATCTTTTTGTTCTAAATCTTTTTTTAGTTCTACTTCTTGTGTAACATCATATCTAATAGCTATAAACTCTTTGATATTTTCATTTTCATCTAAAATAGGTGTAATTGTAGTATTAAGATAAACAGTTGAACCATCTTTGCAAAGATTTTTAACTGTAGTTTTATAAGGTTTCTTTGAAAGAATTGTATTCCATAAAAGAGTGAAGTTTTCTTTTGGAACCTCAGGGTGTCTTACTATATTATGATTACTTCCAAGAAGCTCTTCTTTTGTAAAGCCAGAGATTTTACAAAACTCCTCGTTTACAAAAGTTATTATTCCATTTATATCTGTTCTAGATACAATATTTGAGTTTTCAATTGCTTCTTGGTAAGTTTGACTCATAGTATTATTTTTTATTTAAAAGTTCACAAGCCTCTTTTGCATGATAAGTAATAATTAAATCAGCTCCAGCTCTTTTGAAGCTAGTCAGTGTTTCAAGCATTACTCTTTCATAATCAACTAATCCAGCAGCACCTGCATGTTTAAGCATAGCATACTCACCACTTACATTATATGCACAAATTGGAAGATTTGAGTTATTTCTAATATCTCTAATTACATCCATAAAAGAAAGTGCTGGTTTAACCATAAGAATATCAGCACCTTGTTTTTCATCCTCTAAAGACTCTTCAATTGCTTCAAGTCTATTTGCTGGATTCATTTGATAAGTTCTTCTATCTCCAAATGAAGGAGTTGATTCAGCGACATCTCTAAATGGTCCATAATAAGCACTTGCAAACTTAGTTGAATAAGCCATTATTGGAAGATCTTTGTATCCATTTTCATCAAGTGCTGTTCTTAAACATTCAATAATTCCATCCATCATACCTGAAGGAGCAATCATATCTGCTCCTGCTTTTGCATGAACTATTGCTTGTTGTGCAGAGATTTCTAGTGTTTTGTCATTATCAACAGTTTGAGTTACTGGGTCTAAGATTCCACAATGTCCATGATCTGTGTATTCACAGAAACAAAGATCAGTAACAATAAACATATCAGGAAATTTAGATTTAATAGCTTTAATTGTTCTTGCAATTATACTTTCATCACATAAACACTCACTACCAACAGAATCTTTTACATCAGGAATTGCAAATAAAATAATTGAATTTAATCCAATAGTTCTAATATATTCACACTCTTTTAGAATTTCATCGATACTCATTTGGAATACACCAGGCATAGAAGAAACTTCATTTTTTATATTCTCACCTTCTCTTACAAATAGTGGATATATAAAATCATTTGATGAAAGAGTAGTTTCTTGAACTAGATTTCTTAGAGTTTCATTAATTCTTAATCTTCTAAATCTTTTAAACATAATATTTACCTTTATTAGCTATAATCTCGCTATTTTAACAGTTTAAGGTTTAAAAAGATATGAATATAGAAAAATCAAATATTGCTAACCTACCTACAAAATACGGAAAATTTAAAATTAGAGCATATAAACAAGATAATCAAGAGCATTTAGCAATTATGAGTGAAGATTTTGAAAACTTAGAATCTCCATATGTAAGAATTCACTCTGAATGTTTAACAGGAGACACACTAGGAAGTTTAAAATGTGATTGTCAAAATCAACTTGATTTATCTCTTAAATTTATTTCAAAAGAGGGTGGCTTAGTAATTTATCATAGACAAGAAGGAAGAAACATAGGTTTACTAAATAAAGTAAATGCCTATGCTTTGCAGGATAAAGGAAGAAATACTATAGAAGCTAATTTAGAACTTGGATTTGGAGAAGATGACAGAGATTATTCAATAGTAGATGAAATATTTAAAGATTTAAATCTAAAGAAAATAAGACTTATTACAAATAATCCAAAGAAACTTTCTTATGTGGAGTCTTTAGGTGTTGAAATAGAGCAGAGAATACCAGCAATTACAGAATTAAATGTATATAATGAACATTATGTCAATACTAAAAAAGAAAAAATGGGACATATGTTTTAATGCTTAAGGATATTGATTTAGAAAAACTAAAAATAGATAATGAGTTTTTATCAAGATGTGATACTTTTACAACATTACTTCAAAAATGGGGTAAAGTTCATAATTTAAGTGGAAGACTTACAAAAGAAGATATTGAAGAAAATATTATTGATTCAATAACTCCTTTAGGTTTTATAGATGATTTTGAAAGTTTTGCAGATATTGGTACAGGTGCAGGTTATCCAGGACTTATCTTAGCAATGGCAAGAGCAGATAAAAAGTGCTATTTGATAGAACCAAGACAAAAAAGAGTTGCATTTTTAAATTTTGTAAAAAATAGTTTAGGTTTAAAAAATGTAGAAGTTTTATGTAAGAGAGTTGAAGAAGTTGAAGATTTAAAAGTTGATTTAGTTACTTCAAGAGCTGTTACTAATACAAAACTTCTTTTAGATATTACTTCAAAAATTTGTACAAAAAATACAAAGTTTTTATTTTATAAAGGTTCACTACTTGAAAGTGAAATTGAAGAAGCTAAACTAAATGATTGTATCATTCAAAATAGAAAAGATAGAAACTATTTATATTTAAAAGGTAATGTATGATTTTAAAGATTTTAGCTGTAGCAGTAGTACTTTTTTTGATTTATATTGTATTATTCAAAAAAGATAGAGAGAAACAGGTAAACAAGGACAATAGAATAAAAGAAAAAATTGAAGATATAATGGTTGAGTGTCCAACTTGTAGTACTTATGTTTCTAAAAAAGAAGCTATATTAAGTAATGGTAATTTTTATTGTTCAAAAGAGTGTTTATTAAATAAATAGGAGAAAAGATTGATTTTAATTGGTGATAATTTAGTTCCTTCAGAGAATTTAAGTTTTATAGACTCAATTGCAGATATTGAATATACAATTGCTAATTCAACAGTTGTTTTTAACTATGATGAAAATCTTCTATTATATTGTAGTAAAAATGATATAGAGTTTGCTGTAGTAGTAGAAAATATAACACAAGCTATTTATTGCAATGCTTTAAATAGTAAATATATAATATGTGACAAGAAGTTAGCAAAAACAGTTCAAAAAATAGCAGAAAACTATATTTTTGACTCAAAGGTTTTAGCAATAATTGATGACTCTAGTGAGATTGAAAAAATTGCTTTAAATGAAATAGATGGAGTTATATACTCAAACTTATTGGAAAAATAGATGAAAGAAATATTAGACTTTATAGTATTAGCTCTTTTTGTATTTTTTGTATTTATGTTTATAAAAGGTTTTAATAAACAACAAATAGAAAAACATAAAAATAAAATAGATCCTGATAAACCTAAAGTAGATACAAAAACTAAAGAATAGAAAACTCCTTAATTACTCCTTAAGTTTATTTTTGTAACCTATATGTGACAAAAATTTAAAGGAGTCTCATGAAAAGAATCGAATACGATACCGAATACGAAGCAGGGCAAGATAATCTCAAAGCTTTTGGGATGGATATGCACAACCCTGTCTTCTTTGTTAGTGCATTGTTAATTCTGTCATTTGTTGTTGTAACAATTGTTTTCCCGACATCATCAAAAGAAATTTTAGATGGAATGAAAACTTGGTCAATCAATAATTTTGACTGGTTGTTTATGATGGGCGGTAATATTTTTGTATTATTTTGTGTTGCATTAGTATTTTCTCCCTTTGGCAAAATACGATTAGGTGGTAAAGATATAAAACCAGAATACTCTAGATTATCATGGTTTGCAATGTTATTTGCAGCTGGTATGGGGATAGGACTGATGTTCTGGAGTGTTGCTGAGCCAGTTGCTTATTATACTGGCTGGTATAAAACACCACTAGGAGTTGAAGCTAATACTGAGCAAGCTGCTGATTTAGCAATGGCCGCAACTATGTATCACTGGGGAGTTCACCCTTGGGCAATATATGGTGTTGTTGGTTTAGCATTAGCATTTTTTTCTTACAATAAAGGTTTACCTCTTACTGTAAGATCAGCTTTTTATCCACTTTTAGGGGAAAAAGTTTGGAGTTGGCCAGGACATATTATTGATTTACTTGCTGTATTTGCAACAATTTTTGGTCTTGCAACTTCTTTAGGTCTTGGAGCTAAACAAGCAAGTTCGGGACTGAGTTATCTTTTTGATATTAGTGCTGGAATAAATACTCAAATAGGTATAGTAATTTTTGTTACAGCAGTTGCAATTATTTCTGTGATTAGAGGTATTGATGGTGGAGTAAAACTTTTAAGTAATATAAATATGTTTATTGCCACTGTATTACTATGTTTTGTTATATTAGCTGGTTCAACATTAGATATTTTTTCTGGTGTTTTTTCTACAGCAGTAAGTTATGCATCAAACATTATACCTTTAAGTAATTGGATTGATAGAGATGATTCTACATGGTTCCATGGTTGGACTGTTTTTTATTGGGCATGGTGGATTTCTTGGTCTCCATTTGTTGGAATGTTTATTGCAAGAGTATCAAAAGGAAGAACTGTAAGAGAGTTTTTAGTTGCAGTACTATTAATACCAACATTAGTTACAATAGTATGGATGTCAGCATTTGGTGGTTCAGCGTTAGATCAAACAATTAACAATGTAGGAGCTTTAGCAGATGGTATAACAAAAGTTCCTTTAGCAATGTATCAAATGTTAGAGAACTTACCATTTACAACTATAACATCATCATTGGCAATTATTTTAGTTTTAGTTTTCTTTATTACTTCTTCTGACTCAGGTTCATTAGTAATTGATTCAATTACTTCAGGTGGAAAAGTAGATGCTCCAGTTCCTCAAAGAATATTTTGGGCATCTATGGAAGGATTAATTGCAGGTTCATTATTATACATAGGTGGGAAAGAAGCACTGCAAGCATTACAAGCAGGTGCTATTACTACAGGTCTTCCATTTACTATAATCTTAATTTTAATGTGTATTAGTCTATTTAAAGGCTTACAGACAGAAATCAAACTATATAAATAATTTAAAGAAGAAGGTTTAGGTATCTCTAAATCTTCTTTTTCACTAACCAAAAAATAAGCCTTCTTTCGATAAAATAACTACTTTTTAAGATAAATATACTCTCATACAGTTTTACTAAGGAAAGAATAAATGAACAAACCATTATTAATAGAAATTGGTGTAGAAGAACTGCCAGCAATTCCATTTTTAAAAGAACTACTAAATATTGAAAAAAAATGGGCAAAAATATTAGAAAAGAATAGATTATTATGTGATTTTGACTTTTTTTATACACCAAGAAGATTAGTATTATGGCATAGAGAATTTCAAGTTAAACAAGAAGATTCAGTAGAAGAGATGTTTGGAGCACCTGTTAAAATTGCTTTTAAAGATGGTGAACCAACTCCTGCAGCACTAGGTTTTGCAAAAAAATGTGGTGTAAGTGTTGATGAACTTGAGAAAAAAGATCAAGGTAAGGGTGAAGTCCTATATTATAAAAAAGAAGTTTTAGGTATTAAAGCAAAAGATCTTTTAAATGATATGGTAAATGAATTTATCTCAAGTTTAGATTTTGGAAAATCAATGAGATGGGCAAGTAGAACTGATAGTTTTATTAGACCAATTAGATCTTTATCTATTCTTTTAGGTGAAGAAGTAGTAGAAGCAGAACTTTTTGGAGTTAAATCTTCAAACTTCTCATTTGCACATAGAATGGTTTCGTATGAGCCTTTCACTTATGATTTTGCAGGTGATTATTTCTGTAAATTAGATAAAAATGGTGTTATTCTTTACCCAGATGATAGAAGAAAAAGAATTTTAGAACAAATGAAAGAGATTGAAGCTTCTAATGATGTAAAAATTGATATTGATGAAGAACTATTAGAAGAAGTTGTTGCCATTACTGAATATCCTACTGCTTTAATTGGTAAATTTGATGAAGAGTTTTTAGAGTTACCAGAAGAAGTTATTGTAACTTCAATGAAAGAACATCAAAGGTATTTTGCAGTTTATAAAGATGGGGAATTAACAAATAACTTTATAGTTGTTTCAAACTCAAAAACTGAAGACTTTTCTCATATTATTGCTGGAAATGAGAAAGTACTTAGACCTAGACTTGCAGATGGAATGTTTTTTTGGAAAAATGATATTGAAAATGGACTTTCGAATGAAGGACTTAAAAAGTTAACTTTTGTTGAAGGTTTAGGTTCTATGTATGAGAAGTGTGAAAGAGAAGCTAAAATTGCAGCTTTCTTAGCAGAAAAGCTAAATGTAAATGAGAAGGAATTAGTTCAAAAAGCAGTAATGCTTTCAAAAGCTGATTTAATGTCTGAAATGGTATTTGAGTTTACAGAACTTCAAGGACTAATGGGATATTACTATGCAAAAATTGCTGGAGAAAAAGAAGAAGTATATACAGCACTAAAAGAGCAATATTTACCAGATGGAGAAGACTCTGACTTACCATCAACTACTTTCTCTTCTATTGTTGCACTTTCATACAAACTTGATAATTTAATGGGATTGTTCTCTGTTGGAAAAATTCCTTCAGGTTCTAAAGATCCATTTGGACTTAGAAGAGCAGCTGCAGGTATTGTAAAAATTGCAATTGAACATAAATTAGCAATTGATTTAGAAGAGATTATTGACACTTTAAGTTCAAACTATAAAGGTCTAGATAAAGCAAAACTTATAGAGTTTTTTAATGAAAGACTATTTAAGATTTTTGATGTTAACCCATCTGTATTAAAAGCTGTACTAGGTTCTGAAGAGAGTGATATCTTTAAAATTTCACAAAAACTTTGTGCCTTAAATCCAATTGTTTTAAGTGACAATTTTAAAGAATATTCTGCAACATTTAAAAGAGTTGCAAATATTATCAAAGATTTAGATATTAATTCAAAATTAGAAGTAAAAGAAGAACTTTTAGAAGACAAAGAAGAAAAAGAGTTATATGAAGCATTTAACAAAGTAATTTCTAAAGAATACTTAAGCTATGAAGAAGAGTTAGATTCTTTATTTGCTTTAAAGCCACAACTTGATAATTTCTTTGACAATGTTTTTGTTAATCATGATGATAATAAAATAAAAACAAATAGAAAAAATATTATTGGTAAAGTGTATCAAGCATTTAAAGAAATTGCTGATATTAAAGAGATTACAATTTAATAGGAGACTATAATGAGAGCTTTTTTATTAGGTTTAGGGGTACTTTTTTTATTTAGTGGTTGTGCAACATGGAAAGGAGTTAAAAAAGACTCTTCAGATGCATGGGATGCTACAAAAAAAGGAACAAAAAAAGCTTACAAAGCTACAAAAGAAGCAATTAACGAAGCTACAGAAGACTAAAAAGTTTAGTTTTGTTCTTTTAAGGGGATTGTTATTGTAAAACAGGCCCCTTTATAACATTTATTATCAAAATATTTTTCTTTATTACTTGCTATTATTTTACCTTTAAATAAAGACTCAATTATTTGTTTACAATTATAAAGATCAATTCCTTTTCCTATAGATTGATGTTTTGTTGTAAAATAAGGTTCAAATATTTTATCTATAATTTTTTCACTAATTCCCAATCCATTGTCAGTTATATTAATAAAAATTAAATCACTTTTCTTTTTTATTTCAATAAATACATATCTTGGTAACTCTTTTTCTATTAATACATCTATACAGTTATTTAAAATATGAATAAATACTTGAACTAATCTGGTCTCATTACCAAAGTAAGATAGATTATTATCTACTTCTTTAATAATAGTAATATTTTTATTTTCAAGTCTATGTGACAATAATGCTTTTGCTTTTTCAATAACATCATAAAAAGTATAATATGTATTATTTGATTCATCAAAGAACTGTCTAAAGTTTTCTATAGTATTTGATAAATAGTTTGAGTTTTTAAGTATAATATCAATACTTTCTTGTAGATTTTCATCACTTAGATTATTAAAATCTTTTTTTAGTCTAAGTCCACTTGTACAAGTAGTAATGATAGATAAAGGTTGTCTCCACTGATGAGCTATATTATTTAATATCTCTTTCATTGTAAGGTTTTTTGATTGTTCTGCTATTACTAAATCTTGTTTTTTACTTTTACTTATTGCATCATCAATTTGTTTTTTGAGACTGTTATTTAAATCTTTTAATTCTTGTTCTTTCTGTTTGTTATAACGAATTGAAGGTATTACAATTAAAACAGCTTCAAGCAATATAGTTATAAGTGTTCCAAGTAGAATAAAAAGCTCTTGCTTCGTTAATTTTTCTATTTTTTTATCACTTTCAGCTTCAAAGTTACTTACTGCATAATCTAGCTTAGGAAGAATAGTGTTTGATAAATCTTCGATTTTTTCTAATTTTTCTTTATTTTTATCTAAAAGAAAAGCCTCAAGACTTTTAAAATATCTATTTACATGAAAATCAAGATTATAAGGTTCTTTAAAATATATCTCATTTATTTCACTAGAAGTTATATTAGAAATAATAAACCCATGATCTTTTTTCATTTGTTTTAATAAACTATTTGTACTATCAATATAATTGCTTGTTCCATTTTCAAAGCTTAATTTTGCCATTAATGCAGTTCTTTGAGAAAGCATTCTTTGTTTACCAGCAATATTAATTATTTTTGCATATATTTTTTGGCTAGAAATCATTTCATTCATTGTAGAATAAGCAAAGAAAGCCCAAAAAACTAAAGATAAAAAGACTATAAAATAAACTATCGTTAGCTTTTTTAGATTAAATAAATTATACATAAATAATTATAACATTATTTATTAAAAAAAGTTTTGAATTTCATTGTATAAAAAGTCATCATATTCTAAAGGTAGCATATGGGAGTCTGTATTTAATGTTTTTAACTGAAAGTTTTCTTTTTCTAAACATAATTGTTTTATAGGTTGCAAATTCACTAAAGCATCATTTATAGCACTTAAAAACAAAATAGGGGTATTTACTTCTTTTAATTCTTCAAATAAAGATTTACGTTTCATTGTTGCAAACAGTTGTTGTTGATAAATATCCATTCCTAGTTCGGCAAACATCTCATTTATAATCTCAAGGTTATTTTCGTTTGTTTTATCTTCCAAGAGTTGAGAAATAGCCATAAAACTTAAGGAATTAATATTATTTCTTTTTAAAGTTTCAAGCATTTTTTTTCTTTTACTTATCTCTTTTTCATTTAAAGAATCAATTCCAGAAGATATAATCAAGGCTTTATTTACTCTATTAGGATACTTAATTAAGTATTTTAAGCTTATGTATCCTCCTAAAGAAAAACCAACTAGGTTTATAGGTTCTTTGTATATTGAAAACTCTTTATGGAGTTCTTCAATCATTTTATCAATAGAGTCTTTTTGTGGAATTTTGATTCCTTGATAATTTGTTAGATTTAGTTTAGACCAAAGCTTTTGAGTACACATTAGTCCTGGTATTAAAAGTAATTGTTTCATAGGAGGATTTTACATTAAAGAATATAAAAATGAAATAGAAAGAATAATGTATTTAATTTTTAGGAGGGAAATTCTATAGGATTTTATGTATAAAAGTAATTCTATTTCATTTTTATTCGCAAAATGGAGCTGATGATAGGAGTCGAACCTACGACCTGCTGATTACAAATCAGCTGCTCTAGCCAACTGAGCTACATCAGCAAAATAAATAGCTATCCTTATCAAAGTTTATAGTTAAACAATGTTAAGATAAGGGGATAAATAAAGTGATGTCTACCAACTTGACGATTTCAAGTTTAAAAATGGTGTCAAGAGAGAGACTTGAACTCTCGACCTCCGGCTTATGAGACCAGCGCTCTAGCCAGCTGAGCTACCTTGACATAAGACATCATTTATTAAATTGGTTGCGGAAGCTGGATTTGAACCAACGACCTTCGGGTTATGAGCCCGACGAGCTACCGGACTGCTCTATTCCGCGATATGACTTAAAAAAGTGGCTGGGGTAGCAGGATTCGAACCTACGAATGCTGGTACCAAAAACCAGTGCCTTACCGCTTGGCGATACCCCAACTTTTTAAGTGCCGAAATTATAGTAAAAAATGCTTTGTTTGTCAAGGGTTTTTATAAAATTTTTTGAAATTTCTGATATAATAGAAGAAATTCAAGAAATAATACAATTTATGAAAGAGATTAATATGAATGCAATACAAAGAGTAAAAGAAGCAATAGAAGAAATTCAAAAAGGTAACATGGTAATCATGTTAGATGATGAAGACAGAGAAAATGAAGGAGATTTAGTTTATGCAGCAGCATTGAGTACTCCTGATAAAGTTAACTTCATGGCTAGTCACGCTAAAGGTTTAATTTGTGTATCTGTTACAAAAGAGACTGCTCAAAGACTAGCTTTAAATCCTATGGTTAATTCGAATACTTCTTCATATGAGACTGCCTTTACAGTTTCAGTTGATGCAGCAGATGCAGCAACAGGAATTAGTGCAGGGGAGAGAGATGATACTATTAAGATTTTAGCTAATCCTATTTCAAAAGAGACAGAGTTAGTTAAGCCTGGGCATATCTTTCCACTAATTGCAAAAGATGGTGGAGTATTAGTTAGAACAGGGCATACAGAAGGTAGCGTTGACTTATGTAAGCTAGCAGGATTAAATGGAGAAGCTGTAATTTGTGAAATCATGAAAGATGATGGAACAATGGCAAGAAGAGATGACTTAGATATTTTTGCACAAAAACATAATATGAAACAAATTTATATTTCTGATTTAGTAGAATATAGATTAAGTCATGAAAAATTAGTAGATGAAGTAAAAAAAGATGATATTGAATTTCTAGGTTCAAAAGCTGTTAAAAAAGAGTTTAAAGACCATTTAGGAGATATTCATACTGTTATTCAGTTTGGTGAGCCTGAAGAAATAACTCATGTTAAATTTCATACAGTAATTCCAGATATTGAGCTATTTTTAAATGATGAAAAATTAAACTCAATGCTAAAAACAATCAACTTCTTACAAGCTAAAGGTGGTTTACTAATCTTCTTAGGGCAAGATAAAGTACATAAAGAGTCTCAAAAAGACTATGGAATTGGAGCTCAAATTTTAAATTCATTAAATGTAAAGAAAATTAAGTTAATGACAAGTGGAGGGAAACACTCATTTGTAGGATTAAATGGTTTTGGTTTAGAAATTATTGAAGAGATTCAAATAGAGTGTTAATAAACACTCTATTTGTTTAGTTTATTTATTAAACTAATTTTGGTCCTGCTGACGTAAAGTCATAATCACTCTCTAAAGTTAAATACTTTTTAAAGTTATCAATATACATTCCAGCAAGTTTAATAGCTGTTTCATCATAAGATTCTTTGTCTTCCCATGTATTTCTAGGGTTTAGAACTTCAGTATCAACACCATTAAGTGTTTTAGGAATTTCTAAATTAAAAATTGGAAGAGTTTCAAACTCTGAATTATTGATTGAACCATCTAAAATTGCATCAATACAAGCTCTAGTATTTTTAATACTCATTCTTGAACCAATACCATAAGGACCACCAGTCCATCCAGTATTAACTAAATAAACATTTACACCATGCTCATCAATCTTTTTACCAAGTAATTCTGCATAAACAGTTGGGTTTAATGGTAAGAATGCCTCTCCAAAACAAGAAGAGAATGTTGCAACTGGCTCAGTAATACCTCTTTCTGTACCTGCTACTTTTGCAGTATATCCACTTAAAAAGTAATACATTGCTTGTCTTTTATCAAGTTTAGATACGGGAGGAAGAACTCCAAATGCATCAGCACATAAGAAGATAATATTCTCTGGATGTCCACCTCTCATATCTGGAGTATGATTTTCAATATGATCAATTGGATATGATACTCTAGTATTTTCTGTTTTACTACCATCAGTATAATCAACAATACCATTTTCATCAGCTACTACGTTTTCTAAAATAGCACCTTTTTTAATAGCATTGAAGATATCTGGTTCAGATTTTCCATCTAAGTTAATAACTTTAGCATAACAACCACCTTCAAAGTTGAATACTCCATTATCATCCCAACCATGTTCATCATCACCAATTAATCTTCTTTTTGGATCAGTTGAAAGTGTAGTCTTTCCAGTTCCTGATAAACCAAAGAATAGGGCAGTATCACCATTTTCTCCGATATTTGCTGAACAATGCATTGGTAATTTACCTTCTAGAGGTAACCAATAATTCATCATAGAGAAAACACCTTTTTTCATTTCACCAGCATACCAAGTACCACCAATAAGAGCTGTGTTATCTTCTACATTAAATACAACAAATACTTCTGAATGTAACTCATGACTTACATAAGCCATATCTACAGTTTTACAAGCATTATAAACAGTAAATTCTGGTTCAAAATTTTCTAAATCCTCTTTTGGAGGAACAATAAACATATTTTGAATAAAATGTGCTTGCCAAGCTACTTCAGTAATAAATCTAACTGATTTTCTACTATCTAAAGAAGAACCACAATAAACGTCAGTTACATATAAATCTTTACCACCTAATTGTTTTTTAGCAACAACTTCTAAATCTTCATATACTTCTTTTGAAACTTTTCTATTAATATCACCCCAAGCAATATATCTATTTGATGGGTCTTGGTTAACAAAGAATTTGTCCTTAGGACTTCTTCCTGTAAAAATTCCCGTATCTACCATAAGAGCACCAGTAGAAGAGATTTTAGCTCCCTCATTTTCTACTGCATGTTGCATTAAACTATCTACATCTAAGTTTCTATAAACTTTACCTACGTTTTCTAAACCAAGTGAGTCTTTAATTTCAGACATTTCCTACATTCCCTACTAATTAAAATTTTAAAAAATCGATAAAAGTACACCAGCAGCTACGGCAGAGCCAATAACACCAGCAACATTTGGACCCATCGCATGCATTAATAATACATTAGATTTGTCATATTCTTGTCCAACTTTTGATACAACCCTAGCAGCCATTGGCACAGCAGATACTCCTGCAGCTCCAATTAGTGGGTTAATCTTATTCTCATCAGACGCAAATTTATTCATAACTTTTGCCATGATTACACCTGCTGCTGTTCCTGCTGCAAATGCTATTAATCCAATAACCATAATCCCTAAAGTCTCTAACACCAAGAATTTATCAGCAGCTAGTTTTGATCCAACTCCTAATCCTAAGAATATTGTTACTATATTGATTAATGAATTTTGCATTGTATCAGAAAGTCTCTCAACTGCACCTGATTGTTTAAAGAAATTTCCTAAACAAAAGGCTCCAATAAGAGGTGTTGACTCTGGCAAGAACAAAATTGCTAACAATAAGATAACAATTGGCAATGTTAAATTCTCTAATTTATTTACTTTTCTTAATTTTGGCATTTTTATTTTTCTTTCAGCCTCTGAAGTTAATGCCTTCATAATTGGAGGTTGAATTACTGGTACTAATGCCATATAAGAGTATGCTGCAACTGCTATTGCTCCTAATAATTCTGGAGCAAGTCTATTTGCAATAAAGATTGATGTTGGTCCATCAGCTCCACCAATAATTGAAATAGCAGAAGCTGATTGTAAATCAAATCCAATTGCAACTGCTCCAACTAATGATCCAAAGATACCAAACTGTGCAGCACCACCTAATATTGCTGATTTAGGATTTGCTAGCAGTGGAGTAAAGTCTGTCATTGCTCCAACACCCATAAAGATAAGTAAAGGAAAGAATCCATTAGCAATACCCATATTATAGATAATACCTAGCATACCAGTCTCTCCAGCAATACCAGCTAATGGAATATTAGCTAAGATACCACCAAATGCAATTGGCATTAATAATAGGGGTTCAAATCCTCTTGCAATTGCAAGGTAGAATAACAACAAGCAAATACCTATCATTATTAATCTACCCCAAGTTTGTTCAAATGTTGTCATAGGTCTTGCATCTTCTGCATGAGCTTCTGAAGTCATTACATCATCTCTAGGAGTTGTAAAAGAATAAATCCCAGTAGTTTTATAGAATGATTCAAGAAGTTGACCTAATGATTTTTCATGATACTCATGTTTTACTTCTTCTTTTGGTGTTGCATTTGAGTTTGCAAATACATTTGTACTAAAAAGAGCAAAGAAAAGTAGTAGCATTGAAGCCATTATTTTTTTATTCATTTAAATAGTTCTCCAGTTCTTTTAGCTAATAGTTGCTATTGCTTGACCTTCTTCAACAGCGTCACCAGGGTTAGCTAAAACTGCACTTACTGTTCCATCACAAGGAGCTTCTACATCTATTTCCATTTTCATAGCTTCTAAGATTGCAATAATTTCACCTTGTTTTACTGTATCACCAACTTTTACATTCATTTTCCATACATTACCTGCAACAGTTGCTCCTACTTCTGCTCCACCGTTTGTTGGTGTTGCTGCTGGTGTTTCACTTTGTGTTGCTGGTGTTACTTGGATATCTGCATTACCTTCTGCAATAGATACATTAAATTTTTGTCCATCTACTACTACTGTATAGTTTCCAGTTGCGTTACTCATACTATTTCCTTCTCCTAAAGTACATTCTTTATCATTTTCACAAGTTGCATCAGCAACTTTTCTTACATTTAATGGGCTTTCACCTTTTAAGAAAGCAATACCTTTTTCATCACAAGCTGCTGCGATAAAAATATTCTCTTCACTTGGGTCGATATTCTCTTCTTTTAATCTTCCTTCCCAGTATTTAAAAGTCTTCTTTTCATCTCTATCAGCTATATCTAGTGGGTTTTCTTTTGTTGGTTCAAGTTTTAATTTTTCACTTGCTAATTTAACAATCTCTTCATCTGGTTCAAC
>NZ_PDKF01000023.1 GCF_004118855.1 Arcobacter sp. CECT 8983 | reverse complement strand
GTAGTAGCAGGGGAAGTAAGAAACCTAGCAAATAGATCTGCCCAAGCAGCAAGAGAAATAAAAGATTTAGTAGAAGATGCAAACCTAAAAGCAAATGATGGTAAAAAGATATCAGATGAAATGATAAATGGATATAAAGAATTAAATACCCATATAACAGAAACAATCCATATAATAGAAGATGTTTCAAAAGCAAGTAAAGAACAAATGACAGGAATAGAACAAATAAATGATGCAGTAACAATGCTAGACCGTGTAACACAAGAAAATGCAAGTGAAGCAAATCAAGTAAAAACAATAGCAGATGAAGTATCAGTAATGGCAAATGAATTAGTAAATGATGCAAAAAATAAAAAGTTTAACTAAAGGAAAATAAAAAGATGGCAGCAGGACAAGAGACAGTATTAGATGAATACGCCTTCTTGGTTAGTGAGACAGATGCAAAAGGTGTAATAAGATTTGCAAATGATGATTTTTGTAAAATAGCAGAATACTCGCTAGAAGAATTAGTAGG
>NZ_PDKF01000022.1 GCF_004118855.1 Arcobacter sp. CECT 8983 | reverse complement strand
GTTCCTGTTGCATCTACTCCACCTACAGAAATAGAATACGCTTCTGTATCTTCTTTTAAGTCATCATCTACTGTTGGTGTTGTAATTGTAAACGATGTTACTCCTGCTGGTACTGTGATTTTTCCAGTACTTGCATCATATGTTACTCCATTACTAAATTGAAGGGTTCCTATATCTTCATCTTCTACTGTTCCATTGTTAAATGTAAAGTCATACTCTTTTGCAGCTTCTGCTTCTCCACTTAATGTTACAGTGTGAACTAAAGAAGTTCCTTCTGTTTGTGTATCACTTGT
>NZ_PDKF01000021.1 GCF_004118855.1 Arcobacter sp. CECT 8983 | reverse complement strand
TGTTACAGTGTGAACTAAAGAAGTTCCTTCTGTTTGTGTATCACTTGTTACACTTGATACTTCTATATCTTCTTCATTATCTAAGATTGTTCCTGTTGCATCTACTCCACCTACAGAAATAGAATACGCTTCTGTATCTTCTTTTACGTCATCATCTACTGTTGGTGTTGTAATTGTAAACGATGTTACTCCTGCTGGTACTGTGATTTTTCCAGTACTTGCATCATATGTTACACCATTACTAAATTGAAGGGTTCCTATATCTTCATCTTCTACTGTTCCATTGTTAAATG
>NZ_PDKF01000020.1 GCF_004118855.1 Arcobacter sp. CECT 8983 | reverse complement strand
AAATTGTAAAAGATCTCCCATATCATCGTAACTCTCTCAAATCTTTTTGATGTCGTTCCTCTGAAATTGGACGGGAATTATAATAGATTTTTCTTGCTTTGTCAAGGGTTTTTTCTTAACTAGAGCTTAAATTTTGAAAATCGTGGGATTTTACTTTACTTTTTCTGTTTTCTCTGTTATTTTACTACTTTATTTGACTAATATAAGTAATTCTTAGTTCAATTTTAATTTCATTGATATCTAAATTTTCATTTATTAATTTAATAAAACATATAAATTTAATCTTATATTCTCTACTTTTTTTCTTTTTGTTGATAGTTTTTTATTTATAAGTTCTAATCTTGATATAATATTTTATATAAAAAAAAGTGAATTATACATATGTTTAAACTAGTTATTTCTATACTAATATTACAAAATCTATTAATTGCTATAAATAAAGAATATTGTATTGCTAAAACCAATATTGAAAGAGTAATTGGATTAACAAAGTTTAATAATAAAAAAGAGTTTATTAAAAAATGCAATGGGAAAATGATATTTATTTATAAAGACAATAAATGTAGATTCTTTACTATGAAAAATATGAAATTTGATATTTTTATAAAAGATAGAAATAATACAAGCTTATTTAAAATAAATGAACGAAAGAAAGTATGCGGAAAAGAGATAATAGAATACGTTAATAAATAGGAATAAGAAACCAAATAAGTAGGATAAAAAAAAAGCCTACCTAAACAGACTAGGAAGAATGCTTAGATAGGCTTTAAAAGTTGCAGTACTCTGATAAAATGGAACATTTTAAAAGAATGCAATACTCAAGAGCTGGCAGCGACCTACATTTCCACAAGGGGACCCTGCAGTATTATCAGCGCAGAAGTGCTTGACTTCCAGGTTCGGAATGGAGCTGGGTATTTCCACTTCG
>NZ_PDKF01000019.1 GCF_004118855.1 Arcobacter sp. CECT 8983 | reverse complement strand
AAAAGGAAAGAAATGAGTACAATAGAAGTAACATCACCATATGACGGGAAAGTAGTAGGAACAGTTCCTTTTACAAGTATAGAAGGTGTTCAAAAAGCAATCGACGTTGCATATGAAAAGTTTTTAGATGTTGATAATTGGATTCCAAAGCATAAGAGAATTGAAATCTTAGAAAACCTAATGAAAATCATGTCTTCTCAAGTAGAAGAATTAACTATTCTTTGTGCTTCTGAAGGTGGTAAACCTTATATGGATTCTAAAGTTGAAATTCAAAGAGCTATCAATGGTGTTAAAATCGCTATTGAGCAAATTGGTATGCAAGAAGGTCAAGAAATTGCTATGGGTCACACTGCATCTAGTGTTAATAGAATGGCTTATACAATGAAAGAACCTATTGGTGTTGTTGCTGCTATTTCAGCATTTAACCATCCTTTTAACTTAGCTATTCACCAAGTTATTCCTGCACTTGCTGTTGGTTGTCCTGTAATTATTAGACCTGCGACTCAAACTCCTATGTCAGCTGTTAAATTAGTTGAATTATTAAAAGAAGCTGGTCTTCCTGATGGTTGGGCTCAAGCTGTTGTTTGTGACAGAGAAGGTGGGGAGTTATTAGTTACATCTCCTAAGACTGCTTTCTTTACGTTTATTGGTTCTGGACCTGTTGGTTGGTATTTAAATTCTAAGTCATCTCCTGGTACTAGAGCTGCTTTAGAGCATGGTGGGGTTGCTCCTGTTATTGTTGAGCCTGATGCTGATATTGATGCTATGATTCCTGATTTAGGAAAAGGTGGTTTCTATCATGCTGGTCAAGTTTGTGTTTCTGTTCAAAGAGTTTATGTTCATGAATCTATTGTTGATGAAGTTGCTTCTAAATTAACTGATTATGCTTCTAAATTAGTTGTTGGTGATCAATTAGATCCTAAAACTGAAGTTGGTCCATTAATTAACAACAATGAAGTTAATAGAGTTGAAGAGTGGGTTAATGAAGCTGTTGAAAAAGGTGGTAAGATTTTAACTGGTGGTAAGAGAATCTCTGATTCTTGTTATGAGCCTACTGTTATTTTAAATCCTGCTGATGATGCTTTAGTTTCTACTAAAGAAATATTTGGACCTGTTGTTATTGTTTATTCTTATTCAAATATTGATGAAGCTATTGATAGAGCTAATTCTTTAGATGTTTCATTCCAAGCTGCTGTATTTACTAAAAATATTGATAATGCTTTAAAAGCTGTTAAAAGATTAAATGGTACTACTATCATGGTAAATGATCATACTGCATTTAGAGTTGACTGGATGCCATTTGGTGGTGCTAAAACTTCTGGTCTTGGATTAGGTGGTATCCCTGATTCTATGAATGAAATGCAAAACCAAAAAATGATGGTTATTAAATCTCCTGTTTTATAATTCATTTT
>NZ_PDKF01000018.1 GCF_004118855.1 Arcobacter sp. CECT 8983 | reverse complement strand
TAATGCAAAGTATAAATAAGTTAGGAGAAGCCTTAGGAAGTAACGCAAAAGCGAACCTAAATAATGGACAAACATTGCAAAATAACTCAGCAACAATGACAGCATCAATGAATAACTTAGCAGCAAAAGCAAATGAACAAGCAGCAAGCTTA
Source organism: Arcobacter sp. CECT 8983 (assembly GCF_004118855.1). Classification (NCBI taxonomy): domain Bacteria; kingdom Pseudomonadati; phylum Campylobacterota; class Epsilonproteobacteria; order Campylobacterales; family Arcobacteraceae; genus Arcobacter; species Arcobacter sp. CECT 8983. The sequence continues at coordinate 281 of NZ_PDKF01000018.1, read as the reverse complement.
GAACAAACAGCAGCAGCATTAGAAGAGATTACTTCAATAACAAGAAATAATGCAGAAAATGCAACAAAAATGGCAGAATTAGGAAAAACAGTAAGAAGCTCAGTATCAACAGGTGAAGACCTTGCAAGTAAAACAGCAAGCTCAATGGATGAAATAAATGATAAAGTAAGCTCAATAAATGAAGCAATTACAGTAATAGACCAAATAGCCTTCCAAACAAATATATTATCTTTAAATGCAGCAGTAGAAGCAGCAACAGCAGGTGAAGCAGGAAAAGGATT
>NZ_PDKF01000017.1 GCF_004118855.1 Arcobacter sp. CECT 8983 | reverse complement strand
CATATAAGATTACATACTCATGAAACAGCAGGTGTATCTGTTGCTTGTTACTTAGCAGCATTAGATGCAGGTGCAGATGGTATTGACTTAGCAGCCTCTCCCGTAAGTGGTGGAACTAGCCAACCAGATATTCTAACTATGATGCACGCAGTAAAAGGAATGAACTATGACCTAGGTGGTCTAGAAATTTCTAAAGTACTAAAATATCAAGATACTTTACAAAAATCTTTAAAAGATTACTTTATGCCACCTGAAGCTACTCAAGTTTCTCCTTTAATTCCTTTCTCTCCAATGCCAGGTGGAGCATTAACTGCTAATACTCAAATGATGAGAGATAATGGAACTTTAGATAAATTCCCAGAAGTAATTAAAGCAATGCAAGAAGTTGTAGAAAAAGGTGGATACGGAACATCTGTAACTCCAGTTTCACAATTTTATTGGCAACAAGCATACGCAAATGTAATGTTTGGACCATGGAAACAAATAGCTCCTGGTTATGGAAAAATGGTTCTTGGATACTTTGGTAAAACTCCTGTTGAACCAGATGAAGAGATTGTTAAATTAGCAAGTGAAAAATTAAAACTTGAACCAACAAAAGAAAACCCACTAGATATAGCTGATAGAGATGAAAAGAAGACTTTTAAATACTGGGAAGGAAGATTAAAAGAAGAGAATATCGA
>NZ_PDKF01000016.1 GCF_004118855.1 Arcobacter sp. CECT 8983 | reverse complement strand
AGAGTCTGTTCCACTTATAGATATCCCTGCTATATTGACAGTTTTATTTTCACCTGCATTTTTATCTGTAAAATTAGCAGATGTATTTGATACAGTTACCGTATCTCCTGAGATGATACCAGCCAATGTTCCATTTACAATGGCATCTGTTGTTCCATCATAAACTTTATTATTAGCTGTATAATTTGCAGTGATATCTTTTTTTGTGATATCTGCTGTGGTTGTTGTATCACTTGAAATAGTATAATTTCCAGAGTCTGTTCCACTTATAGATATCCCTGCTATATTGACAGTTTTATTTTCACCTGCATTTTTATCTGTAAAATTAGCAGATGTATTTGATACAGTTACCGTATCTCCTGAGATGATACCAGCCAATGTTCCATTTACAATGGCAT
>NZ_PDKF01000015.1 GCF_004118855.1 Arcobacter sp. CECT 8983 | reverse complement strand
GAATTAATCAAAGAGTATGCTGAAAAAACTGGTAAATTAGAAATTATTCACTTAACAGAAGAGCAAAAAGATGCTTGGAGAAATGCTGTTAGTAAAATTTACCCTGAGTTCTATGATGAAAATAGTATCGGTGAAGACCTTATCAAAGGTGCTTTAAACACTAAATAATTCTATCAGACTATCGGTTTTTCCGATAGTCTAAATTTCTCAACCTATAAACTACCTTAAATTTACAAATTTAATACACATGTACATAAACCTTACACATCTTTTTATTATAATCCTTATATAGACTAAAAAAGGAGAAAAATATGACTAAAACAATGAAAGGGATAGTATCAAGTGTTGCAGTTGCATCACTATTATTATTCACAGGTTGTGGGGACAACAAAGAGGAGACTAAAACTGCTGAGGCTAAGCCTGCTGCTGAAAAATTTGTGCTTAAATTCTCACACGTTGTAAGTCCTAATACACCTAAGGGAAAAGCTGCTGATTACTTTGAAAAAAGACTTGAAGAATTATCTGATGGTAGAATTGACGTTCAAGTTTACCCATCTTCTCAGTTATATAAAGACAATGCTGTTTTAAAAGCATTAAAATTAGATTCTGTTCAAATGGCTGCACCGTCATTTTCTAAGTTTGGTAAAATTGTACCTCAATTAGCTTTATTTGATTTACCATTTTTATTCAAAGATGTTGATCACTTACATAGAGTTCAAGATGGTGAAGTTGGTCAAAAACTAAAAGATATGGTTACTGATAAAGGTTATGTTGCATTATCTTTCTGGGATAATGGTTTCAAACAATTATCTTCTTCTACTAAACCTCTAATTTTACCTGAAGATGCTGAAGGTCAAAAATTTAGAATTATGTCTTCTAAAGTTTTAGAAGCTCAATTCCATGCTGTTGGTGCTAATCCACAAATGATGCCTTTCTCTGAGGTTTATTCTGGATTACAACAAGGTGTTATTGATGCAGCTGAAAACCCAATTTCTAACATTTATACTAAAAAATTCCATGAAGTTCAAAAATACTTAACTATTTCTGACCACGGTTACTTAGGTTATTTAGTTGTTATGTCTCAAAAATTCTGGAACTCTTTACCAGCTGATTTACAAGAAGATGTAAAACAAGCTATGCAAGAAGCTACTGAAAAAGAAAGAGAGTTTGCTGCACAGTTAAATGACGATCAATTTGAATTAATCAAAGAGTATGCTGAAAAAACTGGTAAATTAGAAATTATTCACTTAACAGAAGAGCAAAAAGATGCTTGGAGAAATGCTGTTAGTAAAATTTACCCTGAGTTCTATGATGAAAATAGTATCGGTGAAGACCTTATCAA
>NZ_PDKF01000014.1:144716-157687 GCF_004118855.1 Arcobacter sp. CECT 8983 | reverse complement strand
GCACACATTTTTGAGTTTATTAAAATTTGTCCTATTGCATTTTTTGCTGCTTCTGACTCCTCTTTTTCGTATGCTTCTACCATTCCTTTTACAAAATCTTCTGGATGGTAAAAAGAGATATATTGACAGGCATCTGCTATACTATCGATTATATCTTTCTCTGTGATTTTTCCCATAATTTACTCCTTATGAACCTTGCACTGTTGCAAGTTTTCTTCTCATATATGCAATTTTATTTTGTAAAGGTAAGTGTTTAGGACAAGTATCTTCACAACCTAATAGAGTCATACAACCAAAAATACCATTATCATCACCAACTAACTCATAATAATCATCAGCTGTTCTTTCATCATGTGGGTCACATTCAAATCTTGCAACTCTATTAAGTCCCACTGCTCCAACAAAATCCTCTTTAATAAGTTTTGTTCCACACCCAGCTACACAACATCCACACTCAATACATCTATCAAGTTCAAATACTGCATCAGCAACTTCTGGTTCTATTGGCTCTTCAATTTGAGCAATATCAGTCTCTTTAGAAGTGTGAATCCAAGATTCAACCCTTTTACTCATTTCATCCATCCAAACCCCAGTATTAACTGATAAGTCTTTGATAAGTTTAAATGTAGGAAGAGGTAATAAAATAATTTCATCTGGTAAATCCTTTGTTAGTGTTCTACAAGCTAATTTTGGTCTACCATTAATCATCATTGCACAACTTCCACAAATTCCAGCACGGCATACAAAGTCAAAACTAAGTCCAGCGTCCATTGTTTCTCTAATTTGCGTAAGAGCAAGATAGATTGTCATACTATCTGCTTCTTGGATTTTATATTCTTCAATATGTGTTCTAATAGAGTCTTTATTTTGAGGGTCATATCTAAGAACTTTTATTGTTAATTCTCGTGCCATTATTTATCTCCTAATCTTACATTTTTTCTTTTGTATTCAGGCTGTAAAGGAAAAGGCATTAATTCATTTTGAACTTCATATCTATTTGCACCTTCATTTTCTAATTTTTCTCTTAGTTCATCAACCTCTTTTTGTCTAATTGAACTTAAAGGATTTTCTATTAAATTACCTTTTGCCCCATAACCTCTAAATCCTGGAGGAATTTCCATTTTCATAATGTCTAAGTCTTCATATTCAACTGTTGGCATAGTGTCTCCTTCTTTCCATGAAGTAAGAGTTCTTTTTAACCAGTTCTCATCATCTCTTTTTGGATAATCCTCTCTTGTATGAGCACCTCTACTCTCTGTTCTATCTAATGCTCCTTTAGCTACACATAGTGCAACTTTTAGCATCATTGGAACTCTATATGCTTCTTCTAGTTCTGGATTAGCACTTAATTGTTTATTTTTTACAGCCACATTTTTAGACTTGATATATAGTTGTTCTAATTCAACAACTGCTTTTGATAAGCCTTCCCCATCTCTAAAAATACCAACATAATCTTGCATGATTTTTTTCATTCTATTTTTGATTTTGAATACATCTTCTCCTGTATCTTTTGATACAAGCTCTTTCATGTAAGACTCTTTTTCTTTTACAAACTTTTCAATAATTTCTGTTTTGATATCAATTTGATTTTCTATACAATAATCTGCAAAATAGTTGCCAACAATCATACCCGCAACTACAGTTTCAGAAACAGAGTTTCCACCAAGTCTGTTAAATCCATGCATATCCCAACAAGAAGCTTCTCCTGCACTAAATAATCCAGAAAGAGTTTGTGATTCTCCTGTTGGTTTAGTTCTAATTCCACCCATAGAGTAGTGTTGCATTGGATGAACCGGTGCCCATCCTTTTGTACCTTCATCAGCTGGGTCAATACCTGCAAAGTATTCACAAATTTCTTGAACATCTCTTAGGTTCTTTTCAATGTGTTCCCGTCCAAGAATAGAAATATCTAGCCATAAGTGTGTGCCATATGGAGATTCTACACCTTTACCTTTTCTCATATGTTCCATCATTCTTCTTGATACAACATCCCTTGAAGCTAAGTCTTTTTTCTCAGGCTCATAATCTGGCATAAATCTGTGTCCATCTTTGTCTCTAAGAACTCCACCATCACCTCTACAACCTTCAGTTAATAAAATACCTGATGGGAAAAGTGGTGTAGGGTGAAATTGTACAGCTTCCATATTTCCTAGTCTTGCAATTCCTGTTTCTAAAGCAATAGCAGTACCGATACCTTCACAAATAACTGCATTTGTAGTAATCTCATAAATTCTTCCATATCCACCAGTTGCAATTAAAGTACCTTTTGCAACATAAGCAGCAATTTCACCTGTAATTAAATCTCTAACAATTGCACCATAACATTTCTTATCATGGTGAATTAATCCAATTGCTTCTTTTCTATCTTCTATATTTACATTTAATTTTAAAGACTCATTTGCTACTGCAAACAACATTGTATGGCCAGTTGCATCTGCTGTATAACATGTTCTCCATTTTTTTGTACCACCGAAATCCCTTGAATTAATTAATCCATGTTTATCATCATCTTCAAAAATCGTTGTTCTTTTTGTATTAATAACTGCTTCATGATTACCTTTTTTAATTCTTGTCCAAGGTACACCCCAAGCTGCAAGTTCACGAATTGCTTTTGGGGCAGTTGTAACAAACATTCTTGCTACTTCTTGGTCACATCCCCAATCTGAACCTTTTACAGTATCTGCAAAGTGAACATCTTCGTTATCACCTTCAGACATTTTTGCATTTCCTAAAGATGCTTGCATACCACCTTGAGCAGCAGCACTATGAGATCTTTTAACTGGAACTAAACTTAAAACTGTTGTACTTAAACCTTTTTGAGCAGCGGCAACAGCAGATCTTAAACCTGCTAATCCACCACCAATTACTAATGCATCACAATATTTTATTTTCATATCAAACCCTTTATTTTTTAATAATTTCTACACTATTAATTGGATGATATTTCATTGGTAATTGATCAGCTCTTTCAATACCAATTTTAATATAAGCAAACAGTGTAATAAATCCAAGTGCTAAAAAGAAGAAACTTAGAATTTTTTTAGCTTTTAACATTTTTGCTCTAGTTGCTTTTGGGTTATTGCCATCAAACCAACCCCATTTCATAGCAGCTCTATATAATCCAATTGAACCATGTAACTCAACACAGATTAATAAAACCATATATAAAAGCCACATATTTTCACTTACAACCCTATGGGCACTTGAATATGGCCCAATATTTTGTGGTTGAGTAAACATAATATAAAGATGAATAGTTGCCCCAAACATCATAATAAGACCACTAATCCATTGGAACATCCAAAATGAAGTATCAGTGTGTTTCATCATTTTTGAGTGTTCTTTTATTTTTAAGTATGTTTTATATGATGTAGGGAATTTTCTAATTCCTAAAATTGCATGTACAATAAATATTGCTGTGATTATTCCAACAAATACACTAACAATGATTGGAAGTCCTCCATCAAAAATAAAGTCTAACTCAAACATTTTTGTTACTGCATACATTGTTTCTTCACCAAATAAAATTGTAGAAACAAAAAACATATGGGCCATCATAAAAATAGCAAGTATTACTCCTGAAATTGTCAAAGCTTTATCAAGTTTTGCAGGAACTCTACTTTTTTTACCTTCTGAACTAGCACCAGTATAGGCTTCAATAACTTTCTCCATAGTATCTCCTTTGAGAATTTTTTTCTTGTTGAAAGTTTACAAATGCAAAGTGACTTTAATGTGATGTTTAATATAAAAATTTAATTTTTTTTTAAATTTGTAAGAGATGATATGTAAACCTAGAGGTTTACATATCTATTTTTTAAAGTATCTATTTGTTTCTTCTGAAACTATTTTAGATAAAAGAAGTAATGCAATTAAGTTTGGAATAGCCATAAGACCATTTGCTAAATCAGAGAAGTTCCATACAAGTTTTAATTCTGTCATTGCTCCAACAACAATAAAACTTACAAAAACAATTCTATAAAGTTTAATTGATTTATCTCCAAAAATATATTCAAATGCTCTTTCTCCATAATAAGACCAACCAAGAATTGTAGAGTATCCAAATAAAACAGTTGCAATAACAATTATAATTGCTCCAAAATCACCTAAAAAGTATTCAAAACTTTTTAAAGTAAGTTCTCCTGCATTTCCACCTGTTTGCCAAACAGGAGCCATAAGAATAATAAGAGCTGTCATTGTACAAACAACTAAAGTATCAATAAAAGTTTGAGTCATTGAAACTAATGCTTGTTTTGCTGGGTCATTTGTTTTAGCTGCTGCTGCTGCAATTGGAGCAGAACCAAGACCAGATTCATTTGAGAAAACACCCCTTGCAATACCATATCTTATTGCGGCTGCAACTGCTGCACCAGCAAATCCACCACCAGCTGCAATTGGATTAAATGCATAATAAAAAATCATTCCAAAAGCATCTCCCACTTTATCTAAATTTGTAAAGATAATAGCTAATGAAGTAGTTAGATAAATGATAATCATAAATGGAATTAAGAAAGAAGTAGTTTTTCCTATTGATTTAATACCACCAATAATTACAAAAGAAGTAATTGTTAATAAAACAGTTCCTGTAACCCAAGTTGGAGTTTCAAATTGTGCAAAAAGTGCATTTGATATTGCATTTGACTGTGTCATATTTCCTATACCAAAAGAAGCTAATATAGTAAAAAATGCAAAAAGAAAAGCTAGTTTTGGCATATTTAAACCATTTGATAGATAGTACATTGGACCACCTTTATAGCCATTTCTACCTTTTTCTCTATATTTAACTGCTAATATTGCTTCTGAGTATTTTGTTGCCATACCTACAAGACCCGTAACCCACATCCAAAAAACTGCACCTGGACCACCAAAAGTAATTGCAGTAGCAACTCCAACAATATTTCCAATACCTACTGTTGCTGCTAAAGCTGTCATTAGTGCTTGAAAGTGTGAAATATCACCCGCTGCATTTTTTTCTTTAGTAAAAATAAGTTTTAAAGCATGTCCTAAAGCCCAAAACTGCATACCTTTTAATCTGATCGTTAAAAATAAACCTGTACCAACTAATAAAATTAGCATAGGTACACCCCATACAAAATCTGAGGCAGTTGATATAATATTGTCTAAAATTTCCATTTTATACCCCTTAAATTTGAAAGTAAATATAATACCTTAGAATTAGTTAAAAAATTTTGAATAGTTATTGACTAAAGGAAATATTTAGAAGAAATATAGTTTAATACGATAAATTTTACTAAAGGAAAAAAATTATTATTTAAGATTTATTAAACTCTTACTTATAATTTTGTATCATTTCTTTTCAAAATTAAAATAAATGATAAGTATCTTAGTACAAAAATAATAATATTTAAAAGGAACATAAATGTTAGATTTAGCAATTATTGGTGGAGGACCAGCTGGTTTAACAGCTGGGTTATATGCAACTAGAGGTGGACTTAACAACGTAACAATGTTTGAAATGGGTATGCCTGGTGGACAAATTACAGGAAGTAGTGAAATTGAAAACTACCCAGGTCAAGAAAAAGTTGTAACTGGTATGGAGTTAATGGAATCTTGGCCAACACAAGCTATGAAGTTTGGACTTAAACATGAAATGCAACAAATTCTAAAAGTAAGAAAAGCTGGTGATAACTTTGAAGTAGAATTAGGTGATGGTACTAAGCAAGAAGCTAGATCTGTACTTTTAGCAACAGGTTCTGTTCCTAAAAAAGGTGGATTTAAAGGTGAAGATAAGTTCTTTGGAAGAGGAATTTCAACTTGTGCAACTTGTGATGGTTTCTTCTATAAAAACAAAGAAGTAGCTGTTATTGGTGGTGGAGATACTGCTTTAGAAGAGGCTTATTATCTTTCAAAAATTTGTTCTAAAGTTTATTTAGTACATAGAAGAGATACATATAGAGCTGCTCCAAGTACAATTGAGCATATGAAAAAAGCTGAAAACATTGAAGAAGTTACAAATGTTACTGTTGAAGAAGTAGTTGGTGATAACATGGGTGTAACTGGAATTATTGTTAAATCAAAAGAAAATGGTGAAACTAGAGAAATAGTTGTACCAGGTGTATTTGTATTTGTTGGAAGAAATGTTTTAAGTGATGCATTAAAACAAGATGATGGTTCATACCTTTGTGATGTAAATGAACAAACAGAAGTTATTGTTGATCTTAAAATGAGAACTAATGTACCAGGTTTATATGCAGCTGGTGATGTTAGAATTGAAGCAGCAAAACAAGTTGTTTGCGCCGCAGCAGATGGGGCAACAGCAGCAGTAGATATTATTGAATATTTAGGATAAAAATCTTACCAATAAAAAAGAAGAAAGAATTGTTCTTTCTTCTTTTTCTTAACCTTAGACTTAATGTTTTTTAAGTACTATATCATCTTCATTAAACTTTTTAAAATAATAGGCTGTATAATTGCAGCTATAAATTAATATAATTAATATAAAAAAAGGAAAAACCTTATGATAAATGTAGGTATTGTAGGAACTACAGGTAGAGTTGGTTCTCTTTTAATAGATGATTTAGAAGTTGACAATGAAACAAAACTTTCAGCTTGTCATGTATTTAGTAAATTAACAAAAAATGTTCCTGAAGATACAGTAATTACAAATGAGATGAAAGTATTATTAGATTCAAGTGATGTTATTATTGATTTTAGTGTACCTGCTGCAACTCAAAGCTTACTTGAGGAGATTGTTGAAAATGGTGGGACAAAACCATTAGTTATAGCTACAACTGGATTTAATAAACATCAACAAAATCTATTAATTGAAGCTAGTAAAAAAGTACCCGTTTTATATGCTACAAATATGAGTTTAGGTGTTGCTGTTTTAAATAAACTTGTATCACTTGCAAGTAAAGCGCTTAAAGATTTTGATTGTGAGATTGTTGAACAACATCACAGATACAAAATTGATTCTCCATCTGGAACAGCTTTAACATTAGCAGAACATGCAGCACGTGCTAGAGACTTAGATTTAGATGCAGTTAGAATTTCAGGAAGAGACGGTGAAATAGGTGCAAGAACAAAAGATGAAATTGGTGTTATGAGTTTAAGAGGTGGGGATATAGTTGGACGACATACTGTTGGATTATATAATGATGGTGAATTTATTGAGTTACATCATACTGCAACTTCTAGAAATACCTTTTCAAAAGGTGCAATTAAAGCTGCAAAATGGCTTGTTAATCAAGAACCGGGGCTTTACTCAATTAATGACTGTTTAGGTCTATAAAATAAAAAATAAATTAATATTAAAAATGAAAAGAAATTTCAGCACTCAAGTTCACTTTTCATTTTTTTTTAAAGGTTAAATAAATGTGTGCGATAGTTGGAATCTATGGTAATGAAAATGCCGCTAGACTTGCTTCTTTAGCTCTATTCTCTATGCAACATAGAGGGCAAGAAGCAACAGGAATCTCATCATCTTGTGATGGAAAAATTTATACTAAAAAAGATAGTGGATTAGTTTCTGAAGTATTTACTGATGAAGCATTAAATTATCTAAAAGGGAATATGGCAATTGGTCATAATAGATACTCTACAGCAGGGGGAGATTCTATTTTTGATGCTCAACCAGTTTCTGCAAAGTATAAACTAGGTGAAATGTCTATTGTTCACAATGGAAATCTTATTAATAAAAATGAAGTTAGACAAGAGCTAATAGAAGAAGGTGCAATTTTCCAAACAGAAATGGATACTGAAAACCTAATTCATCTTATTGCAAAAAGTAGCCATGAAAGATTAAGAGATAGAATTAAAGAAGGGCTAAATAAAACTATAGGTGCATACTGTTTTATTATCCAATCTAGATCTAAACAGTTTGTAATTAGAGATAGATATGGAATTAGGCCTTTATCTTTAGGAAAGCTAAAAACTGGTGGATATATTGTGGCAAGTGAAACTTGTGCTTTTGATTTAGTAGATGCTGAATTTATAAGAGATGTAAAACCAGGAGAAATGTTAATTTTTGCAGAAGGTCATGACGAACCTGAATCAATTCAACTATTTGAACCAGAGTTTAGACCTTGTGCTTTTGAATATGTATATTTTGCAAGACCAGATTCTGTAATTGATGGTAAAAATGTATATAGAACTAGAGAAAATATGGGTAGAGCTCTAGCAAAAAATGACAAAGACTCAACTATTAAAGTAGATATGGTTGTTCCTGTTCCTGATTCAGGAGTTCCTGCTGCACTTGGATATGCTGCGCAGAGTAAAATTCCATTCGAATATGGAATTATAAGAAACCACTATGTTGGAAGAACATTTATTGAACCAACTCAAGAGATGAGAAATATGAAAGTTAAAATGAAACTTTCTCCAATGAGGTCTTTAATTGAAGGAAAATCTTTATTAGTAATTGATGATTCTATTGTTAGAGGTACAACTTCTAAAAGAATTGTTAAGATGCTAAAAGAAGCAGGAGCAAAAGAAGTACACTTTAGAGTTGCATCTCCTGAAATTAAATTCCCTTGTTATTATGGAATAGATACTCCAAACCAAGAGGAGTTAATCTCTCATAGAATGACAAAAGATGAAATTTGTAAATATATAGAGGCAGATACATTAGAATATTTATCAATTGAAGATTTAAAAGAATCAATTGGTGAGGGTACTAATTATGCCCTAGAAAGCTTTGATGGTGACTATTTCGTTACAAAATAAAAAAAATATAAATAAATATCAAAATAAAGAAGTATTAACTATTGGAAGATACTTTAAGAAAAAGTTTGGACATAAAGTTTATAAAGTACCTATTTCTATAGGTGGTTTTACTTGTCCAAATATTGATGGAACAGTAGCAAAGGGTGGTTGCACCTTTTGTGAAAATGACTCTTTTTCTCCTAATCTTACTGAAAGAAAACCAAAGTTCAAACTAAATCCTAATGTAAAAGAAAACCCTTTTTTAGAAAATCAACTAAAACAGCTTGAAATGCAGTTTAATGCAACAAAGGATAGATTAAACAATAAATTTGGAGTTAAAAAATATATTGTTTATTTCCAATCTTTTACAAATACCTATGCTCCATTAGAAACACTTAAAGCTCTTTATACAAAGGCTTTATCTTTTGACAATGTAATAGGTCTTTCTATTGGTACAAGAACTGATTGTATGACTGATGAAATTCTTGATTTTTTAAAAGAGTTAAGTACTGACAAAGAGATTTGGGTTGAGTATGGAATTCAATCTTTTTATGATAAAACCTTAGAAAAAATAAACCGTGGTGATGATGCTTCAAATATGAGGTACTGGATTAAAAGAACTAAACAAAAAGGTTTAAATGTTTGTGGACATTTAATCTATGGATTACCTGATGAAAATAAAGAGATGATGCTAAAAACTTTAGATGAGACTATTGCTTTAGACGTTGATTCTATTAAATTCCATCCTTTATATGTGGTTAAAAATACTCTTTTAACAAAAGATTTTAAAAGAGGTGATTTTACTCCTATTTCTGAAGACTTATATATTGAAACTGTTGTTGAGTCAATAAAAAGGTTACCTGATACTATCTCTGTTCAAAGAATAACTGCTGGAATAGATGATAGTACACTACTATCTCCTATGTGGTGTAAAAATAAACATCAACAAATAAGTAAAATAAGAAAAGCTTTAATAAAAGAGGGATTGAAGTATTAAAAAGGGGAAAATACCTAAGATATAAATCTTAGTATTTATCCTTTAATTTTAAGTAGATAGTCAACAACATTTTCTATAAATGCATCATGTTTTCTATCTTTTCTATATGCAATATATAACTTTCTAGACATTTTATGATTTCCAATTCTTGACTCATATAAAGCACCTGCTTTAAGTAAAGACTCAATTGCATTTCTAGATACAATAGAAACAGTTGGAGTTTCATTTTTATCTGAGTGTAAAACAGTTTGTACAATAGTTGTAGCACTTGTAACTTCACTTGTAACATCAAATGTATCACAATCTGGATAGTTTGCTTTTTCTAATGACTCTTTAAAAATTAATCTAGTATGAGAATCAGGGTTTCTACATACCCATTTATATGATAATAAGTCACTAGCTTTTGCTTTTGCTGGAAGTTTTTGATTTGAGAAAATTACAATCTCATCATCCATCCATTCTCTATAGATAATCTCATCATCTGGAATATAGTTTTCAACTAATGCCATATCAATTTTTTTATCTAATAAGTCTTCAATTGCTTTGTGAGAAACAGAAACGTTGATAGAAACATCATTGTTAATATTCTCTTTTAGGTTATTTAAAAATCTTGGAAGAATATAGTTTCCAATTATAAATGAAGCACCAAATAAAAAAGTTACATCTTTGTTCATAATTTTAAGTAACTCTTTTTCCCCATTGTTTACACATCTTTCGATTTTTTGTGCAATAGAATAAAGCATTTGACCTTCTTTTGTAAGTCTAATACCATTCTTTTTTCTATCAACTACTTGCACATCAAGATAGTCTTCAATGAACTTCATTTGTTGAGTAACAGCTGGTTGAGAGATACCTAACTTGGCTGAAGCCTTTGAAAAAGACTTTTCTCTTACAACAGTTAAAAAAGTTTCAAGTTTCGCAAAATCAGTTAACATTCTTGTTGCCTTTAAAAAATTTAATGATTATAATAACATTTATTTATAAATAAAAATATTAAGAAGTGTAATTAATTTAAACAAATTATGCTATAATCTAATATATTACCTTACTAAATTAATAATCAATATTTAGAAATATACTATTTTTTTTGGGTAAATGGAGTAAAAATGTTAGAAAATTCTTTATCATCGTTAAATGAGTCTCAAAGGGAAGCTGCACAGCATATTGATGGTTCTTTATTGATTCTTGCAGGAGCTGGCTCTGGTAAAACAAAAACTATTACCACAAGACTTGCTTACCTTATTTCTATTGGAATTGACCCAAGCTCAATTTTAACTCTAACATTTACAAATAAAGCTGCAACAGAGATGAGAGAAAGAGCTTACTCTATGATTGATACCTCAATTGTAAATACTCCTCCATTACTTTGTACCTTTCATAAATTTGGACTACTTTTTTTGAAGTTTCATATGAGTGAACTAAATAGAAAAAACAATTTCATTATTATAGATACAGACGATAAAAAAAGAATTTTAAAATCAATTGATAAAGAGATAACTACATCTTTACTTGTAAGTGAAATCTCAAAATATAAAAACACATTAATAACTCCAGCTGAAGCTAAGTCAGCAGCTCAATTAAAAATCTATCAACAAATAGCAGATATATATGAAAAATATGAAGCATATTTATTAAAAAACAACCTTGTTGATTTTGATGATCTATTACTTCTTCCATATTTAATTTTAAAACAAAATGAAGAACTAGCTAAGCAGATTAGCCAAAAGTATCAATATGTGATGGTAGATGAGTATCAAGATACAAATGAATTGCAATATAAACTTCTAAGAAAACTTTGCTCAACCCATGAAAATCTTTGTGTTGTTGGTGATGATGACCAATCAATTTATGGATGGAGAGGTGCTACAATTAAAAACATCCTAAATTTTCATGAGCATTTTGAGGGAACAAAGATTGTAAAACTTGAAAATAACTATCGTTCAACTAACATAATTTTAAATCATGCAAATCAACTTATTGAACATAATAGAGACAGACTTGGCAAAAAGTTAATTGGAACAAGAAAAGAAGGTGATACTGTAAAAGTATATGAATCATCTGATGAAAATGAAGAGACAAGAAAAATCACTGATGACATCAAAAAGTTAATTGCTAGTGGCGAAAGTGCAAAAGATATTGCTATTTTGTTTAGAGTAAATGCACTTTCAAGGTCTTTAGAAGAAGGGTTTAATAAAGCTGGCTTAAACTATAGACTTATTGGTGGAATGAAATTCTATGAAAGAGCAGAAATCAAAGATTTAATTGCTTATTTTAGAGTTTTAACAAATACAACTGATAACTTTTCATTTAAAAGAATTGTAAATAAACCAAAAAGAGGAATAGGTAAAACTACAATTGATAAGCTTGATGCTAAATCAATTGAACTTAAAAAACCTATTTTTAATATTATTGAGGATTTTGAACCAGAAGAACTTAGTGCTGTTGTAGGTAAAAAGAACTCTAGAACATTAAAAGTATTTATGGCTTCAATTATGGATTTAAGAGATACATTAGAAGAATCTAAAATGAGATTCTTAGATGCCTTTGAAGATACTTTTGATTATAGAACTTCTTATGATAATGTTCCAGATGGTTTTGATAGACAAGCAAATATTGATGAGTTCTATGGTTATATAAGAGACTATTTTATTCAAAATCCACATCAAAATCTAGATGACTTTTTAAATGAAATTGCCCTTGAATCAGAACAAAGTGAATTAACAGAACAAGCTGTATCAATGATGAGTATTCACTCTTCAAAAGGTTTAGAATACAAACACTTATTTATAATAGGTATGGAAGAAGGTTTTTTCCCTATTATTGGAGATGGAAGTGATATAGAAGAAGAAAGAAGATTAGGTTATGTTGCTATTACTAGAGCAATGGATACTTTAACTATGTCTTTTGTTCATTCAAGATTCTATAAAGGGAAGAGAGCATCTTTACTTAAAAGTAGATTTTTAAGTGAAAGTGGTCTTATAAAAGGAAGTTTAACTATTGAAAAAACTTCATCATATAAAAAAGGTGATTTAGTTCAGCATAAAATTTTTGGAATGGGAAGAGTTCAAAAAGCTAACAAGGCTGGAAAAGATTATAAATTAACTATTAATTTTGGTGGAACAAGAAGAGATATTTTATCTAGTTTTGTAGAAAAAATTTAATATAAATAATGCAAAAAAAATTATACGATAATAAACCATTAAATAAATTAATTGTAGTAAACAAACCTATGTTTGTAAGCTCAAACTCATATTTAAACAGAATAAAAAGAAAATATAGAAATAAAAAAGCAGGCTTTTCTGGAACACTTGAC
>NZ_PDKF01000014.1:0-144605 GCF_004118855.1 Arcobacter sp. CECT 8983 | reverse complement strand
TTTTTAACTATATTAAAAAAACTCCTAAAACTTACAGAGCTGTTATTTGGCTAGGAACTACATCTGAGTCCTTAGATATAGAAAATGTTATCAGTATAAATGATGAAAAAAGATTAGATGTAAATCATATAAAAAAAGAGATTAAGAATCTAGTTGGAATACATGAATATTATCCCCCTAAATTTTCGGCAAAAAAAATAGATGGAAAAAGAGCTTATGAAATAGCAAGGGAAGGCAAAGATGTAAAAATGAAAAAGTCTTCAATGGAAATTTCTGATACAAAGTTTATCTCTTATAATCATCCTTTTATAACTTTTGAAGCAACAGTTAGTGAAGGTTCATATATTAGAAGTTTAGCTCAAATATTACTTGAAAGATTAGATGCAAAAGGAACGCTTTCATATTTAAATAGACTAAATGAAGGAATGTTCTTTTATGATAATGAAAAAGATTTAAATCCCCTTGATTTTATGGATTTAGAAGAGAACATTTATACTGGAGATAAAAGCTTTTTTGAAGATGGTAAAAAGATATCTTTAGAATTTTTAGAAAAAAAAGAAGAGAATACATATATAGTTAAGTTTGAAGAGTTTTTTAGTATAATCCAAATTATTGATAATGAAGTAAAATATCTTCTAAATAAGGTGAAACTTTGATTGTTACAAAAAAGTCATATGCAAAAGTTAATATCTTTTTAAAAATAGTAGGCAAAAGAGATAACTATCATGAATTAGCCTCTAGATTTGTACGGGTACACTCATTATATGACTTAGTATCTTTTGAAGATGAAGCTTGCAAAGAGTTTACTCTTGAAGGAAACTTTGGGTGTGAATTAAAAAAGAATACTATTTATAAAGCTTATTTGCTTTTAAAAGAAGTATCACCAAAAGTTGAAGAGTATTTTAAAAATAAAAAAGTAAAAGTTGAAAAAAATATTCCTGAATTTGCAGGTCTTGGTGGAGGAAGTTCTAATGCTGCTACATTTATACTTATGGTAAATGAAGAGTGTAATTTAGGGCTTACAAAAGATGAATTATGTAATTTAGCAGTTAAAATTGGAGCGGATGTTCCTTTTTTTGTGTATGAGTATGATAGTGCAAATGTATCAGGAATTGGTGAAAAAATTGAAAAATTTGACGAAGAAGTATTAAATATAGAAATAATCACACCAAATATAAAATGTGATACAGGACTTATTTTTAAGGCATTTAGAGAAAAGTTTTATAAAGAATCAACAGATGAAGAAATACTTAAGCTTTTTAGTCAAAAATCAGTAGAAATCATAAAAGAGTATAGCATAAGCGCAGCAAATGATTTATATAAGCCTGCAAAATCAATTAAAAAAGAGTTAGAAAAATTTGAAAAAAAAGATTGGTTTTTTAGCGGAAGTGGAAGCTCTTTTTTTAAGGTAAATAATGTCAAAAAATAAAGAAAAGAATTTAACATTTAAAAATAAAAAAGCATATCATGATTATGAAATATTAGATACTTTAGAAGCCGGAATTGAGTTACAAGGAAGTGAAGTTAAAGCAATAAGAGAAGGTAGAGTAAATTTAAAAGATTCTCATGTACGAATTATTAAAAATGAAGTATATGCCTTAAATATACATATTACTCATCTAAGTACTGCACACACGACCTTTAGACCAGATGAAAGAAGAAGTAGAAAACTATTATTACATAGAAAAGAGATTAATAAACTCTATGAAAAAGTTACTAAAGATGGATTCACTTTAATTCCAACAAAACTATATTTTAATCACAAAAATATGGTTAAAATTCAAGTAGCAGTTGCCCGTGGTAAAAAGCTACATGATAAAAGAGAAGATCTAAAACAAAAGACTCTAAAAAGAGAAGCACAACAAGCATTAAAAAACAACTTTTAATGCTGCTTCAATAATCAATATCATTATGCAAATAAAAGTTTTGCAAAATTAAAGAAAACTTAAAAAAAAAACTAAAATCTTAAGCTTAATTTTATAGCCCTTTAGCTAATATTTGAAGATAAGTGACAAAAAAGTGACTTGTATAAAAAATTAGTAGGAGGAGATTGATGCAAAACGGTGCACAAATCGAGTATGATTACTCAATTGCAAAAGCCTTTACATTTGCAACAATTCTGTTTGGTATCATTGGTATGACTATTGGTGTTGTACTAGCGTTTCAACTTGCGTTCCCAGGTTTAAATAACCTAGCAGGTGAATATGGTACTTTCAGTAGATTAAGACCTTTACACACAAACGGTGTTGCTTTTGGTTTTACTCTTAGTGGTATCTTTGCAACATGGTATTACATTGGGCAAAGAGTTTTAAAAGTATCTTTAAAAGAGTCTCCATTTTTAATGGGAGTAGCAAAGTTACACTTTGTACTTTACTTCATCACTATTCTTTTAGCTGTTGTAACATTATTTATGGGTATTACAACTTCAAAAGAGTATGCTGAGTTAGAATGGCCTTTAGATATCTTAGTTGTTGTTTGGTGGGTATTATACGGTATCTCTATTTTCGGTTTAATCGGAATTAGAAGAGAAAGAACTTTATATATCTCAATTTGGTATTTCATAGCTGGTTTCTTAGCTGTTGCAATGTTATACCTATTTAATAATATGGAAGTTCCAACTTATTTTGTATCTGGATATGGTTCATGGATTCACTCAGTGTCAATGTACTCTGGTTCAAATGATGCTTTAGTACAATGGTGGTATGGACATAATGCAGTTGGATTTGTATTTACAGTTCCAATTATTGCAATGATTTATTATTTCTTACCAAAAGAATCTGGACAAAATGTTTATTCATATAAATTATCAATCCTAGCATTCTGGGGATTAATGTTTGTATATTTATGGGCAGGTGGACACCACTTAATTTATGCAACTGTTCCAGATTGGATGCAAACAATGGGATCTGTAATGTCAGTAGTATTAATTTTACCATCATGGGGATCAGCAATTAATATGCTTTTAACAATGAAAGGTGAATGGCAACAATTACAAACAAATACTCTGATTAAGTTCATGATTTTAGCATCAACATTCTATATGTTATCTACAATCGAAGGACCAATTCAGTCTATTAAATCTGTAAATGCGATTGCACACTTTACTGATTGGATTCCAGGACACGTACACGATGGTGTATTAGGATGGGTTGTATTTATGGTTATGGCAGCACTATACCATATGGCACCAAGAATGTATGGAAGAGAGATTTACTCTAAGTCGTTAATGGATACGCAATTCTGGTTACAAACAACTGGTATTGTATTATACTTTACTTCAATGTGGATTGCAGGTATTACACAAGGTATGATGTGGAGAGCATATGATGAATATGGTTCATTAGTATACTCATTCATTGATACTGTAACTGTTTTACAACCATACTACACAATTAGAGCTGTTGGTGGATTATTGTATCTAATCGGATTCTTTATGTTTGCATATAACATGTATAAAACTGCAACATCAGGTAGAGTACTTGATAAAGAACCAGTAAATGCTACACCAGTAGCGGCTTAAGAAGGAGGGTGTAATAATGTTTCATTGGTTTGAACAAAGACCGTTTTTCTTTGCGGTATTAGTATTTATATTTATTGCATTTGCAGGGATTATTGAAGTTATTCCTGATTTTGCAAAACAAAGTAGACCAACTGTTGGTACAAAACCATACAGTGTATTAGAGTTAGCAGGTAGACATGTATATATTAAAGACTCATGTAATGCTTGTCACTCACAATTAATTAGACCATTTAAATCAGAAACTGATAGATATGGTATGTACTCTTTATCTGGAGAGTATGCTTATGATAGACCATTCTTATGGGGATCAAAAAGAACTGGACCAGATTTAATGAGAGTTGGTAATTATAGAACTACTGATTGGCATGAATCACATATGATGAATCCATCGTCAGTTGTACCTGGAACTGTTATGCCAGCATATCCACATCAGTTTACAAATATAGCTGATTTAGATACTGCATACGCAGAAGCATATACTGTTAAAACTATATTTAATACACCATATGATCAAGATCTAGATGGTGATGGAAAAGTTGACGTAGAGTTAGGTGATTATGAAAGTGCAATTGCAAAAGCTAAAGAAGATGCTAAAGCAATCGCTGCTGACATGAAAAACCAAGCTGTAAAAGATGCCGTTGCAAACGGTCAAGTTCCTGAAATTGTTGCATTAATTGCATATTTAAATTCTTTAAAATAAGAGGTTAAAATGGATCAAGAGACTCTTCTTACTATCCAAGGTTACGCGAAATTTTTCCTAATCTTAGTGGTGTTTATTGTGTTTTATTCGTATGCTTTTTCTATTTATAGAAGACAAAAGAAAGGTGAAAGAGATTTTGAAAAATATTCAAATTTAGTTCATGATGACACAATAGAGTCAGATCCTCTCGAAAATATAAATAAAGAAGAAAAGAATAAAGAGAAGGAGAAATAATATGAAATCTATGGTAATAGGTGGTATTATTCTTATCATTGCTTTAATCTCAGGAACATATTATGTTGCTGGTGATGCTTTTAGCTTTGGTGAGGATTATATTAATGACCTTACAATGTTAGCTGCAGTTGCAATTATTACTATTACAGTATTTGTTGCACTTAAGTATGTTAACCAAATGAAAAATGATACTGCTAGCGGTGAATTAGCAGAAGATAACTGGGATGGTATTGGTGAATATAAAAATCCTATCCCAACAGGTTGGGGATTAGCATTTATTGGTACTTTAGTTTGGTTGTTTTGGTACTGGACAATCGGTTACCCAACAAACGGATTTTCACAAATTGGACAATATAATGAAGAAGTAAATGAGTATAACTCTAGATTTTCTTCAAAGTGGGAAAACCCATCAAATGAAACTTTAGTTGCAATGGGTGAATCTACATACCTAGTACAGTGTGCACCTTGTCATGGTGTTGATGCTGAAGGTATCAATGGTAAGGCTCATAACTTAACAAATAGAATTGCTAAAAATCAAGTTGAGTATGTAATTAAAAATGGTGCAAATAACTTCACTGAGGCATATCCAGCAGGGATGCCACCAATGATGTTAACTGATCAAGCTGATATTGATGCAGTAGCTTCTTATGTAGCAGGTGGCTTCAAAGGTGAACAACCAGCAGCATATTCAGTATGTGCTTCTTGTCATGGAGCAGATGGTAAAGGTATGCCTTACGTTGGTCCAAACATTGTTGAGTATGATAATGCAATCGTATCTACTGTTTTAGAAAATGGTAAAAAAGGTACAATTGGTATGATGCCTTCATTTAAAGGTAGACTAAATCCTACTCAAGAAAAAGCAGTAGCTGCTTATATTAGAAGTTTAGGAGAGTAAGATGGCAGGAAATTCACAAATGAACGAAAATGAAAGAGGGCTTTTTTCTCTTCTTCATGGTATCACGGGAATGTTAATTGCTACAGTTTTACTTCTAACAATTTTAGGAGTATTAACATACGGAGCGATTGTAGTTCAACAAAATGAATCTACAAACTTTTATAAAATCAATCAAGATTTAGATGGATTAGAAGCAAATAGTGCTGATAATAATAAACATTATAATCTTGTTGGTAAACCTCAGTAAGGAGAGATAAAATGGATAAAATTATAGGAATATTACTATTAGCTTCGGCTGCGTTATCTGCATACTTATCTTTCTTTGACTCATCTAGAGTTTTTGTAGGTTAATGAAAAATTTAAACTTTATTAAAGTAGTAGTGTTATCACTACTACTTTTCTTATCTTCAAATTTATATGCAAGCAAATTTGTTTTAAGTTCTGATGGATTAATTGATCAAAGAGCTATTGGAAAAATAGATGAAATTGGTAATGAAACATCTTCGAAATTAGGTGTAAATATATATGTATATGCAAAAAGTACTTTAGGACTTGACCCAAATATATCAACAAAAGATAAAATTAAATATATAAAAGAGTATGAGGCTGAAATTACACAAGCATTACACAAGCCTTATGTTTTACTTACAATGGCAATTGAAGATACTCATGTAAATTTAATTGTATCTTCAAGTTTGAAAGAGACTGTTGATAAAAATGATATTTTGAATAGCTATGTTGTACCATTACTAGCATCAAAGGATAAAAACTCTACTTTTGCAAAAGCTAGTGCAGCTATCTTAAATGGATATGCAGCTATTGCAGATACTATTGCAGAATCAAAAAATATCAAACTTGAAAGTAGTATAGGAAGTTCAGGTAAAGTAGCAGGAACAGTTTGGAAAGTCTTTATGTATTCATTAATTGTAATTGGACTTTTACTTTATGTTTATGCAGTTCTTAGAAGAAAAAAATAGGATAAGAAATTTATGAAAAAAAGAAATTATTGGCCATTATTTTTTGTTGGAATTTTTTCATTTACATTTTCTATGATTGTTTGGACTATTTACTCAGCAGTAAATACTCCAGTACATGAGGATGAAACTTTTTTAAAAAAATATCAATATTTAGATGAACATTATAATGATGTAGTTACATCAAATAAATCTTTCTTGTCAAAATATGATTTCGAGATTGTATTTAATGATAAAAAAGAGTTTGGATTAGTAATTGATGATATGTTTAAAGGGCAAAGGGTTATTGAAAAGACTTCAGCTCATAAAAAAAGTTTTGTAAAAGGCAAAAATAAAGTAGCAATAATAGTAAGAGATAAAGCAGGTAATATTGTTGATAACTTAGGTATTAATTTTAGAGTATCAAGACCTACTAATCATAAGTTTACAATGGATTTTAAAACAGAAGATTTTAAATTTGAAGATGGAAAATATATTAAATATTTTGAATTACCATTAAAAGGTAATTGGAATGTTACTGGAAATTTCAAAGCTTCAGATGATATTGGATATTTATATATAAAGTCTGATGCTACAGAGCAATAAACTATTAATATTTCCTACTTCTAGATCAATAAGAGAGTATTTAGATAAAGATAATCTATCTAATACTCTTCTTCCTTCAATTATTACAATAGATGAATTCTTTAAAAAATCACTTTTTTTTGAAAATAAAAAGATAATAGATGAAGAACAAAGATTTTTATATCTTAATGAAGCTGTAAAGGATGTAAATTTAAATGCTTTGGGAATATCATCTAGCTTCAATGCTTTTTTAAAACAAAGTGATTATATTTATAGGTTTTTTTTAGAGATTTCAAGTGAAAATGTAAGTATAGAATCGATAATTACAGCTGATACATACTCTTATTATGAAGAACATTTAGAAATTCTAATTCAAATATACAAAAACTATTTAAATATTTTAGAAAAAAATAATGCAGTTGATAGAATAAATATGCATTTGCACTTTAAATTAAATAAAGATTTTATAAGTAGATATAAAAATATTAAATTATACTTTGAAGGATATTTTACGCAATTTGAGTTCGAAATCGTAAAAGAGATTTCAAAACTTATAGAGCTAGAGATTGAGTTTATTTATAATGAATATAATAAAAAGTCTATAAAAAAGTTTGTAGATTATGGGTTTGAATTAGAAGAGGGGAGAAAATATATTATAAATTTAAGCTCAAAAACTACAGTTTTTGAGGCTATTTTAGAAGAGTATCTTGATAGTATAGAGATAAAAGGTTTCTCTTCAAGAATAAATCAAATTGCATTTGTAAAAGCTTCTATTGTAAATTTTATCAATAAAGGTCTAAATCCATCTAAAATAGCACTTGTTTTACCTGATGAAGGTTTTGCTAGCTTGTTAAGACTTTTTGATAATGAAGGCTATTTCAACTACGCTATGGGTATTGATATTAAAACTTCAAAACTTTATAAAGCACTTGATGCAATTAATACATCTTTATTTGATGATGAAATAAAAGTTTTTAAAAATATTGAGTATTTAAATATTGATGAAAATTTCTATAAAGAGATTTTTTCAGATGCTTCTAAATCTTATATAACAAAAGAGAAATTTAATAAAATATGCGAATATTTAAAAAGCCTTGAAGATGATAATGAATTACTTGAAAAGTTTGATGAACTGTGCTTTAGATACGAAAAATTAGTTTTTTCTCAAGAGGAACCAATACTTTTAAAAGATGCAATGAAGATTTTCTTTCAAAAAGTATCATCTATTACTTTAGATGATGTTAACTCTGGTAAAATCACTGTCATGGGATTACTTGAAAGTAGGCTTATTAACTTTGAAGCAGTAATTATTTGTGATTTTAATGAGTCTTTAATTCCTAAAAGAAGTTTAAAAGATAAGTTTTTATCTACAGCTTTAAAACAAAAAGTTAATCTTCCCACTTCAAGTGACAGAGAAGATTTACAAAAGTATTATTACAAAAGATTGATTTCAAATTCTAGAAATTTAGCAATTTCATATGTTAAAAATGATTCTAATCAGATATCTAGATTTGCAAATAAGCTATTTGATATAAAAATAGATGAAAAGTTATATGATAATGAGTATAAACATATTTTATACTCTCAAAACAGATTAAAACATTTTAATGAAAAAATAGTTTTAGATATAGACCTTTCAAAATTAGTATGGAGTGCAAGTTCTTTAAAAGAGTTCTTAGAGTGCAAAAGAAAGTATTACTTAAATCATATACTTAAAATAAAAGAACATAATATCTCTTTAAAGCCAAAAGGATATGAATTAGGTAATATCATTCATAATACTTTAGAAGAGTACTACAATCAAGATATGAGAAGTTATGAGATATTACTTGATATTTTTAATAAAAATAGAAGTGAAAATCCATTTTTAAATCTTGATTTAGAAATTTGGAAGAAAAAATTAAAAGATTTTGTACAACTAGAAGAAAAAAGATTTGAAAAAGGTTTTAAAATTTTAGCATTAGAAAAACCATTTTTTTGTGAATATGAAGGAATTAAACTTCAAGGTAAAATTGATAGAATTGATATTTTAAATGATGATTATTTTGTATTAGATTATAAAACATCATCAAATTTAAAAGTTAGTACAAAAAGAACTTATGAAAAAGCAGTTGATTTTCAACTAGAATTTTATTTTTTAGGTGTAGAAAGTTTATATAAGTCTAATAATATAAATACTTTTTATTATGATTTATATAATATGAAACTGCTAGAAGAAGTAGTATTAAATGAAAAATTAGAGTTACTTAAAAATATATTTTCAGAGTTTAAAACAACAAGTGTAAATTTTGAAAAATGTGATAATAATCAAACTTGCCAATACTGCATTTATAAGACAATTTGTGATAAAGAATAGTTTTTATACAGTTTAGTAATATATTATTTGTGATTTACTGATAAAATATAAGTCTCTTAAGTTTACAAATTTGACATAAAAAAAGGCTTTGGTTTAAACCAAAGCCTTTTTTATTTGTACTATAATTTTCTAAATGATTAGAAAGAGTATTGTACGTGAAGTCTTCCCATAGAACCATCTTCTTGGTCACCAGCATTATCAACATCTAACTCACCAAATCTTACATAAGTAGCTAAGTTTTTAGACATTTGATATTTAACTTGTGCATAGATTTCATCAGTATCTTCACCAGCTGCAGAATCTTTGTAGTCAGCTTCAGAGTAGAATAAACCTACATTAATTTTATCAGTTACATCTGCAGTTGCATGTACATATAAGTATTCAGTATCAGCAGAACCATCAGCAGTTACTCTCCAGTGGTAATCCATATTAGTTTTAGCCCCTGAATCTAAGTAAACCATACCACCATCTTTTCCAGCTTCACCATATGCAGCGAATGCAGAGAAGATACCCATTTTAGCACCTAATCCAATTTGCCATAATTCTTGATCATCAGTACCAATTACAGATGCAACTAAACCATTTCTATCAGCTTCTAATTCAGAGTATCTTGCAAATGGAGATAATTTAACACCACCTACTTCGTAGTTAGCAGATAAACCAATAGTATATGAATCAAACTCATCTGCTAAGTCAGCATAGAATGCATCAAGAGTAACACCTGAGAATGTTGCCATTCCACCAAGTACATAAATATCAGCAGCACCTAATGCAGAAGCAACTGCAGCAATTTCATTATCATTGCTTCCACTTGCATCAGTATCAGCAATATTATCTAAGTGACCTTCACCACTTACAACATCACCTAAGTTAGTTTGGTTAAAGTAAGCACCAACTAGAGTTGCAGGACCAACATTATATACTGCAACAGCACCAGTACCAGTTGCTTCATTACCCATAGCATCTCTATCAATAGTCCATGGAGTAGCAATAGCTTGTTTACCAACAGTAACAGATAAGTTTTCAACACCAGTATAAGTGAAGTTTACTTCTGAAAGTTCAGCATCAACATTTGCATCACCAGTAGTTGAAGTTCCAAGACCTACATTACTTGTAGCAGAACCCATAATAAATCTAGTGTTTGCAGTAACATCATCATTAACTTTAGAAGATAAGTTTACACCAATTTTATAATTATTAGTTGCACTGTTCTTTGCATCACCAGCTTGATCTTCATAGTCATTATATCTGTATGCTACTGTACCAGATACATCTACATTTTTAATAGCTTCTGCTAAAGGTTGTGCAGATGCAGCAGTTCCTGCAACTGCCAATGCAGCTACTAAACTCATTTTTGCGAATTTTTTCATTTTGTCCCTTTTTATTTAAAATTGAATTTAATTATACAAGAAAATTATTAAAAAATTATTAAAAAAGTGTAAAAAAAATATACAGTTAACAATTTGTTAACTTTTTTGAGATATTAAAACATCTTCTATGATTTTTGTGATATCTCCATCAAGTATTGCATCAACATTTGAGTATCCAATATTACTTCTTGTATCTTTTACTTGTTGATAGGGTTGTAAAACATAAGATCTAATCTGATGACCCCAGCCTATTTCACTTTTTTCTATTCCACTTTTTTCTGCTTGTTGTTTTTCTAGTTCTAGTTCATAAAGTCTTGATTTAAGCATTTTCATAGCACTTGCTTTATTTTTATGTTGAGATCTATCATTTTGACATTGCACTACAATACCTGATTCAATATGGGTTATTCTTATAGCACTTTCTGTTTTATTTACGTGTTGTCCACCAGCACCACTTGCTCTATATGTATCAATTCTTATATCTTTATCTTCAATTTCAATATCAATATTATCATCAATCTCTGGACTCACCATAACAGAAGCAAAAGAAGTATGTCTTTTGGCATTTGAATCAAAAGGAGATATTCTAACAAGTCTATGTATTCCATTTTCAGCTTTTAAATAGCCATAGGCATTTTCACCTTTGACTATAAAAGAGACATCTTTTATTCCAGCTTCTTCTCCATCTTGATAGTCAAGAAGTTCGATTTTGAAGTTTTGTCTTTCTGCCCATCTTAAGTACATTCTATAAAGCATACTAGCCCAATCTTGTGACTCAGTACCACCAGCACCAGGATGTATAGAAACAATTGCATTTGAAGAATCATCAGGAGAACTTAACATTACAGCAATTTCAGTTGATTTTACTAACTCTTTTAACTCTTCTGCTTCTTCAAATAGAAGTTCAAAAGTATCTTCATCATTCTCTTCATTTGCTAATTCAAAAAGTTCCTTACTACCACTTAGAGCATCATTTGCTTTATTAAACTTACTTAAACTACTAAGTATTCTATTTTTTTCAATGCCTATTTTTGTAGCTTGTTCTACATCAGACCAAAAGTTTTGGTCTGCTTCTAATTCTTCAATCTCTTTAATTCTATTTTCTAGCTCTTTTGGCTTTAAAATATTTTTTATATTTTCTAACTTGGTATTAAGAAGTTTTAGTAATTCAGAGTATTCATAATTATCCATATAATTACTTATTTTCTCCAGTTGATTTTTCTTTCTTTTCTTTTAAGTTTCTTAAATATACATATACATTTTTTACATCTTTGTCACTCATAAGTGTTGCATATGGTCTCATTACAAATGCCATACCTCTATCATATGTACCATTGTTATAGCTTTGAATTGAAAGCATGAAATCTTGAAGATTTAAACTATTAATTGGTCTAGATATACCTTTTGCTTTTAACTCACCATTTTTACCATGACATGAAACACATTTAGTATTATAAAGTTTTTCTCCAGATTTACTTTTTCTAATATAAGCTTCTTTTTTCTTTATCGCAATTTCTTGTTTTTTTCTTTCTTCAAGCCTATTTAAAATTTTTTCTTCTAAAGCTTTTTCATTTATTGAAGATAAGTTAGCTTCCTCTTTTTTAAATACATAAATATAGTTTGTCCCATTTTTTGTTTTATCTATATTTATATCTGCAACAGACCAACCCTCTTTTTTCATGTCTTGAACTGATTTTTGGTTTTTACATTCTCCGCCATTTAACGCAGTAGTTTCAATAGTAGCCATTGATTTATGGTTTTCTTTAAAACACATTGTTGTTTGTGCAGTTGCAATAGTTGCAGTTAAAATAGAAGTTAATGCAATGCTAGATAGAAGTTTCATTTATATCCTTTTATTAAATTGAGGATATTATAGCAAAGATAAGATAAATAATAATTTTAAGATAAAAAAAAAGCTAGAGAGAAACCTCTCTAGCTTTAGGAAAAAGTATATTAAACTTTCTTATTAGAAAGAGTATTGTACTTGTAATCTTCCTCTTACATCATCGATGTCATCGTTTCCATCAATTTCTTTTTCAAATGTACCATATCTTACATATGTAGAGAAGTTTTTAGACATTTGGTAAACAAATTGTGCATATACTTCTGTTTCATCTACATCAGTTGTTGTTTCATAATCCATATCAGAGAAGTTAGCAGAGATATGTAATGATGGTAATGCTTGAACACCAATAGAAGCGTTTACAAAGTCTGCATCTTTTTTACCGTTTGGATTCATATTCCAAGTTTGGTATGCAGTTTTTGCGTCGTTATCAAGTGCTACTAAACCACCTTCTGAATCAGTACCAGCAAAACCTAATTTAGCATCAAAGATACCTGCTTTTGCAGTTAAGATAACTTTCCATAACTCATTGTCAACACTAGAATTATCTAAATCTAAAGAAGTATATCTTGCTTCGATACCTAATTTAGCAGCATCCATATCAAAGTTAGCTTTTGCTCCAACTGTAAATGTATCAAATACATCATCCATATCTAAATACCAACCGTCTAATGCTACAGGACCAATATTACCCATTAATCCTACAGTTGCAACATCAGTTGCTCCAGTTGCATTATTAACTCTAGCATTAGCTTCAGCTTGAGTTTCTGCACCAACTGGTGTAGCATCATCTACTTCTAGATTTGAAGTACCTAAGTTAGTTTGGTTAAAGTATGCAGCAGCTACAGTTACAGGTCCTAAATTTGTTAATGCTAAGATACCAGTACCAGTTTGCTCATTTCCATCAGCGTCAACAGCTACAGTCCATGGAGTAGTTAAACCTTGCTTACCTACGTTAACTGTAGTATTAGCAATTCCAGTATATGAGAAGTAAACATTTGATAATTCCACATCAACATTTCCATCTCCACCATTTTGAGTGTTTAATGAAGCAAAACCATTATCTGCTCCACCAATAATAAATCTAGTTACTGCAGTAACATCATCATTTACTTTTGCTTTTGCAGTTAAACCGATTTTATAGTTATTGCTTGTTCTTGAACCGTTGTTTGAAGCAGTAGCTGAAGTATCATCATTGTTATAATCATTGTATCTATATACAACAGTACCAGATACGTCAACATTTTTAATAGCTTCTGCTAAAGGTTGTGCAGATGCAGCAGTTCCAGCTACAGCTAATGCAGCTACTAAACTCATTTTTGCGAATTTTTTCATTTTGTCTCCTAAGTTTACAAATTTGTAATCAGTTAGCCGGACGCGCGAACAATCTACTAGTAGACCTTTCCGGATCACCGTTGGACAAATTTTACTGCACTAAAAATAAAAGTTTTCTTAAATTGGTCTTTTACTGACCTATTGGTGGTAAATTTAAGCTTATTTTCAAATACATATAAAAATTATATTTTTTTATAAAAAATAATTATTATACATCTTGTAAAATTATATTTTAATGTTCAATAGAAACTATGCAATTTTTTAAG
Organism: Arcobacter sp. CECT 8983; assembly: GCF_004118855.1. Classification (NCBI taxonomy): domain Bacteria; kingdom Pseudomonadati; phylum Campylobacterota; class Epsilonproteobacteria; order Campylobacterales; family Arcobacteraceae; genus Arcobacter; species Arcobacter sp. CECT 8983. The sequence continues at coordinate 130,548 of NZ_PDKF01000014.1, read as the reverse complement.
ATATCTGGTTTAGAGATTTTAATTTTTAAGTTCTTTATAGGATAATTTTTATTTAGATATTTATCAACGTTAATTACCGCATTTTCAAGAAGTTCAAATTTTTCTTTTTTCATGAATTCTTCTACTTCTGAAGAAATTTTAGAGTAATCAATAAAGTTTTCTTCATTTAAAAAATCATATTCAAAAGAGATATCAATAACAACTTTTTGTTCATTAGTTCTTTCGAAATCTAGTATGCCAATTATGCATTCGAATGTCAGTTTTTCTATTGATATTTTCATGATGTAACCTTTTTGTAACCTTAAGTAAATTTAAGAATAATGAAGAAAAAAGTAGATTAAACTACTCTTTTTTCTTCTCCCTTGATTAATCTTACAATATTTGGGATATGTTTATAATAAATGATAACTGCAATTAAATACATGGGTGCATTACTTCCAACATTTAGCCCATTATTTAAAAATAGTGCTGCAATAACAACTGCTGTAAGACCTAGTAATGATGATAAAGATGATACTTTAAGTACCTTTGCACAAAAAATCCAAACAATAGCACCAATAAGTGTTGGAATAGGAATAAGGATTAAAAATACTCCAAGCCCTGTTGCTACGCCTTTGCCTCCTTCTAATCCTAAAAAGATAGAATAACAATGACCTAAGATAGCTAATACAGCAATAGCCCAAAGTGTAGAAGCACTTGCATCAAGCATCATTGCAATTAAAAGAATAATAGTTCCTTTTAATGCATCTAAAATAACAGTTGTTACACTTAGCTTCTTTGCTAAAGAAGGATTTGTTTCTTTTACTACTCTTAATACATTTGTTGCACCAATTGAACGACTTCCATGTTCTTTGATATTTACACCTGCAAAAACTTTTGCAAGTAAAAGTCCAAAAGGAATAGAACCAGCTAAATATGCAACAATATAAAATAGAATATTAAAATTAAATAGAAAATCCATTAAAAACCTTGAAATTAAATTTGAAGCTGAATTATACCTAAAGTTTGTTTAATCATTTTTGCTTTAATAAGTTATAACAAAAATTTTGATATATTCCCATTAAATTATTTACAGATACATTATAGATAAAATAAAAGGCAAAAGTTGAACTTAAAAATGGATTTAAAAGAAGAAATCTTAAAACTAAAAGAAGAGTTAGATGTAACTTTAGTAGCGCACTTTTATCAAAGAGATGAAGTTTTTGAATTAGCTGATATTACAGGGGACTCTTTAGAATTAGCAAGAAAAGCAAAACAAACAGATTCAAAATATGTAGTATTTTGTGGTGTAGGTTTTATGGGAGAGAGTGTAAAAGTTCTTAGTCCTTCAAAAACAGTATTAATGCCAAAGATTGCCTGTTGTGCAATGGCAAGAATGATTGATGAAGGTTATTATGAAAAAAACCTAAAACAAATCAATGAAGCGGGAATACCAAATGAAGATATTCTACCAATTACTTACATCAATTCAAGTGCAGCCGTAAAAGCAAAAGTTGGTGAAATGGGAGGTATGGTTTGTACTTCTTCAAATGCTTATAAAATTATTGAAAAAGGTTTAGAGTCTGGAAAAAAGATTTTCTTTGTACCAGATAGATGTCTTGGTCAAAATTTTGCAAAACAGATGAATCTAAAATCAGCAGTTGTTGGTGATGGAAGTGATTTAAAGCAAGCAGATATTATTTGTTATAATGGTTTTTGTTCTGTACATCAGTTATTTACTGTTGATGATGTAGAGTTCTATAGAGAAAAATATCCAGATATTTTAGTTGCAGTTCATCCAGAGTGTGATCCAAGTGTTTGTGATGCAGCTGATTTTGTAGGTTCTACTTCTCAACTGATTCAATATATCAAAGATTTACCTCTTGAGCAAAAAGTGGTTGTGGGAACTGAGTTTAATATGGTTAATAGACTAAGAGAAAAAAATACTTATATCTTAAGCTCTACAAAACCAGAATGTCCAACAATGAATGAAACAACATTAGAAGATGTTTATAAAACATTAAAATCAATTAAAGATAATAATATTAGTGAAGAGACATTAATAAAAGTAAATGATGAAACAATTAAATGGGCAAGAGTTGCTCTACAGAGGATGCTTGAAGTATGATAAATATTAAGAAGTTTGTTAAAAATGCCATTATAGAAGATAATGGAAGAGGGGACTTATTCTTTGATGTAGCTCCTAAAGGTAAATTTACTGCAAAGGCTATTGCAAAAGATGATGGAATTTTAGCAGGTGAACTTTATGCAAAAGCCTTAGCAAAAACTGAAAAGTTTGATTGTAAATTTTTAAAACATGATGGTGATGTTTTAAAAAAAGGTGATGTAATAGCAAAACTTGAAGGTAAAGCTTCAATTCTTTTATCAAGTGAGCGAACTTTTTTAAATATGCTTCAACATGCATCTGGAATTGCAACTATGGCAAATAAATTTGCTAGTAAGATTGAAGATTTAGATGTTGCTTTACTTGATACTAGAAAAACAAGACCACAGCTTAGAGATTTTGAAAAATATGCAAGTAGAATAGGTGGAGCTATTAACCACAGACTTGGGCTTGATGATTGTTTAATGATTAAAGATACTCATATGAGAACTATTACAGATTTAAGTGAGTTTATTAAAAAAGCAAGAAAAAGAATCTCTTGGGTAACAAAAATTGAGATTGAGTGTGAAACTTTTGAACAAGTTAAAAATGCAATGGAAGCAGGAGCTGATATTATTATGTGTGATAATATGGAGCCAGCACAGATAAAAGAAGTAGTTAAATTTAGAAATGAAGAACATCCTCATGTTTTATTAGAAGCTAGTGGAAATATTAATCTGGAAACTGTTAGGGATTATGCTTTAACAGGAGTTGATGCTTTAAGTTCAGGAAGTATTATTCACCAAGCAACTTGGCTTGATTTTTCAATGAAATTTGACTAATTTACTATTGGTTAACAGTTTAAGAGTATAGTAACAAACATGAAAAAAGACTTTATCCTTAATAATAAAATCAATATGACAGATTATGCAAAAGCATTAGCGCTTATTGAAAAGAGTAGATATATATTAATAGTTACTCACGTAAATCCAGATCCAGATTCAATTGGTTCAGCTTTAGCATTGTCAAATTTTTTGCAGGAAAATAGAATTAAACATAAAGTATATAATGTTAGTTCTGATCTTCCTCAAAATTTAGATTTTATTCCAAGGTTTGAAAAAATCACAGACCAGCTCCCAAAATTTTATGATTTGGTTATTTCTTGTGATTGTGGAACTTATGCAAGACTTGGTTTTGATGTTCCAAAAGATATCCCAATTATTAATTTTGACCATCATCAGTCAAATAATAATTTTGGAAAAATAAATATTGTTGATCCAATGAAAAGTTCAACTGCAGAGATTGTTTATGATTTTTTCAAACATAATGGTCTTTATATTACAAAAGCTAGTGCAACAGCACTTTATGTAGGTATTTATGATGATTCTTTGGCATTTTCTTTAGGAAGATGTGATGAACTAACTTTTGATAAAGTTAATCATCTTGTTGAGTTTGGAGCAAGCCCTTCTGAAATAGCAAATAAACTTCTTAGACGTGATTCTTTAGCAAAATATAGAATTATTCCAAAAGTTTTAGAAAGTCTAGAGCTTTATAAAGAAGGTGAAGTTGCTTCAATTTATGCAAAAACAAAGTGGTTTAAAGAAACGGGAGCTCATAATAGAGATTGTGAAGATGCTCTTGATATGATTATGAGTATGCATATTGTAAAAGTTGCATTTTTTGTAAGGGAAGTAAATGGTGTATCAAGAATCTCTTTAAGATCAAAGGGAAAAATTGATGTATCAAAAGTTGCAGGAAAATTTGGAGGTGGCGGCCATTTTAATGCAGCAGGTTGTACTTTAGATACAACTGATATAGAAAAAGCCAGAAAAAAAGTTTTAAAGGAAGTTTTTGAGACGACAAAAAAATAGTTTTGGAAAAATAGTTATCTTTTTAGTTTTAGCAGTTGTTGCAGCAGGTGCTGTATTTGTATTTTTATCTCCACAGTTTGAGAAACAAGCTCCAAAGATTATTTCAGAGAGTAGTCTGTTTTGGAATGGTAAAGATAAGATAACAATTTCTTTATCCGATGAAAGTGGAATCAAAGAGTATAGTGCTTATTATGTTGGAAATAATGGACCAGTTGTAATTAATAGTCAAAAAATATCTTCAAAACAAACAAATGTGACTTTTAATTTAGGTGATATTAGATTAAACCCAAATGCTAAAAGTGTAAAGATTATTGTAGAAGCTACTGATAGAAGTAGTTGGAACTTATTTCAAGGTAATACTGTTTCAAAAGAGTTTATCTTTGATGTTGATAGAAAAAGACCTATTGCAAATGTTATTACAAACTCATACAATATTAGAAAAGGTGGTAGTGCCGCTGTTGTTGTTGAAGTAAGAGATGAAAACTTAAGTGATAAGTATATAACTTTTAATAATGAATATAGGTTTGAATTAATTCCATATAAAAAAGAGAATTTTTATGTTGCAATTATTGCTTGGCCTGTTTGGGAAGAAGATTTTTCAAGGGTAAATTTAGTTGCAGTGGATAAAGCAAATAATACAACAATTTCAAAAGTTCCTCTTTATATAAAAGATTTAAAAATTAAAAATGACAAAATAAAAATTAGTAAAAACTTTATAGAAAGAAAATCAATTCCTGTATTACAAAGAAGTGATTTTGAAGTTCCAACAGCAGATGCTGATATTTTTATAAAACAAAATAGAGATTTAAGAGTTGATAATGTATCAACTATTAGAAAAGCTAGTTTAGAAAATATGTCAAAAGAGATGGTAGGTGATTTTGACCTAAAACCATTTAGAAGACTTAGTGGTTCTAAAACTTTTGCAGGTTTTGCAGAAAGAAGACATTATTATTATGAAGGCAACAAAATTGATGAAGCTTGGCATTTAGGAATGGATTGGGCAAGTATAAAACATGCTACAATTAAAATATCAAATGATGGTAGAGTTATTTTTAATGATTATTTGGGAATTTATGGAAATACTTTAATCATCGATCATGGGTTTGGAGTACAATCTTTATATGCTCATACAAGTAAATCTTTTGTGCAAAATAGTGAAGATGTAAGAGCAGGAGATAAGATTGCAACAACGGGAAGTAGTGGAGCTGTATTTGGAGATCACTTACATTTTGGAGTATTAGTTCAAGGAATTGAAGTAAATCCTTTAGAGTGGATGGATAGAAATTGGATAAAAACAAGAATTTCAAATATTCTTCAAGAAGCAGATTATGCAATTAAAAGTAGTAAAAAATGAAACAACGTACAATAGCAAATAGTGTAGAAATAGTTGGAATAGGGCTTCATAAAGGAGTCCCTGTAAAAATGAAGCTAGAACCTTTAGATTCTGATATGGGAATAGTTTTTTATAGAGAAGATGAAGGTGTTACAATCCCTCTAAAAATAGAGAATGTTGTTGATACAAAAATGGCAACGGTTATAGGAAAAGATGGAGTTGTTATTTCAACTATTGAACATTTATTATCTGCTGTTTATGCCTATGGAATTGATAATTTAAGAGTTATTATTGATAATGATGAGGTTCCAGTTCTTGATGGTAGTTCGTCTGGTTATTGCATGCTTATTGAAGAAGCAGGAATAAAAGAGTTATCAGCTTCAAAAAAAGCAATTAAAATAAAAAGAGATGTTGAGATTACAACAGAAGATGGGAAAAAAGTTGCTTTAAAACCTTCAAATCATATTATTTATGATTTTTCAATTGACTTTGACCATCCAGTTATTGGAGAACAAGAGTTCAGGTTTGATTATTCAATTGAAGAGTATAAAGAGAATATCAGTAGAGCTAGAACTTTTGGCTTTTTACATGAAGTTCAATATTTAAGAAGCCAAGGTTTAGCACAAGGTGGAAGTTTAGAAAATGCTATTGTTCTTGACCAGTCAAAAGTTCTTAATCCAGAAGGTTTAAGATATAGTGATGAATTTGTTAGACATAAAATCTTAGATGCAATAGGTGATATGGCTTTACTTGGTTATACTTTAGTTGGTGAGTATGGTGCTCATGCAGGTAGTCATTATTTAAATCATTTACTTACGAAAAAAGTATATGAAAGCGAAGAAAACTATGAAATACTAGATTTAGAAGAAGCAAATGAAGAAGCACAAGTATTTGAAATGGCATACTCTAAGGTTCAAGCTTGACAGAAGTTTTAGTTATTAGTATCTCAAATCCTCTTTTATTAGGTGTTTATGAAGATAAAAAGTTAATAAAAGAGTTAGAAATAGAAGGTATGACTTCTGATGTTTTGCCTGTAACTTTTGAAAAAATAATTAAAGAGTATGAAATAAATAGAATAAGTTATGTTAATACGCCTGGCTCTTATATGGCTATTAAGGTGGCATATGTATTTTTAAAAACATTAGCAATTACAAAAAATATAGAATTTAGAGCTTGTAGTGGCTTTGAATTTAATGAAAACAGCCCCATAAAAGCATTGGGTAAAAAATACTTTATAAATTCAAATGAAGGTATTAAAGTAGATTTTTTAGATAAAGATACTAAAATTGCAGACTTTAAATTGCCAAAGCAACTAGAAAATATTATTTTTAGTGAAGAGACTTTGCCAATATATAATTTACCTGCGGTATAAAAGGAAATAGATTGAGAATTAGCGTTCCAGCAACAAGTGCTAACTTAGGACCAGGGTTTGATACTCTAGGATTAGCAATATCGTTACACAATCAAGTAACAATTAGACCTTCAAAATTTCACAGTGTGTCATTAAGAGGTGAGGGTTCAAATAACCCAGTATTAAAAGATAACAATATGTTTATTGCTATTTTTAATGATTTTTATCATAATCTATCTAGAAAAAAAAGACATTTTAGATTTGAGTTTACAAATGAAGTACCTTTATCAAGAGGATTAGGAAGTTCATCAGCAGTAATTGTTTCAGCAATTGCAAGTGCATATGCAATAGAAGGTATTAAGCTTGATAAACAAAAGCTTTTAAATCTAGCATTAGCTTATGAAAATCATCCAGATAATATTACTCCAGCAGTAATGGGTGGATTTAATGTAGCTACTGTTCAAGATAATGAAGTTAAATTTATAAGAAAAACTTTACCAAAATCTTTAAAAGCTATTGTAGTAATTCCAAATAGACCAATTTCAACACAATTAGCAAGAAAAGCTTTACCATTTAAGTACTCTAAAGAAGATGCAACTTTTAATATTTCTCATTCTTCTTTATTAACGGCAGCCTTTATGACTGAAAATTGGGATATGTTAAGAACTGCATCATTAGATAAAGTACATCAAAAATATAGAATGAAACAGATGCCCGAACTGTTTGATGTACAAAAAACTTCACTTAAACATGGTGCTTTAATGAGCACTCTATCAGGATCTGGTTCAACACTTTTTTCTATGTGTTTAAGAGAAGATTGTCAAAGAATTGAGTCTGAACTTAAAAAAAGGTTCCCTCATTTTAAAGTTCTATCAAGGAATTTTGATAATGATGGTGTTAGAGTAGAAGATTAAAAATAATAAGTTTAAGTAAAAATTAGGTATTATATTGACTATTTTGAAAAAACCCATTAGAACATGTATTGTTTGTAGAGGTAAATTTGAACAAAGCTTGTTACTAAGATTTAAATGTAAAGATAAGAAGATTCAAGCCTTTGACAATATGGGAAGAAGTTTTTATATCTGTAAAGAGTGTATTTCATTTTTAGAAGATGAAGACATTAATTCTAAAAATTTAAAAAAACTTGAAAAGGCACTTTTTAGAGAGTGTAAAAATAAAGATAACTACATAGGACAACTTAAGGAGATTTTAACGCATGTCAGATAACGTAAGAGTATATGAAATTGCTGAAGAAGCAGGAGCTAGTAGCACAGAAGTAATTGCTAAAGCTAAAGATTTAGGGATAGAACTTAAATCACCTCAAACAGCAGTTTCTTTTGAAGATGCAGAAGAGATAGCAAACTACATTATGACTGGTAAGAGTTCAAAACTTGCAAAAAAACCAGCAGCTAAAAAAGTAGTGAAGAAAAAAGAACCAGTTAAAAAAGAGACTGAGTCTAATAAAGAAGAAGAAAAAAAAGAAGAAGAGGCACCAAAAGAGACTGAGGTTGCAGAGAAAAAAGTAGAAAAAGAAGAAGAGACAAAAAAAGAAGAGCCAAAAGAAGAAAGCGTTAAAAGTGTGGCTCCAAAAAGAGTTGTTCCAAAAAGAAGAGGCTTAAAAATCATTAAAAAGAAGAAACCAAAAGAAGAGACAACTACGTCAATTCAAACTTCTTCTTCAGATATTGATGGTCAACCTAAAAAAGCAATGAAATCGCTTAGTGAAATTTTAGGTGGAAATGAAAAGCAAGAAGACAAAAAAGAGACTGCAGCTCAAAAAGCAGCTAAAAAGAAAGAGAAAAAGAAACAACCTCCAAAAGCACATGACCATGGTAAAGTTATTGAATTAGAAAGAAATTCTCAATCTGATTTCTCTAATGCAAGTGATGAATCATTACTTGGGGAAGAAGTTGTTTTATTAGATATGGACTTATCTGAACATTCTAAATTCTTAGAAGAGAATAAACCAAACAATAATAATGATAAAAAACAAAGTAGATCTTCTAGACCTGCTGCATTTGGTAATAGACCACAAGGTTTAAAAAGAAAGAAAAGAAAGAAAAGAATTAAAAGAACTGAAGAAGAAGTAGAAATTACTGAAGTAACAATTCCAGAAGATGTAAGGGTTTATGAGTTTGCTGAAGCTTGTGGAAAATCAGCATCAGAAGTAATCACAGTATTATTTGGTCTTGGAATGATGGTTACTAAAAATGACTTCTTAAAACAAGATGAGTTAGAAATTCTTGGGGAAGAGTTTGGTATTGAAGTAACTGTTAAAGATGCTTTAGAAGATGCAAACTATGTTGAAGATTATCAAGAAGAAGAGATTGATGAATCTAACTTTGAAACTAGACCTCCTGTTGTTACTATTATGGGACACGTTGACCATGGTAAAACTTCATTATTAGATAAAATTAGATCTTCTAAAATCGCTTCAGGAGAAGCTGGTGGAATCACTCAACATATTTCAGCTTATACAATTGAACAAAATGATCAAAAAATCACTTTTGTAGATACTCCAGGTCACGCCGCGTTCTCTGCTATGAGAGCAAGAGGTGCTGAAGTAACTGATATTGTAATTATTGTTGTTGCAGCTGATGATGGTGTTAAACAACAAACTGAAGAAGTAATTTCTCATGCAAAAGCATCTGGATGTCCTATTATTGTAGCAGTTAACAAGATTGATAAAGAAGCAGCAAATATGGATATGGTTAAAGCTCAAATGGCAGAGAGAGAAATGACTCCTGTTGATTGGGGTGGAGATATTGAATTTATTGGTGTGTCTGCAAAAACAGGAGAAGGAATTGATGATTTACTAGAAAACATTCTTTTACAATCTGAAATTCTAGAACTAAAAGCTGACCCAACTGCAAAAGCAAAAGCAACTGTGGTAGAATCATCTTTAGAAAAAGGTAGAGGACCTGTTGCAACTGTTATTGTTCAAAATGGTGAACTAAAAGTTGGTGACAATATTGTTTGTGATACTACATTTGGTAGAGTTAAAGCAATTACAAATGATATGGGAAAACAAGTAAAATCACTAGGACTTTCTGAAACTGGTTCGGTTTTAGGTTTAAATGATGTTCCAGCAGCTGGTGCAATTTTAGTAGCACAAGAGTCTGATAAAGAAGCAAGAGAAATTGCTACAACAAGAGCAGAACATGCAAGAGCTAAAGAGCTAAGTAAATCAACAAAAGTATCATTAGAAGAGATGAGTGGATTAATTGCAGAAGGTAAGATCAAACAACTTCCAGTAATTATTAAAACGGATGTTGGTGGTTCTTTAGAAGCAATTAAAGGTTCATTAGAAAAAATCCAAAATGAAGAAGTAAAAGTAAAAGTAGTTCACGCTGGTGTTGGTGGAATTACTGAGTCTGATTTAATTCTTGCTGGTGCATCAGATGGATGTATTATTTTAGGATTTAATGTAAGACCAACTGGTTCTGTTAAAAATAAAGCAAAAGCTGATGGTATTACTATTAATACTTACTCTATCATTTATGACTTAATTGATGATATTAAAGATACACTTTCTGGTATGATGAGTGCAGTTATTAGAGAAGAAAATACTGGACAAGCAGAAGTTAGAGATACATTTGTTGTTCCAAAAGTTGGAACAGTTGCAGGATGTTTTGTAACTGATGGTAAAGTTATCAGAGGTGGACATGCAAGAATTATTAGAGACGGTGTTGTAACTTACACTGGTAAAATTTCATCTCTTAAAAGATTTAAAGATGATGTTAAAGAAGTATCAAATGGATACGAGTGTGGTATCATGTTTGACAAATTCAACGATATCAAAGTTGGAGACTTCATTGAAACATTTATTCAAATTGAAGAAAAAAGAGAAATTGAACTGTAAAAAGGCAGCTTAATGAAAAGTATAAATCTTCAAAGAACTGAATCATTATTGATGGAGCTTGTACCTGAAGCTCTATCAACTATGAGTGATGAAAGAATTAGATCTCTTCCTATTACTGGAATTAATTGCAAAAATGGAAAATATGATGCAATAGTTTATTTTGATGGAAGTGATTTCGAAGACAAAGAAATACCAGGTGTGGTTTCTGCATTAACTAAAGCAAGTGGTAGAATAAAATCATATGTTTTAAGTGCAACAGGTTGGTATAAATGTCCTAACTTTAAATTTGAAAATGATAAATCTTTAGAAAAATCAAAAAATATTGAAGATTTATTTAGAAAAATTGAAAAAGATAAAAAGAGTAAATCGTGAATTTAGAAGAATCAATTGAAATTGCAGTACAAGGTTGTGATGCAGAAGTTTATGATATTGTATCTTTAAAAGAAAATGATATGAATATCTTTAGAGTTTATGTTACATCAAAAGAGGGCATTAACCTTGATAAATGTGCAGAAATTTCTAGAATGATTTCACCTATTTTAGATTTAGATGAACCAATGAATGGAAAATATAATTTAGAAGTTAGTTCTCCTGGAATTGAAAGAAAACTAAAAAACCCAAGACACTTTAAAGCATCTATTGGTGAAAAAGTAAAACTAAAAGATTTTGAAAAAAATATTATCAAAGGTGAATTAGTAGAAGCTGATGATAATGAAATAAAAATTAAAACTGAACATGGTGAAGAGATTGTTGCTTATGATGAAATCTCTTCAGCATCTACTTATTTTGAATGGTAATATAGGTTAAAAAATGAGTTTAGAAAGCTCTTTAACCTTTTTTCTAGCAATATTAATATTTGGAATAACTCCTGGACCAGGTGTCTTTGCTCTTCTCGCAAGAGGTATGACACTTGGTGCTAAACAATGTATCCCTCTAGCTTTTGGTATGACAATTAGTGATGTAATCTATTTAATTTTTGCATGTTTAGGATTAGCTACAATTGCGCATAATTATGCTTTTTTATTTGAAGTAATTAGAATTTTAGGTGCAATATATTTATTTTATCTTGGATATAAAATGTTTACATCTCCAATAGAAATTGAAGAAACTCAAAAGAAAGAAAAGGTAAAAAAAGATTTTGTATTAGCTTTTATTCAAGGTTTTCTTATATCTGCTTCAAATCCAAAAGTTATACTTTTTTATATAGCTTTTTTACCAACGTTTTTAGATATAAAATCATTAGAATTGAATGATATTGTTTGGGTATCATTCTTAACAATTGTTGCATTGATGATAGGATTAATGTTTGTATCAATTTTAGCTAACAAAGCTAAACAACTATTAAAATCAAAAAAATCACTTAAAAGATTAAATTATACAGCTGGAACAATTATGGTTGCAGCAGGTAGTTTTCTTTTATTTAATAAGCAGTCATAATGAAAATAGATGATAACTTTTATATGAAACTTGCCATTGATGAGGCATGGAAATATCAATTAATAACTTATCCAAATCCAGCTGTTGGCTGTGTTGTTATAAAAGATGGAGAGATACTTTCTATTGAAGCTCATAAAGAAGCAGGAATGCCTCATGCTGAAGTAAATGCACTTAAAGCTGCATACCTTAAAAAATATCCAAATGATATTTTAAAAGCAAAAACATCAAGCCATGATATCCATGATTATCTAATAAAAAATCATAAGGGTTTTTTTGAAGACTGTACAATCTATGTGACCTTAGAACCATGTAATCATATTGGCAAAACTCCTGCTTGTGCAAATTTATTAAAAGAAATAAAACCTAAAAGAGTTGTAGTTGCCCAGGAAGATATAAATAAAGAGGCAAAAGGTGGTCTAGAAACATTAAAACATGCAAATATAGATGTGAGCCTTGGTTGTATGAAAAAAGAAGCCTATGACCTCTTATATCCATTTATAAAGTGGACAAGTGGAACTTTTATTTTTTATAAGATGGCTCAAACTTTAAATGGATGTATAGATGGTAGTATATCTTCAAATATGGCTAAAGCATATGTCCATACATTAAGAAATAAAATTGATTTAATGCTTATTGGTGGAAATACAGTAAGAACTGATAAACCAACTTTAGATGCTAGATATATAGCTGGACGAGCCCCTAATATTATGATTTACTCAAAAAACAAAATCTTTGATAATAATATTCCACTTTTTAAAATACCTAATAGAGATGTAATTATTAGTGATGATTTATTTAAACTATTAGATTATAAGTTTGTAATGGTTGAGGGTACTTATAACTTGATGAATAAACTAAAAGAAAAGATAGATTATATTGTTTTACTTGTAAGCCCTAAGATTAGAAAAGGTGCAAATGCTTTAAATGATATTGATATGGATTTTGAGATTGTGCATGAGAATTATATAGGTGAAGAGAAAATTATCTATCTAAAAAGAAAAGGCTAGAAAAAGCCATCTTTTTAGCAATCTCTTCGTCAAATAAGAAAATTTAATCAGTCATTTACTACAGTAAACTCCTTTATAAATTTCCTTCTCTTCCTTGACCTTAGTTAAAATATGACTTTTTAAATCTATAGATTTTATATTTAAATTTGTATAAAAATATTTAAAATTGTAATATGAAAATTATAAATATTTTTGTTAGAAAGAAGAGAAGGGTTTTTATAGGAGTATAAGTTTTAAGATAGTTTATCTCACAATGTCTTGCTTCGTTTCACTCAGCTTCGACAATACGCTCTAGCGAGCTAGTTCACATCTGCCTTTGTTGTGTTTTCTTAAAACACAAAACAAAGTCTAAAATAGTTGAAAAAAGAGAAACTATTCTCTTTTTTCTAAACTATTTTACTTTCTCTAAATACTCACCAGTTCTAGTATCACATTTGATAATATCACCTTCTACTAAGTGGAAAGGAATCTGTACAACAGCTCCACTTTCTAAAGTAGCTGGTTTTTTACCACCTTGTGAGTCACCTTTGAAGTTAGGTGGAGTTTCTACAATTTTAAGTTCAACAGTCATTGGTGGTTCAACAGTAATAGCATTACCATTAAAGAACATCATATCAACGTTCATTCCATCAATAATCCATTTTTCAGCATCACCTACTTGGTCATATGTTAAACCAATTTGTTCATAAGTATTTGCATCCATAAATTGTAGCATTTCACCATCATCATATAGGTATTGCATAGTTTTTTGTTGTAAATCTGGAGTAGTACATTTGTCTCCTGCGTGGAAAGTTTTTTCAATAACTTTTCCATTTAAGAATGATTTAATTTTACATCTAACAAATGCAGCACCTTTTCCAGGTTTTACATGTTGGTATTCAGTAATTTTATAAGGAACACCATCAAGTTCAATTTTTAAACCTTTTTTTAGTTCACTCATTGAAATATTTGCCATAGTTGTTCCTTTTATACTTCTGCATAAGCTACAGAAATTGCAGCTTCTAAAGTTTTAATTTGATCTAATATTTTATGATTAACTGATTCATCTACTAAGATAACTGCTAAAGCAGAATCTTTTCCTCTTGCTAATCTAAAGTCAGAGATATTAATTTTGTTATCACCTAATAATTTACCAACTTCTCCAATTACACCAGGAACATCGTTGTTTCTCATAAGTATCATTTTACCTTTTGGTTCAATATCAAAATCAAATCCATCAAGTTCAACAATTCTTTGCACATCTTCATCAAATACAGTACCAGAGATAGTATTAACTCTTTTTTCTGTAGTGATTTTGATTGTAACTTTATTGTTGTACCCAGAACAATGATTTACTTCACAAGTATCAAATTTAATACCTTTTTCTTCAGCAATAAATTTTGCATTTACATAGTTTATTTCATCACCTGCAGAAACAGCTAAAGCTCCAACTGTAGCAAATGTAGCTAAAGAGTCAAGATACCCTTTTATTTCACCATGAGCGCAAACAGAGATAGATCTAATAGCAGATTTATCTAATTGTGCAGCAAGGAATGCCATTTTTTGAGTTAACTCAATGTATGGTTTTACAAATGTAGGAATTTTACTCTCATCAATTGGTAAGTTAAGAGCATTTGGATATGCAATTCCTCTTGCAGACTCAATTGCATTTTCTGCTGCTTGAGTAGCAATTTTCTTTTGAGATTCTTTTGTATTTGCACCTAAGTGTGCAGTTACAGTTACATTGTCTAAATCTAAAAGTGGGTGATCAGTTGCAGGCTCTTTTTTGAATACATCAATACCAGCCATTGCAATTTTTCCAGATTTTAAGTTATTAACTAAGGCTTCTTCGTTGTATAAACCACCTCTTGCACAGTTAATTAAAATAACACCATCTTTCATTTTAGCAATTTCTTCTTCACCAATCATATCAAGAGTTTCTTGATTTTTTGGAGTATGAATAGTAATAATATCACAAGCTAAGATATCATCAAAGTTTGTAGTATATTTAATACCTAAATCAGTTGCTTTTGTTGAAGGAATATAAGGATCGTATGTAACAACGTCCATTTCAAAAGATTTAGCTCTTAATGCAACTCTATGTCCAATGTTACCAAAACCGATAACACCAAGTTTTTTACCATAAAGTTCATTACCATACCAATCTTCTCTTTTCCAGATTCTATCATTTTTAAGTTGGTTATGTGCATAAGGAAATTTTCTCATACAAGACAGCATGTGAGCCATAGTAAGCTCAACTGCTGCAATTGTATTAGCAGTAGGAACGTTCATAGCAATGATTCCTCTTTTGCTACAACCTTCCATATCTACGTTATCGTATCCTACACCAGCTCTAATAATTGCTTTAAGATTAGTTGCTGCATTTAAAAATTTTTCATCAACATCAGTTGAAGATCTAGTAATTGCAACATCTGCATCTTTAATAACATCTAAAAGTGCTACTTTATCAATGTCTGCTGCATATACATAGTTGATATCTTCAGTGTTTTGTAAAATGTTTAAACCATCTTCATGAATGTGATCACAAACTACGATTGTATGTTTACTCATTACTACAAATCCTTATTTAATTTGGTCTTTTAGTAAATCACCTAATGTCATAGACGTATCATCGTTAACTGCTTTTAGAACTTCTCTTTCTTGTTGTTGCTCTAATCTTTTTACAGATAATCTTACTCTATTTTTCTTAGTGTCGATATTTACTACTACTGCTTCTAATTCGTCACCAACATTAACTTCTTCAACATTTAATGGACCAAAGTCTTCATTTCTGATTAGACCATCTAAGTTGTCATCTAATTTAATGAAAATTCCGAAATCTTTTTTATCTTTAACAGCACCTTTTACGATGTCACCAATTTTGTGTTCATTTTGGAATTTTTTAGCTGGAGATTCAGAAATTTCTTTAACTGATAAAGAGATGTTTTCTTTTTCTCTATCAACTTTGATAATCTTAACTTCAACTTCGTCACCTTTTTTGTAAAGTGATTTACATTTAGCATTTGATTCCCAAGAAGCTTCTTCATTGTGTAATAATCCATCTACTTCACCAATTGTAACGAAAGCACCAAAATCAGTTAATGTTGCAACTTTACCTTGAATAACATCACCAACTTTGTTCTCTTTTACAAATTTAGCAAATGGTTTTTCTTGTAGGTTTTTTAAAGATACTCTTAATCTTTTTTTATCAACATCTAGTTCAATAACTTCAACATTAACTTCTTCACCTAATGTTAATAAATCCTTTGGATTTTTTAAGTTTTTGTTCCAAGAAATTTCAGAGATATGTAGTAAACCTTCAATATCATTTCCTAAATCAACAAATGCACCATAAGATTCAAAGTTAGAAACAGTAACAGTAATTGTATCACCAACTTCTAATTCGTCTTTGATTTCGTCCCAAGGATTTGGTAACGCAGCTTTGATAGATAATGATAAGTGTTGTTTTGCTTTATCGTAAGATAATACAACAACAGATACTTCATCACCTTCGTCATAGTAATTTGCAGGGTTTACAGGCCCTTTGTAAGAGATTTCATTGTAGTTTACTAAACCATCAATTCCACCTAAATCAATAAACATACCATAAGAAGTGATTTTTTTAACGATACCATTTACTGGTTCGTTTTTCTCTAAGATTTCATTTACTTTAGAATCTTTTTGCTCTTTAGATTCTTCAATAAGTTTTTTTCTAGAAACAATGATTGAGTTTTGAGCTTCGTTTACTTTTAAAACTTTAGCTTTAACTTTTTTACCAATTGCTCCGTGAGTTTTTAAGTAAGATTGTGCCATTGGCATGAAGTATTCTAAACCAGAATCATCTTCAATAATAAATCCACCTCTGTTTTTAACAGAAATGATTTTACCTTCAATTGTTACATCTTCAACATTCTCACCATGTTCTTTTACAAAGTTATCAAATTTTTCTTTTTGTAAAACTTTTTTATAAGAAATATTTGGTCTTTCACCTTTATTTCCCATTAACATAACAGAGATTGTATCACCAGCTTTAAATTGAACTTCACCACCAATTGTGATTTCTGAAAGGTTTAATTTACCTTCAATCTTTTGTCCAACATCAACAAGTACACTATCATTAGTAATTTCTACAATTACACCATCAACTACAGAGTTATTTTCAGCATTCTCAAAAGACTCATTAAGCATTTTCTCAAAATCAAAGTCTTCACCTAATTCAATATCATCGATACCCATTTTATTCCTTCGTATTAACCGTTTTATTATAAATGGCTATGATTATATCTAAATTTTTCTTAAACAACTCGCTTAATATTTTTCTATTTCATCAACAACTTGCTGAATAATCCAGTCAGGAGTACTCGCCCCTGCTGTTATACCACAAAGGTTTTTATTTTTGAACCATTGAGGATCTAATTCATTTGCATTTTCAATTAAGTATGAATCTTTACAATTTTCTACACATATATGATGTAATTGTTTAGTATTTGAAGAGTTTTTACCTCCAATAATTACCATAACATCTACTTCTTTTGATAGTTCTCTTGCGGCATCTTGATTTTCAAAAGTTGCATCGCAAATAGTATTAAAAACTCTAACTTCTTTATTTTTTAAAATAAGTTTATTGACAATTTCTAAGTAAATCTCTTTCTTTCTTGTTGTTTGTGCAACAGTTGCAATTTTGTCATATTTAAAGTTTACATTATCAAGCTCTTCTGCACTTAAAATAACATGTACATCATCTTGGTCTTCCCCATAAGATTTTACACCTTTAACTTCTGGGTGATCTTGATCTCCAAAAATTAGAATTGAGTAATTTTCTTTTGACATTTTTTTTACTATTTGTTGAGGAGTTGTAACAAATGGACAGGTTGCATTTATAACTTTTGCGTCTTTTTTTCTTAAATCTTTTAAATCATTTTTTGGAATACCATGGGTTCTAATAATAATTGTATCATTTGGTTTAACATCAGTAAGATTGTTATATAAACCTACATTATAATCAGTTTTTAATCTATCAATTTCATTTTGATTATGAATAAGTGGACCCATTGTTGCAGAGTTTTCATACTTTTGGGCAATTTCAATTGCTCTTTTTACTCCAAAACAAAAACCATAGCTTGAGGCTAGTTTTACTTTCATAAATATTATCCTTTAAAAATGTTCCCATTTTTAAAGGGAACCAAATTTTATAACTTCTTTTAACATCAAAAATAAATTTTGATTAAAGAAGCAAACCCTAAAGAGAGTAACAATTTACTCTTAATAAATGTTCCCATTTTTAAAGGGAACCAAATTTTATAACTTCTTTTAACATCAAAAATAAATTTTGATTAAAGAAGCAAACCCTAAAGAGAGTAACAATTTACTCTTAATAAATGTTCCCATTTTTAAAGGGAACCAAATTTTATAACTTCTTTTTAAGAATATAAAGAATCAAGGATTTCTTTGAAGTTTGGAAATGATGTTAAAATACAATCAACATCATTTATTTCCATATCACATAAAGTACCAGCAATTGCAAAACTCATTGCAATTCTATGGTCTCCATGGGAGTCAATAGAGGCTTTATTTATTGTTCCTCCTACTATTTCATATCCATCTTCAAATTCAGTGTAAGAAACACCACATTTTTCAAGGTTTGAAACAACAGATTTAATTCTATCTGACTCTTTAACTCTTAACTCTTTTGCATTTTTTACTAATGACTTTCCATTTGCAATTGACATAGCAATTGAAAGTGCTGGAAGTTCATCAATTAACCAAGAGATATTATCTTCAACCACAACACCATTTAGTTCTTTGTGTTTTACTTCAATATCTCCAATAGGCTCATAAATATTCTCTTTTTCTATAAAGTTAACCTCTGCACCCATTCTTTTTAAAATTTGGTATGCTTCAATTCTAGTTGGGTTTAAAGATACATTTTTTATTACAACTCTTGAACCTTTTGTAATAGCTGCTGCTACTGCAAAAAAGAATCCAGAACTTGGATCAGTTGGAACTGTAATATTCAATGGCTTTAAATGTCCTTTTAAAGGATGAATATTTATAAAGCCTTCCTCATCTGTCTCTAACTTAGCTCCCATACCTTTTAGCATTCTTTCTGTATGGTCACGTGTTAGTTCATTTTCTTTATATTTTGAAATACCATTAGCTCTTAAAGCAGCTAATATCATCGCTGATTTTACTTGCGCAGAATCTACAGGTGAAATATAAGTAAAAGGATCTAACTCTTTAACTCCTCTAATAAATAAAGGAGCCTTATTCCCTTCTTCTCTACCATCAATTTTTGCACCAATACTTCTTAGTGGGTCTGCCACTCTTTTCATTGGTCGCTCTTTTAGGTACTTATCTCCTGTTAATGTAAATGCCCCATCAATAGAAGCTAACAGTCCACAAAACAGTCTCATTGCAGTTCCTGAGTTACCACAATCAAGAATATCTTTTGGTTCAGTTAGTTTATTTGTTGGTGTGATTTCTACAGTAGAACCATTTCGTGTGATTTTAGCACCTAATTGTTCTACTATACTTAAAGTATTTAATGTATCTTCTGCTGTAAGGTAATTTTTAATATATGAAGTTTCATTAGAAAATAGTGAAAACATTGCACATCTATGTGATATTGATTTATCACTTGCAATTGAGTCAATTTCTATATCAAAAGGCTTAGATAGTTTTTTAATGTCAAATGTTTCCACTTTATTTTCCTTATCTTAATTCAATATTTAATTTTTCTTTTAATGCTTCTAAAATATTATTCATTGCAGAAGTAATATCTTCTTCTTCAAGTGTTTTGTCATCGTTTTGAAGAACAAATCTAATAGTTAAACTCTCATTTTCACCTAAGTTTTCATCATTGTAGATATCAATTAGATTGTATTGTTTAATAGTTTTGTTTCCTAAAGAATCTATTACTTCTTTAATCTTTTTAAATTCCATATCTTTTGGAACCATAAGACTTAAATCTTTTTTAGAAGCTTGAAATTTAGAGTAGCTTTCTACTTTGATTAAATTGTTTGCAATTGCTTCAAAATCAATCTCTGCAATAAAGGTATCACTTAAATCGTATTCAGAAGCTACACTTGGATGTAGTTTTGAAATAAAACCTACAGTTTGACCATCTACAATTACATTTGCACTTTGATATGGATGAATTAAATCATTAGGGACTTTATTCATTTGTTCTAACTCAAACTTTCCAACTGTATTTAATACTTTTTTAGAGAAAGCAAAGAAGTCAATATTTTCTGGTTTTCCTGAATTTGAAATATCTTCAAACTCTTTTTGCCCTGAAAATACAAAAGAAACAACAGTTTTTTCTTCTCTTTTTAAGTTGAAAACTTTTCCAATTTCAAAGAAAGCTGCTGATTTAAATCCTAGTTTAGTATTATTTGAACAAGCTTCAATAAGGTTTAATGAAATAGTTGTTCTAAATGTGTCTAATTCTTTAACAATAGGATTTAATAAATCTAAACTCTCTTGAACTGTTGGAATAGAATATTTATTTAATTTTTCTTTATCAGCAAAAACATAAGTAACTGTTTCAAAGAAACCATTTTCAATAGCTTTAGCTCTTAATTTATTTTTCTTTACTAAATCATATGAAGTTTTATTTACTCTATTTACTTCATCAATTGCTAAAGGTTTTGCTTGGATATTGTCAATACCAATAATTCTAACAACTTCTTCTGTTATATCTGCAATATTTTTAATATCATGTCTATAGTGAGGAACTTTAATAGATAAAACATCTGAAGAGTTGTCTTTTACTTCAAAACCTAAACCACTTAAAATATTATCAATTTTTGCTTTTTCTACTTCTTGACCTATAATTGCATTAACTTTTTTAACACTTACATCAATAGTAATTTTTTCTTGATAATCAATTAATGCTTCATTTCCATTGTAAACTTCAGCACCACTTTGAGAAATTAAAGAACAAAAAGATTTCATACCAGTTTCAATATCTGGTTCACTTCCTCTTGAACTTCTGTAATAAATATCGCCAGTCTCTTTTTTTGTTTCAAAAACTTTTTTTGATAAAAGTTCTGGATTTATATATGAAGCTTCAATTATGTACTCAGAGTCTTGAGCTACTTCACAGTGTTCAACACCAACAGTACTTAATTTCTTTTCTCCAATAATAACATCAAAACCTTGCTTGTCTTTTTGGATATGAATTGTTGCTAAACCTTTTATATCTTCAGCATCTTTTTTAGCATATGCATTTAAAATTACACCAGTTGAGTGAGTAATGTATGTTAATGAGTCAACTAAATCTTGTGCTTTAAATTTATCAATAGCTCCCACTCTTAATTTTTGTAATACTGGTAAAGTAAAGTTTTCTGAATTAATTACTGTATAAATATATGTAGATTCAATAGTACTTAAACTTTCTACTTCAAGAACTTGCCCAATTCCTAAATCATTATAGTTAATATTAAATTCTTGTTCTTTAAAAGCAATAGAGTAAAATGCAGATAATTCTCTAGCAACTCCATTGATACTTAGGCAGTCACCTCTATTTGCAGTTAACTCAATTTCAATAATATCATCATTTAATAGTGGGTATTCTTTTAACTCTTTACCTACTTCTAGTTTGCCAATTGATTCATCAAGTTCTAAAATTCCATCATTTAATTTTGGTAAACCTATTTCAGTTGAAGAACAAATCATACCATTTGATTCTACACCTCTTAGTTTTGCCCTTTTAATCTTGAACCCTTCACCTAAGTTGCAACCAACAACTGCTACTGGAACAAATTGCCCCGCATCTACATTTTTTGCACCACAAACAATTTGAACAGTTTCATTTCCAATATCAACTTGACAAATATTTAATTTATCAGCATCAGGATGTTTTTCTTTTTCTAAAACTTTACCAACTACAACTTTAGAAGGTATTCTTTGCTTTTCAACACTATCAACTTCTAGACCAATAGCATTTAAAGTTTTACAAATATCTTCTGTTGATATTTTTGAAATATCTATATATTCTTGTATCCACGATCTTGTAATTATCATTTGAACTGTCCTAATAATCTTAAATCACTTTCAAATAGAGATCTTAAATCTCCAATATTGTGTGTTAACATTGCAAATCTCTCAACACCTAAACCAAAGGCATATCCAGATTTATTTTCATATCCAACTGCTTTGAATACATTTTGATCTACTACTCCACAACCAAGTACTTCTAGCCATCCTGTGTGTGAACAAACTCTACATCCATCACCTTTACAGAATACACATGAAATATCAACTTCAGCCGATGGTTCTGTAAATGGGAAAAATGAAGGTCTAAATCTAACGTCAACATCCCCAAACATATGTTGTAAAAATTCAACTAAAACATGTTTTAAATTAGCAAAAGAAATTTTATCTGCATCATCAACTACTAATGCTTCAACTTGGTGAAACATTGGTGTATGTGTAATATCATAATCTCTTCTAAAAACTGTTCCTGGTGCAATCATTCTGATTGGAGTTTGTTGACTTAACATTGTTCTAATTTGTACAGGAGAAGTGTGTGTTCTTAATAAAGTATAATCTTTATTGTAGAATGTATCTTGCATATCTCTTGCAGGGTGATATTTTGGAAGGTTTAATGCTTCAAAGTTATGGAAATCATCTTCTACTAATGGACCTTCTTCTACTGCAAAGTTAAGGTTTTGGAAATATTGAATAATTCTATCCATTGTTAAAGAAACAGGGTGAGCTGCACCACATGTTAATTCATTGTTGAATTTTGTTACATCAATTTTTTCTTCTTTTAATTTAGCTTCTAATGCTTGTTGTTCTAAAATCTCTTTTTTAGTTTCAAGTGCCTCAGTGATTTGAGTCTTCTGCGTATTTAAATTCTCAGCAAAAGCTTTTTTTTCTGGGCCTGGAATATCTTTCATTTTTGCAAATTGTGCAGGGATAATACCTTTTTTACCTAAAGTTTCAATTCTTAAATTTTCTAGAACTTCAAGTGAATCAGCATTATCAATTTTATCAAGCCATTCTTTCACTTTTATTCTCCTGTTGTTTATTTATAAAGGTTTGGATTATACTTTAAAATTTATTAGAGTTTGGTTATAATATTTTTTAAACTAAAAAAGGTAAATATATGTGTATTTTTTGCAAAATAGTTAAGGGTGAAATTCCTAATCAAACTATCTTAGAAGATGAAAATTTCTTGGCTTTTAATGATATAAATCCAGCTAGAAAAGTTCACGTTCTTATTATTCCTAAAGAGCACTATGATTCATTTGATGTAGTTCCTCCAAAAATTATGGCAGGGATGACTGAGTTTATGCAAAAAGTTGCTTCTAAACTAGGTATTAGACAAAGTGGATATAGATTAATTACAAATATTGGAGATGATGGGGGACAAGAAGTTCATCATTTACATTTTCACATGATTGGTGGAGAACCTGTTGGTAGGCTAGTTAGAGATTAAAAGTTGTAGGTTTTCTACAACTTTTAAAGAAGTTTATTTTTCTTCAAACTTTCCTAAGTTCATAAGTTTTTCATACTTCTTCTCATATCTTTGTGCAGGTGTTAATTCTTTTAATTCAGCAAGTGAAGTTAGGAAATAATCACCTAAAGCTTTAATTGCATCTTCTTTTTTTCTATGTGCACCAATTAAAGGTTCATTTATAACATCATCAACTAATCCAAGTTCTTTTAATGATTCTGCTGTAATCTTAAGTGCATTAGCTGCTGTTTCAACTTTTGCTGGGTCATTCCATAAAATTGCACTACAACCTTCTGGAGAAATAACTGCATAAACTGAGTATCTCATCATCGCTAATTTATCAGCAATTGAAATAGCTAAAGCTCCACCAGAACCACCTTCTCCAATTACAACTGAAACTGTAGGTGTTTTAAGTTCAGAAAATTCATAAAGATTTCTAGCAATAGCTTCAGATTGATTTCTCTCTTCAGCTCCAATTCCAGGATATGCACCCGGAGTGTCCACAAGCATAAGAATTGGTAAGTTAAACTTTTCTGCTAATTTAGCAGCTCTTAAAGCTTTTCTATATCCTTCTGGAGAAGGCATACCAAAGTTTCTTTTTAACTTATCTTTTGTTCCTCGTCCTTTTTGCTCTCCAATAACTACTACTTTTTCATTTCCAATATAACCTAGGAAACATACAATAGCATTGTCATCATCGAAGTGTCTATCCCCATGAATTTCATAATAGTTAGTCATAAGACCTTTAATATAATCCATTGCATATGGTCTATCAGGATGTCTTGCTAATTGAAGTTTTTGATAATCACTAAGGTTTTTAAATGTCTTTTCAACCTCTTTTTCTAACTTTTTATCCAGTATTTCTACTGCATGTTCGTCATTTCTTGTTTTTGCAACTGTGATATCTTCTTCAATTTTCTTTATTTTGTCTTCAAAATCTAAGTAAGTTGCCAAATAATTTCCTTTTTGAAAAAGTGTTTAAACTCTAATTTACTTTTATATTTTTCTGAATATTACAGAACCGTTAGTTCCACCAAAACCAAAGTTATTACTCATTACAGTCTTTAACTCAGCTTTTCTTGCAGTGTTTGGAACATAGTCTAATTTACACTCTTCATCTTGGTTTTGCATATTAATTGTTGGAGGAATAATTCCTTCATTTAATGCTTTAATTGTAAAAATTGCTTCAATTGCACCAGCTGCACCTAAACAGTGTCCAACTTGACCTTTTGTAGAAGTTACAGGAGGACAATTTTCAAGCCCATCAAATAATTCAACAATAGCTTTTGACTCATTTACATCTCCAACAGGTGTAGATGTACCGTGTGCGTTAATATAGTCAATTTTAATATCTTCACCAGTATGTGATTTTGCCATTGCTAAAGCAGCTTTCATAGATCTTAGTGGACCATCCATAACTGGTGCTGTAATATGATTAGCATCAGCAGATTCACCAAATCCAATTACTTCACAATAAATTTTAGCACCTCTTTGTTGTGCTGATTCTAATGTTTCAAGTACAAGTGCACCAGCACCTTCACCCATTACAAAACCATCTCTATCTTTATCAAATGGTCTTGAAGCACTTTGTGGATCATCGTTTCTTGTAGATAAGGCTTTCATTGCAGCAAATCCACCAATTCCAGCACCACAAATAGCACTTTCTGCACCAACAACAAGTACTCTATCAGCACCATTTGTTGCAATAGTTTTAACTGCATCTGCTAAAGCGTGTGTTGAAGCTGCACAAGCTGTCACGTGAGATAATGAAGGACCTTTTAATCCATGTTCAATAGAAATAAATCCACCTAACATATTTACTAACGATGAAGGAATAAAGAATGGTGAAATTCTTTTTGGTCCTCTATTAGCACAAGTTACTGAGTTTTTCTCAATTGTTGATAATCCACCAATTCCTGAAGCTGAAATAACTCCAAATCTTTCAGAAATAGACTCATCAACTGTTTTTTTCTCAGCATTTATATATCCTGCGTCATCCATTGCTTCATAAGCCGCTTTTATTCCTAATTGAATAAATCTATCAGCTTTTTTAACTTCTTTTTTATCCATTACAGTTGTTGGGTCAAAATCTTTAACCTCTCCTGCAAATTGAACAGAATATTCACTAGCATCAAAAAGTGTGATTTCATTGATTCCACATTTACCGTCAACTACGGCTTTAAAAGAATCCTCTACATTGTGACCTACTGAGTTAATTGTTCCTAAACCTGTTATAACAACTCTTTTCATTAAATATGCTCCAAAAATAAGTATTTAAATAATTCAATTCTTAAAATATTTATTAAAAATTCAACAATTTAAATAAAAAATGTTAAAAAAAAGCCAGTATAGAATACTGGCTTAAGTTATAAGAATAGCGTATTAATTACGCGTTATCTTCGATGTATTTGATAGCATCAGCAACAGTTAAGATACCCTCTGCATCTTCGTCTGGAATCTCGATATCGAATTTCTCTTCTAACGCCATAACTAATTCAACAACGTCTAATGAGTCAGCACCTAAATCTTCAATAAATTTAGACTCTTCCTTAACTTCTGCAGGATCACAATCAAGTTGCTCAACTACTACTTCTTTTACATCATCAAATAATGCCATATTCTTTTCCTTTTTTAAAATTATCGCCAAATTATACCATAAAAAGATTTAATAAATCTTTTTTAAACGTATAATCCACCATTTACTTTTAGTATTTCACCCGTAATATACGATGAATGATCACTTAATAAAAATGCTACTGCATCTGCTATTTCTTTTGGTTGACCAAATCTACTTAACGGAATATTTCTTTCATATTCTGCTTTAACTTCATCTTTTAATTCATCAGTCATATCAGTTTGAATAAAGCCTGGAGTTACTGCATTGTATCTAATACCTCTTGATGCAGCTTCTTTTGCAAAAGATTTAGTCATTGCATTTAAGCCACCTTTAGAAGCAGAGTAGTTTGTTTGTCCTGGATTACCCATTTCTCCAACAATTGAAGAGATATTTACAATAGAACCAAACTTCTTTTTACCCATTGCTTTTAAAGCACCTTTACATCCAATAAATGCAGATGTTAAATTTGCAGCAATAACATCATTGAAATCTTCAACTGACATTCTTAATGCTAGTTTATCTTTTGTGATACCAGCATTATTAACTAAGTAAGAAAGTTCTCCATCTGCATCTACAATTGTTTTAATTGCAGCTGTAAACTCTTCTTCACTTGTTACATCCG
The DNA here is from genome assembly GCF_004118855.1 of Arcobacter sp. CECT 8983. Lineage (NCBI taxonomy): Bacteria > Pseudomonadati > Campylobacterota > Epsilonproteobacteria > Campylobacterales > Arcobacteraceae > Arcobacter > Arcobacter sp. CECT 8983. Next base: position 103,921 of record NZ_PDKF01000014.1, on the reverse strand, counting down.
CTTTAACTATTGCAGCTTTTCCACCAGCAGCTTCAATCTCTTCTTTAATTTTTTCAGCAGCTTCGGCTCCACTTCTATAGTTAACCCAAACTTTTAAACCAAAACTAGCAAGAGTTTTTGCTATTTCTGCTCCAATTCCTCTACTAGCACCTGTTACTAATACATTAGAACCTGTAAAATTCATAAATATGTCCTTTTAATTGTTCCCCAATTAAAAGGGAACAACGAGTTGTTCTTTAATATTGAAGCACGATTATAGCTAAAATATTTTAAACACCTCTTTTATTGTCCCAAACTCTTATATGAAGCCTATCACAATATTTATATCCATTTTCAATTGCAAGGTTAATAACTGCCTCACTATTTTTATTTATTTGTTTTGCAGTATCTCCCATAGGCATTAGGTACACATCTACCTTTGGAAGTTGAGAAATAAGCTCTTTTATCTCATAACTTGCCTGTTCTTTAAAGTCTTCATCTATAACAAATTTTAAGTATGAACCATCAGTTTCATTTATAATTTTTGTTAATGTATTTATGTTAATTCTTTTCTTTAAAGGTTCTAATGAGTTTGATAATTTTACACTCATTGAAAATAGTAATTGTTTCTGGTAAGTTTCATTTAAATCTATATTTAGTGAGCCATTAGTTTCAATAGTGACTTTATAATTATTCTGCACATAATACTTTAACAGTTTTTGAAATTCTTCATTTTTCCAGTATAAAAGTGGTTCTCCACCAGTAATAACAATATCAATTTTATAGTTAGGTTCTAATTGTAAAACATCATTGATTACATCTTGTGCATTCATCTTTTGCCATTGATCTTTAAATGCCATATCAACTGCATAATATGAATCACATGAACACTTTTTTACACCACTTGGAGTTTCATACTCTACATTAAAACCTTTACATTTAAAGTTACATTTGCCAAATCTTATAAAAATAGAAGGTGTTCCAACTAATTTACCTTCACCTTGAATAGTTGGACCAAAAATTTCATTAACTTCAAGCAAAGACATGACTTTTGCTTTTTGGAGTTTCTGCAAACTCTACACTTGAAACTTTTACTCCAAGATTTTTCATTTTTTTACTTGCAATTTCTAAAAACCAAGCAGATAGATTTTCGCTTGTAGGTACAAAATCAACTATTACATATCCTTCATACATCTCTTTAATATGTGTTGGTTCATTTTTAATTTTATTCATGTCAGGAATATAATAACCCTCTTCAAAATAAATCAAATCTTCTTTTTCTACATGAGGAAGTAAAGTAGGGTATAGTGGATCATTTATATCAAGAATAAATTTATGGTCTAATACATCATCTAAAAACTGTTTAAACCAATTTAAGTGTTTAAAATCTGTTACCATTCCATCTTTTAATTTTTGAGCTTCTAAAAAAATTACAATTTTTCCTTGGTGCCCATGTAAGTGCCTACATTTCAAACAAGGGTCAAGTGAATATTCACTGTCTAAAGTTTGAGACCAAACTCTGTGTCCATAACAAAAATCAAATGATTTTGAAATTTTCCAAGTCAAAATTTATTCCTTATATTTTATTGGATCTGTAGCGTTTGCTTTTTTAAACCCATTTAATCTTAATCTACAAGAATCACATACTCCACAAGCAGCAACTTCCTCTTGATAACATGACCAAGTATGTTTTAATGGAACATCTAACTCTAAAGATTTTTTTACTATCTCATCTTTCATTAGGTGAACTAAAGGAGTTTTTATCTCTATTTTTGTTGATTCTTTTGTTCCTTGATTAATTGCAGACGTCATCTTTGAAATAAATTCATCAGTGCAATCTGGGTAACCTGAACTATCTTCTTCAACAACTCCAATATATAAAGCACTAGCTTCTTCTTTTTCTGCAATAGCACTTGCTATTGAAAGAAAAATCCCATTTCTAAATGGTACATAAGTTACAGGAACACCTTCTTCTACTCCATTAACAGGAATATCAATGGTGTTATCTGTAAGAGCACTGGCTCCTATTTGTGTGAAGAAAGGAATATCTATTTCATATTTTTCTTTAATTTGTAAATCTTCACAAATGTCTCTAAAAGCTTTTAACTCTCTTTTTTCGGTTCTTTGTCCATAGTTAAAGTGAACAGCAATAATTTCATATCCATCTTTTTTTGCTATATATGAAGCTAAAGTAGAGTCCATTCCTCCACTTAAAATACAAACTGCTTTTTTTGATGTTTTACTCATATGTTAAAAAATCCTTATAATCTTTTCTAAAAAACTTCCAATTTATTGGTAAAAGTTTAACTTCTGCTTCTTTTTGTAAAAATGAAACATCTTCATTAAGGGCTATCATGCAGTTACTTTTACTTAAAGTTGATACCATTCCTGGAAGTCTTTTGTCTTCGGGAAAGAAATACTCTCCATCAAATAAACCTGGAATTATAGTAATTCTTCCTTTTTTATTTTTTAAATTGGTTCCTAATTTTGCATTTATAGTTTTATGGTGTATTAAATTAGAACCTAATAGTTTCTGAAGTAGAACTTTTCCAAAAACTTCAAAAATTAAAGCTGAAGCAAGAGGATTACCTGGTAAATTTAAAATATATGTATTCTTTATCTTCCCAAAAATTGTTGGTTTACCTGGTTTTATTTCTATACCTTTAAATATTTGTTCAAACCCTAAATTCAAAAAGGCTTCATTTGTAAAATCAGCATCTCCAACTGAAACACCTCCTGAAGTGACAATTAAATCAGCATCAAGGGAGTTTGTTATTAACTCTTCAAGTGATTTGATTGAATCCCTTGCTTGTCCAATAAATGTTACATCACAATTGAATTCTTTACATCTTGTTAAAAGAGTAGGGGTATTTGAATTATATATTTGATGGTCTTCTATTTTTTCATAATGAAGTTTCAACTCTTCGCCACTTGAAAAAACAACAATCTTTGGTCTTTTATAAACATTGATGTATGAAATACCTTGTGAACTGAGTAAAGTTACATTAGCAAAGTTTATTTCATCACCTTTACTTAATACTTTGTCTGAAATATTAACATCTTCCCCGACAAATCTTATATGAGAATACTCTTTTAGATTTTTATCTTTGACTATAATATTTCCATTTTCTAAAATTTGGCAATTTTCTTTAGGGGCAATTACATTAACATCATCTGGAACAACAGCTCCTGTCATAATTTTAATACATGTTGCTTCTTGCAGGTTAATATCTTTGTTATCTCCTGCAAATACTGAATCAATAACTTTGAGCTCTTTTTCTATATCTTGAAGTTTAAAGCCATAGCCATCCATTGCTGAGTTGTTAAATCTTGGAAGTGCTAATTTTGCTTTTATATCTTGAGCACAAATTCTATTGATTGATTCTTCAATTGGAATGATTTCAAACTTTGGATTTACTGATAATTCTGAGATTATTTTTAATGCATTATTTACGCTTAATGCCATGGAGATCCTTTTTTACTAATACCTTATGACAATTAAGCTATAATACCCAAATTTTTTAAAAGTGAGTTTAACATGGAATTAATGAGTGATGCAGTAGTCACACACGTATTTGCAGTATATTTCTTTTTAGCAGTAATGCTATTTAATTTATATTCAGTATCAACTGCAAAAGAGTTTCTACCCTTAGCAAAAAGATTGAAGTTTATGACCCCATTATATCATCTTACAAATGCAATTGTAATGTACACAGGTGCAATTGTATCTGCTTATGCACAACACTTTTCATTTACTGTTGTTATCATGATTGCAGCAGCAATATTTTTATTAGTAATTGAGATTAAAAGATATAAAAAGATGAGAGTTATTAAAACTACTGATACTAAGTTACAAGAAGAGTTTATGGTATATGCAAAAAAAATATATACAATTGAAATTGCAATTTTAGTTGCAGTTTATATTATTTCAAAGATATTTTAGATGCAGTTTACTTATCACGAAGAGGCTTCACAAGAGTTTTTATCTGTTGATAATGAAACTTATAAATATTTATTTAAAGCAAGACGGCAAAAGATTGAAGATGAAATATATTTTAGAAATTTAAAAGATAAAAATATATATCTTTATAAAGTTGTAGAGATTAATCGAAAAGATGCAAAGCTACAACTTGTATCTTTTGAAGAAAAAATTATTGAAAATGATAAAAAGCTACACCTTGCTTGGTGTGTTATTGACCCAAAGATTGTTGAAAAAAATATTGCTTCTTTAAATGAATTAGGTTTAGAAAAGATTACATTTATATATTGTGAATATTCACAGAAAAACTTTAAATTAAATCTTGACAAACTAGAAAAAATTTTACTTAACTCTTCTTCTCAATGTGGAAGAAGTTCTATTATTAAACTTGAAACTTGTAACTCTTTAGATGAGTTTTTATCTGTAAATAAAAATGTTTATCTTTTAGATTTTTCACAACAAAATATTGAAACTAAAAAAGATGAAATAGAAATCTTGTTATTAGGATGTGAAGGTGGGTTTTCAAAAAATGAAAGAGAAAAGTTTGATTCTAATAAAATAGTTGGATTTAATTCAAATTTGATTCTAAGAAGTGAAACAGCTGCTATAAGCGCTGTATCTAAAGTTATTATTTAAAGTTTAATAAAAAGATAAACATTTAAGTTTATCTTTTTATTTTAAATTACCAAGATCTAACAATAGAGTGACATCTAGCACATGCATTCATCATATCAGAATATGCGTTTGCTGCATCAATGTACGCTTTGTTATCTAGATTTAATTCTAAAACGTTAGCATCAAGTTTAATTCTTTGTGCTGCATTCTCTGCAATGTTTACCATATGTTTTTTATTTTCTGGTAAATATTGAGAAATTACTTTTTTGTCAGAAAATAATTCATTACCTTTTCTAACTTTTGCTGTACCACTTTTAATTAATTCTACAGAGTTATTTAAAAAACCTTTTTGAATCTCACTCATACCTTCTTCCATGATATTCATTGATTTTTGCATAACATCTTGAGCAGAAGAAATACTTACTGTAAGTGCTACTGCTGCTAAAATTTTTAATAATTTCATTATAAGCCTCTCCTATGAGTTTATTAAAGAAAGAAGTTCTTAGTGAACTTCTCTCCATTTACTTGCTTTCCATAACCAAGCGAAAATTGCGAAAATAACTAAATAGATTAAGAATTTAGGTCCTAAAGCTTCTCTTTCAGCTTTTTTAGAATCACCAACTTCTTCCATATATGCAATAACTTGATCTTGAGATTCTTCAGTTAATCCAACTCTAGGCATAGCTGTACCTTCTAAGTGTTTTTGAGGATCATTGATAAATGTATGTAAGTAATGCTCACCTCTTGATCTAATGTATTGTGATAAATCTGGAGGTAATTTACCCATATATGCTTTGATATTTTCATCTGGAGTTTTAGCAGCCATAGAACCACCTTTCATATCTCCATATTTAATACCATGACATCTTTGACAAGCATCTACAAATACTTCTTTATTAGTCATTTCTTTTGGAGCAATAGATTTTAAATATGCTACCATATCTGCAATCTCTTGTGGTTGCATCCAACCATAAGCTGGCATTGGATGAACTCTTCCATCTTGGAATTTATGAGCAACTTTAGAAGCTTCTACGGGATTTTTAATAAATGCAGCTAAATAATCAGCATTATAGATTCTTCCAGCAGTAGATAAATCTGGTGGAACAACTCCATAAGCTGCTGCAGCGCTAGCATTATCCATTAATTGAGGAAAACCTTCTTTTTCAATAGAGTGACAAGCAGTACAGTTTGCTTGAACTAATCCTGCTCCATTTTGAGCATTTCCAATTAAAGCTTTAACATCTTTAACATTTTCTTGAACATCAGCAAATTCATAATCAGCTGGTTCTACATGTGGATGCATTTGAGAGTGAGCGAATGGCTCAACACCCCAGTAAGTAATAAGAGTAAATGCTACTACTACTGCTAAAATCTTTAATTCTCTCATTATGCACCTCTCTTTTTAGCATCTAATTTAGTAATAAATGGTAATGCTACAAATAATAAAATAAATAATGTAGCTGAAGCAAATCCAACCCAAGCATTTATACCTGTTGGAGGTAATTTACCATAAACAGTTAAAACAATTAAGTCAACCATTAATATCCAGAACCATACTCTAAATCCAGGTCTTTTATGAGCTGGTAAAATTGCAGGATCTCTATCTAACCATGGTAATACTAAGAAAATAACATTTGCAAAACCAAATGCTGCTAAACCAATATCAAATGCTTTAATAGGACCAACATCAAAGAAGAACCCTCTTAACACTTCATATGACCATAAGAAATACCACTCTGGGTAAATATGTGCAGGAGTTACCATGTTGTCTGCAGGATCAAAGTTAACTGGATCCATTGCAAAGTTATAATGGAAGAATACTAAGTAGAAATAGAAAATTAAGAAAATACCTAAAATAGCAAAGTCTTTAGAAATAAATACTGGCCAGAAAGGAATAACTTTAGATTCTTTTTTGTTACCAGATAAATATTTTTCTGCTTCTGCATCATAATCAATATCTGCACCTTCTTGGTTATTTACGTGAGGAATTCTTAATGTATAGAAGTGTAATCCAATAATACCCATAATAACAATTGGTAATAAGAAAACGTGTAACATGAAGAATCTAGTTAATGTAGCATCAGCAACGTTAAAGTCACCTCTAATCCATACAACTAATGCATCTCCAATAACTGGAACACCACCAAATAGGTTTGTAATAACCATTGCAGCCCAATAAGACATTTGTCCCCATGGTAACATATATCCAGAGAATCCAGCAGCTGAGAATGTCATAAATAATAACATACCAGAAATCCAAATCATTTCTCTACCTTGCTTATATGAACCATAATAGATTCCTGTAAACATGTGGATATAAATAATTAAAAATACAACAGAAGCTGCAACACCATGCATATGTCTAAATAACCAACCATATGCAACTTCTTGCATGATTGTATAGTTTACAGAATCAAATGCTAAGTTTACATCTGGTTTGTAATACATCATTAAGAATAAACCTGAGATTACTAGGATTTTAAACGTAACTGCTAAAAGTACACCCATTGCCCATAAGAAGTTGATATCTTTTGGAATCCAATACTCCGTCATTAATACTTTAGTTAATGCTGTAGTATTAAGTCTTTGGTCTAACCACTCACCTACAGAGTTAGCTTTTTCAAATTTTGCCATAAACTACTCCTTATGCCGTTGCCATCGCGCCAGCGATTTTTTTGTATTCAGGTCCTTCTTCACCAAGAACAAGCTGAGAACCTTTAACTGCGAATGGTGGTAAATCAAGAGGTCTTGGAGGAGGTCCAAAAATTTGTTTACCACTTGCATTAAACTCACCACCGTGACATGCACATTTCCACTGAGTTTTTTTCCATGCTGGAATACAACCTAAGTGAGTACAAAGACCGATTGCAATAGTATATCTATCTTCACCAACAATTAAATCTCTATCTGATGATTCCATCTCTGCAGTTTTTTTAAGAACAAAAATAGGTTTTCCTCTCCACATTACAGTAAGAGGCTCCCCAGCTTTTATTCCACTAAGTTCAACATTCGTGAACCCACTAGCTAATACACTTGGTAATGGATCCCACGCTTGTTTCATTCCAACAAGTGAGGCAGCTCCACCAACTGCCGCAACAGCTGCAAATGTATAACCTAGAAAATCCCGTCTATTTGTTTCGTTAGACATTTAGCTTCCTTATTTTAAAATTAAATCTTTACATTATATAGTTAATTTTCTTAAAAAATTATGATTAAGGTCAAAAAAAGGGGATTTATTGAGAAGTGTGTAGTTAAACTACACACTATTATTATAAGCTTAGCTTATTTATTATATATTAGTTTCTAATAAATTTCACTATTTCTTTTTCAATATCTTCTTTTTCAATAATAGTATTATGATTTACTTTTGATTCAAAAAGAGAAGAGATTGATTGAGGTAAATTAGCAGAATATTTTGATGATATTTTTTCTAATGCTTCTTTATCCGGATAAGTTTTATTATCTTCATTTAAAGCATTTAATACAGTAGGAGAGAATTTTGTCCACTCAGCAGTTGAATATATAACTGTTTTTAGTTTCTCTTCTCTTAAGTCTTCATATGCCTTTATACAAGTTGCAGTATGTGGATCCATTAAATATCCATCATCTAAATATGACTTAATAATTTTTGAACCATAGGCGTCATTAGAATTTACAGCTGAGAACTCTTCTTGTAGAAGTTTTGTTTCATCTTCTGTTAATGTGAATATGTTATTGTCATTTAAATTATCAAATAACTCTTTTGTTCTTTGTGCTCCAAATAAACAGAACATAACTCTTTCAATATTTGAAGATTTTAAGATATCCATTGCTGGAGATTTTGTAAGAATAAGTTCTTTATCTCTAATATCATAAACACCAGTATTAATCCACTCAGTTAAGATATTATTTTCATTTGACGCAACAAGTAGTTTTTGAATTGGAACACCCATATGTTTTGCATAGAATCCACCAAGTACATTTCCAAAATTACCAGATGGAACAACTAAATAGATTTTCTCTCCAAATTTAATTTCATCTTGTTTAAGAAGTTGTATATATGACCAGAAGTGGTAGATAATTTGGAATATAATTCTTCCAAAATTTACTGAATTTGCAGCACTTAATTTGATACCATCATTTTTTAATTCTTCAATAAATGACTGCGAACTAAGAAGATTTTTAAGTGCATTTTGTGCATCATCAAAATTTCCTTTAATACCAATAACTTTTTGATTTTCTCCATCTTCACATACCATTTGAAGTCTTTGAACATCTGATGTCCCTCCGTCTGGGTACATACAAGCAATTTGAATATTCTCTTTATTTTTAAATGTATTTAATGCAGCAGGTCCAGTATCTCCTGAAGTTGCAGCTAAGATTAAATATTTCTCATCTCTTTTTTTAGCAATTGAAGAAAGAATTGAACCAAAAGGTTGTAAAGCCATATCTTTGAAAGCTCTAGTTGGTCCATGATATTGTTCATGTACAAATAAATCATCTTTTACTTTTACTACTGGACAAGGGTTTGATGCATCATCAAAATTATCATAAAGATCAAGTGCTTTTTTTATTTCCTCTTCTTCAATATCAATTTCAAAAGCTTTTAAAATATCATATGCAAGCTCTTTATATGAAGAATTAATATGGTTTTGTAAAAAGTTTTCTTCTAATTGTGGTAATTCTTTAGGTACATATAATCCACCAAAAGATGCACTTGGACTTAAAATTGCATCTGAGAAGCTAACTTCTTGTGGTTTGATACCATCATTTCCTCTTGTTTCTATAAAATTCATTATATTTCCTTACTCTTCGTCGTTTAATAATTTTTCCATATCTATGCCATTATTGGGATTGTCTTTCCTAAGAAATTGTGTACCAATTCCATCACTAGTAAATAGTTCAAGTAAAAGTGAATGCTCAACTCTTCCATCAATAATGTGTGCTTTGTTAACACCGTTATAAATTGCATCTATGCATGAATCAACTTTAGGTATCATTCCACCTGCAATTGTTCCATTTTCTTTATATTCATTAACATCCTCTTTGTCAAGTGAGTTTAAAAGTTCACCATTTTTATCTAAAACGCCAACTGTGTCAGTTAAAAACAGAACTTTTTGTGCTCCAATTGCTTGAGCTACTTTGCTTGCAGCAACATCTGCATTGATATTGTATCCAGGATGATTTGGTTTTGCACTATCTGCAATAGGAGCAATAACAGGAATGAAACCTTCTTTAATAAGATTATTAATTAGTGTTCCATTTACTTCAGTAATAACACCTGTGTATCCAAATTTTCCATTCTCTTTTGGAGTAGCTTTTATAATAGCCGAATCTTTACCTGAAATACCAATTGCTTTTGCTCCGTGATGATTTAACAAAGAAGTGATATTTTTATTGATCTCACCACTAAGCACCATTTCAACTACTCTCATTGTCTCTTCTGAGGTAACTCTATGTCCATCAATAAACTCTGAGTGTATTTCTAATTTATCAAGAAGTTCAGAAATTCTAGCTCCACCACCATGTACAATAACTGGTTTAATACCAACAAGAGATAAAAGAACAATATCTTCTGCAAACTTTTCTTTTAATTCAGGACTTGTTTGTGCTGAACCACCATATTTAATAACAATAGTTTTTCCATAGAATTTTTTAATGTGAGGTATTGCGTCAAGAAGGGTTTGTACCTTATGTTGTTTTTTTTGCATAGAAGTTCCCTAAGATTATTATTTTTAAGGCAAATATTTTACCTAAAATAATCTTAAGGTTATAATTTAAACTAAAGACATATCAAATCTAATTACTTTATTTCTTCCACTATTTTTAGCTTTATATAATGCAAGGTCAGCATATTTAATTGCTTCTCCTAAATCTTCTGTATCTTCAGGGAACATAGAAACACCAATACTCATTGTCTTTTGTAAAATTGTACTTCCACCAGTTGGAATCTCTTTTTTAGAGAAATTTTCTCTTATTTTTTCTGCAACATCCATTGCACCTTTTTCATCACAATTATATAACAGGACAATAAACTCTTCCCCACCATATCTTACGGCAGTATCTGATTCTCTAATATTTTCATTTAAAGTTTCAGCAACAATCTTTATTGCATTGTCTCCTATATCATGACCATAAGTATCATTTACCATTTTAAAGAAGTCTATATCTAAAAGAAGAACTGCATAAGCTATACCAGAACGTTTTGTTTGCGAAGTAATATTTGGAATAGCATCTTCTAAGTATTTTCTATTTTTAAGATTTGTTAGTGCATCTGTTTGTGCATTATGTTCTAAAATATTCATAAGCTTTTTACTAACAATAACAGTTTTAGCTGCATCAACATAATCTTGAATATAAGGAATCATTTCTCTTACTTCTATTGTTTGATTAACAGTATCAGTATAAATAGAGATGATTAAGTCTAATTCATTTGAAATAGCATAAGGAACACAGAAGTAATTTGTTTTTTCACATGAAGTGCAAGCAGGACAAATATTTTTAAATTGAGTAGAATCAATAGTAGTATTTGTTCTATCTGCTCTACAACCTTGTTCAATAATATTACAAATAACTTTTGCTTCACTATGTACTAGATTGATTTCATTTGTTAGTGTACTTACTTCAAAAAAGTTAAACTTTGTAATACCTATTTTTATTTTTAAAACTTCCGCAAGCCTATTATATACGTCATTTATAGTCTCATCATATTCAATAGTTTTTCTAAACTTATATACATCTGATAATCTATCAACTGTATTTTTTACATTGATTAAATGATCTTTATCAGTTACTTTGTGATGTTCTGATAAGAATATTGATATTTTTGAATCTATTGCTTCAAGTGTAATTTCAAGTTTTTCAAGTAATCCATTAATCCATAAAGCAACATCTTTTGCTTCTTTACCTTTAGGGTTTTGTATTCTATATGAATAGTCACCTTGCTGTGCTTTATTCATAACTCTTTTAATTGAATCAAAAAGTGATAGGAAAGGAGAAATAATAAAGTTAAGTAAGAAAATAATTACTATCATTAAAACTAATGCTATTAAAAGTGTATCTGTAATAGCTCTTATACCAATTTGTTTAGAATCATCAATTGACATTTCAATTGAAATAGCACCTAATGTATCACCTTCTTGTGCGTTAGAGTGGCATGTCATACAATTAATTTTGCCTTTGCTTGTAGCATTATATGGAATAGTTATTCTATATGTACTTTGAGAAAAAATTTTGTCATTTACAACTTTTTTTGTTTCTCCTGTTTTTAATACTTCTTTATCAACTTCATCTCTTGCGATTTCATTGTTAAAGCCTTTTCCATACATATCAATTACTTTTTGACCTCTACTTAACCATATTTTATCAATATTTGGAATATCTTCTAGTTGGCTTAAAAAAAGTTCTCTATCATCAATAACTCCGCTTACCATTTGTGATGTCAAGGAGTGTTCTACTGTCTTTGCAACAGCTTTTGCTTTGTCATCAATTGATTTAATACCATAGTTTCTAAAGTTATATACCATATCAATAGTAATTAGAAAAAAAGTAAAGGAAATAATTGAGATAACAAGTATAATAATCTTATTTTTTGTTTGCATTGATTAATTTCTTTCCTGATAATAATCTTAAAATATATTATAACAGTAAAAATCTAAAAAAACTTATAGTTATATAGATATAAATGATTATTTTTGTATTATTCTTTTATGAAAAAATATTTAGCATTAAAAGCAAGTGCAGGAAGTGGTAAAACTTTTGCACTAACAGTAAGATACATAACATTATTATTAAAAGGTGCAAGCCCTAAAGAGATACTTACTCTTACATTTACAAATAAAGCTGCAAATGAAATGAGTGAAAGAATATACAAAACACTTTTAACTTTAGGGGAAGATGAAGGGTATTTAGGTGCAATACAAATTCAATCTGGATTTTCAAAAGAAGAGATATTAAGCAGAAAAGAGCAACTTGTAGATATCTTTTCAAATGCTTCTTTATCTATTTTTACTATTGATAAATTTGTAAATAAGATTTTAAGAGAGTTTAGTGGTTATGCTGGAATTAATGATGACTTTGAAATTAAAGAAGATGATGTAGAAAAACTAAGTAGCAAGTTTCTTCAATCTTTAGATATAGACAGTTTTGATAAATTAATAGATTTCTCACTTTTTGAAAATAAAAAATATAATTCTATTTTTGAAATATTTAAAAATATTTTTGAAAAAGGCGAAACAGTTGATGTTGTAAATATTGACCTTTCACTTATAGAGATACAAAAAAAAGAGGCTTTAACTGAAGGTTTAAAAATAAAAGAGTTTATTTTAAATTGTCCAAATGCTTCAAAAAGTGCAATAAAAGCAGTTGAGTATGAAAACTTTGAAGAACTTATTTCTAAAAAATGGCTAGAAAAGAATAGTGCAGGGGAATACTCATATTTTAAGAAATGTGCAAATGAAACTTTAGAACAATATTTTGCAAATACAAAAGAGCAAGTAGGAAATTATTATAAGTTAAGGTCTGCTTTTTCTTTAAGTAGGTTATTTGAATTATATAATCTTTTTAAAAGTTATAAAAGGAAATATAATAGTTCAAAAAACTATTTACACTTTGATGATATTTCAAATATCTGTTATGAATTGCTAAGTACAAAGGTTGATAAAGAGTTTTTATATTTTAGATTAGACTCAAACTTCTCTCATATATTAATTGATGAGTTTCAAGATACTTCACTTTTACAATATAAAATCTTACAGCCCTTGATTGAAGAGATACTTGCAAGTTCTGAGTTTAAAACCTTTTTCTATGTTGGAGATACAAAACAATCTATTTATAGGTTCAGAGGTGGAAAACGAGAACTATTTGATTATGTATTAAAAACAAATCCTATGGTAAATGTTGAGGTATTAAATACAAATTATAGGTCATGTGAAGAAGTAGTTAATTATGTAAATCAATCTTTCAATAAGTTAGTTTCATATGAGTATCATGATCAAGTACCAATTCATAATGGTGGATATGTAGAAGTAATTGAAGATGAAGTTTTATTGGAAGATGAAAAATATGAAAACATAGCTAAAAAAATATCTGAACTAATGCAAAAGGGTATAAATAGTAATGATATTGCAATATTAACATACACAAATGATGATGTATTAAACCTATATTCATATTTAAAAAAGATGTTCCCAAGTCTAAAAATTAGTACAGAAATGACTTCTAAACTTATAAATCAGGAAAATGTTAAAGCTGTTATAAATGCAATAAAATATCTATATTTTAATGAGAAGATTTATAAAGAAAATTTAAATGCAATTATTGGAAAAGCACCAGAAACTCCTTTTACTTTAGATATTGATTTGAAATACAAAAGTGTGCAAGAGTCAGTATTAAAAATAGCACAGGCTTTAAATGTAACAGATGACAATGTAATAAAGTTTGTAGAGCTTTGTTCTTCATATAAAAATGTAGTTGATTTTGTATATGAAATTGATGAGTTAGATGCTTCTATAGAAAACTCTGAACAAATAGGTTTACAAATTCTTACAATCTTTAAATCAAAAGGTTTGGAGTTCCACACTGTTTTACTTTTAGATAGAATAAAACAGAAAGTAGCTAATAGAGACTCTTTATTATTTGAGTATGAGGATGTAAATTTAAAAAATATTTATTATAAAATTGGTGGTTTGGATAATTATAGTATTGAGTATAAAGAGGCTTTAAAAAAAGAGAAATCCCTAGAGTTTGAAGATGAATTAAATATTTTATATGTTGCTATGACAAGAGCAAAAAAGAATATGATAATATTTAAAAAGCCTGAAAAGTCAGTTTTTGATTTATTGGATTTGAAACCAAATATTTTAGGAGAAATAGTTATAAGTGATAATAAAACTAAAAACTATGAAAAAACCTCTAAGATATCTTATCAAGGACTTAATTTAGGAAAACAAGATAAGCCAATTGCTGTAGAAAATGATGATGAAGAATACACTTTACATGCAAAATATTTTGGTATAGCAACTCACTATTGCTTAGAAATGATGAATAGTTTTGATGAAAGTTCATTAAATTTAAGTATTAATCTTGTAAAAAATAGATATTCAAACTATTTAGATGATAATGATATACAAAATATTAAAAATAGAGTTTCAAATCTTTTATTAAATAATGAATTTATGGAGTTAATAAAAGAGGGTAACTTTAGTAAAGAGCAATCTTTGATTTATAAAAATGAGTTAAGGATTATAGATTTACTTGTAGAAAAAGATAATAAGTATTTTATCTTTGATTATAAAACTACAAGGTCTCAATTACAAGAACATATTCATCAAATAAATTATTATAAAGAAGCTATTAAAGAGATAGTATCTTCCAATGAAGTTTACACTTATATTGTATATTTAAATGAAGATATGGCTAATCTTAAAAAGGTTTAAATAAAATACCTTATTGAAGCAAAACCATAGGCTTCTGTTTTAGCAATAAGTTTTAAATTTTCTTCATTAATAATTCCACCAAGGGCAATTACGTCTAAGTCTTCATAAGATCTAATAATTTCTCTTAATTTCGATATTCCTTTAGGTTCACCTTTATTAGGAGTATTAAATATAGGAGAATAAGTAATTGCATTAACATGTTTTTTCTGCGCATTCTCTATATCAGTAAAGTTATGACAAGAAATAATGGTATAAAGATCTAAGTTCTTTGCCTTTTGTATATCATCAAACTGTTTTGAAGTAAGATGTACTCCATTTGCTCCAAGTTCAAAGGCTAGGTTGTAATGTTCGCTAAGTAAAATACTTTCTATTTTAAACTCTTTGCAAGTATTTACAAATATTTTTGCTAATTCTTTGTAGTTTTCTGAAGTTTTATCTCTAAAACAAGCCATATTAACTTTTTTTGTTTTTAAAACTTTTTTTAGATTTTTTTCAAATAAAATTAAATCATTTGAATAGTATTTTGGATCAGTTATTAAGTAACTAATCAAGTCATCTTTCATTTTATTTATTCCTTTATTGTAACGAAAAAAGGGGAAAGAGTAAAAGCTCTTTCCCCTTCTTAAGTTTTACGAAAATTAATTAGTTCTTTCGTCTTACAAAAAGTAAGATTTACTCAACTTACTAATGATCTTCGTGCTCCATCATAATTGAACCTGCAATATATACATAAGTTAAAATCATGAAAATGAATGCTTGTAAGAAACCAAATGCAGTTAACATAAAGAAACCAGCTAATGGAACTAACCAAGGTACTAACATTAAAAGTACCATTAAGAACATATCATCACCTCTAATAGAACCGAAAAGTCTGAATGATAAAGAAACGATTCTTGATAAGTGAGAAATAATTTCAATAGGGAACATTAATGGAGCTAATATTGGCATTGGACCCATAAAATGTTTGAAATAGTTTACAAAACCATTTTTCTTGATACCTAAGTAATTGTAGTAAACAAATACAATTAGTGCTAATGATAAAGTGAAGTTAATATTAGCTGTTGGTGATTCAAAACCTGGAATAACACCTGTCATATTACTGATGAAAATTACTAAACCTAAAGCACCAATTAATGGTAAATATCTTCTAGCATTTTCTTCTCCCATTGTATCTGCACCCATTGATACAACACCTTGAATGTATGCTTCTAAAACATTTTGTGTACCAGTTGGAACAAGTTGCATTTTTCTAGTTGCAGCTCTAGATAGTAAAAAAATTACTCCAACTACTAGTACAAAGTGTGATAAAATGATCCACTCTTGCCCGTGACCACCGATCGCACCCAAGAATGTAAACAATCTTCCTTCCATTTTCTTCCTTTTTTTTCGTTTGTGACTAAAATATATCGCACATTATATATTTTGTTTACTAAAAATTTTATAAATGTCAATTACAAAACTAAATTTGTTTAAATCTATAACCGTTCTGTTTCAATTTTTCACTTATTGTTTTTTGGTGTTCTTCACCTTTTGTTTCAACAGATATTGTGATTTGTGCTTCTCCAAACTCTAACTTAACAGAGTCTCTATCATAATCAATTTGTACAATATTTGCACCACAATCTTTAAAAATATCACTTAAATGAGTTAATGAACCTGGTTTATCTCTAAGTTTTATAATTAAATTCATTTTTCTATATGATTTAACTAAACCTTTTTCAATAATTTGAGAAAGCATAGTTACATCAATATTTCCACCACTAATAAGTGCACAAACTTTAGAATCTTCTATATTATCAATTTTGTCGTGCATAATAGCAGCAGTAGCAACAGCTCCCGCTCCTTCAACTACAAGTTTATGTTTTTCAAGTAAAAATAAAATCGCATTTGCAATTTCATTATCAGTAACTTCTACAATGTGATCTACATAATCAATAATAATATCTAATAGTTTTGGTGTTACATCACGTACAGCTATTCCATCTGCAATAGTTCTAACACTAGCACTATCAATTGGAGTTTGAGATTTATAAGATTCTTTCATACCTCTTGCACCACTTGCAACAACACCAATAATTTTTATATCTGGATTAATAGCTTTTGCAGCAATTGCAATACCTGAAATAAGTCCACCACCACCAATTGGCACAATAATTTGTTTTAAATCAGGAATTTGTTCTAATATTTCTAAAGAAATAGTTCCTTGTCCAGCAATAACATCATCATCTGCAAAGGGATGAATAAATTCAACACTATTTTCTTCTTTATACTTCATTGCAGCTGCATATGCTTCATCAAAGTTTTCCCCAATAAGAACTACATTCGCTCCATGGGATTTAACACCACTTACTTTTGTTAAAGGAGTTGCTTCTGGCATAAAAATAGTTGCATTACAACCAAATTGTTTTGCTGCATAAGCTAAACCTTGTGCATGATTTCCAGCACTTGCTGCAACTACACCTTTGTCTTTTTTATCTTGAGGTAAATTAGCAATTCTATTGTATGCACCTCTTACTTTAAAGCTTCCTGTTAATTGAAGATTCTCTTTTTTAAAGTAGATTTCACTTCTAAAAGTTTCACTTAAAATAGGAGCTAAAGTTAATGGAGTATTTTGTGCTACATCTTTTAAATTTTCTTGTGCTTCTTTTATATTATCTAACGTAATCATATTTTTTCTTTTCATTTAATTTCCTTGCAATATTATCTAAAAAGAGTTTTTAGAATTATAAAAAACTCTTTTTAGATAGTTTTAATAGATAGAGCATATGCTCTATCTATTTTCTTCTCTAATCTCTTTTACTGCTTGAACCATATTTTTTAAACTTGGAACTACTTCTTCCCATTTTCTAGTTTTTAATCCACAATCAGGATTTATCCACAGTTGTTCTTTTGGAAGAACTTCAAGTAAAAGTTTGATTTGTTTTTTTAACTCCTCTACACTTGGAATTCTAGGACTATGAATATCATAAACTCCAGGTCCTACTTCTTGTTTATATCCTACTTCTTTAAATATTTTTAATAACTCATTTCCACTTCTTGCAGTTTCAATTGATATAACATCTGCATCCATATCTTCGATAGTTTTAATAATGTCATTAAATTCACTATAACACATGTGTGTATGAATTTGAGTTTGAGGATATGCACTACTAACTGAGATTTTAAAATCTCTTGTTGCCCAAGATTCATAATCTTTTATATTCTCATTTCTTAAAGGATATCCCTCTTTAAATGCAGCTTCATCAACTTGAATTATCTTAATACCACTTTTTTGTAAATCATCTATTTCATCACTTAAAGCAACAGCAATTTGTTTTGAAACTTCATCTCTTGGTTTATCATCTCTAACAAAAGACCAGTTTAAAATAGTAACTGGACCTGTTAACATACCTTTCATGATTTTATCTGTTTTACTTTGTGCATAAGTAATCCAATCAACAGTCATTGCTTTTGGTCTTGAGATATCTCCATAAATAAATGGTGGCTTTACGCATCTACTTCCATAAGATTGAACCCAACCATTTTGTGAAAACCCATAACCTTTTAGTTGCTCTCCAAAGTATTCAACCATATCATTTCTTTCTGGTTCTCCATGAACTAAAACTTCTATTCCACACTCTTCTTGAAAAGCAATACACTCATCAATATATTGTTTCATTTGTTTTTCATAATCTTCTTTTGAAATTTCATTATTTTTAAAATCTCTTCTTGCTTTTCTAATCTCTAGCGTTTGAGGAAAAGAACCGATAGTTGTTGTTGCTAAGTCTTCATATTTTAAAAGCTCTTTTTGTATTTTGATTCTTTGCTTAAAATCTTTTTCCCTTGAAAGTTTAGTAAAAGTTTCAACTCTTTGTTTTACTTTTTTATCATGAATAACAGTTGAAGTTTTTCTACTTTTATTTGTTTTTATATTTTTTTCTAAATCTTCTGTTTCTATCTCATTTAAACTATTTTTACCGTGAAAAAACAGTTTTGAAATCAAATAAATTTCATCAAGTTTTTCTTCTGCGTAACTTAACCAAGATTTTATCTTTTTATCTAGTTTTTCTTCATATCGTAGTGTAAATGGTGTGTGAAGTAATGAACAAGATGAAGAGATTAAGATATCTTCTTTTTTAACTTCTTGAGAAATCTTTTTTAATATTGAAATGGTTTTTTCAATATCATTTTTCCATATATTTCTTCCATCAACTACTCCTGCAATAAGTTTTTTATCACTTTTTGCAATTAAATTTAAACTATTAAAGTTTTTCTTTCCATATAGAAAATCTAAGGCTAAAGCATAAATAGGAGTGTTTACTAAAATTTTAGTAGCCTCATTAGAGTGTTCAAAATATGTTGCAACAACGATTTTGATATTTTCACTTACACTTGCTAATTTGTCATAAGTTGGTTTGATTAAGCTTAATATTTTTTGCTCATTATCTTTTACAAAAATAGGCTCATCAATCTGTACTATAATTTCATCATCAAGTTTTGAAATTTCTTTTAAAAGCTCTTCATAAATAGGTAAAATTTTAGAGTGAAATTCATAAGTATCACCTCTATCAACTCTTTTTGAAAGACCTAAAAATGTAATTGGTCCAATAAGATTGATTTTTGTTTTTACTCCGTACTCTTTTGCTTCTTTATATTCATTTAATATTTTTGAAGCATTTAATTTATACTCATCTTCTGTTGAGAGTTCAGGAACTATATAGTGATAGTTTGTATTAAACCATTTCGTCATTTCCATTGCTACACTAGTTTTATTCCCTCTTGCCATAGAGAAATATAACTCTTCATTTTCTAAGTTTTTAAATCTTTTTGGAATAGCATTTAATAAAATACAAGTATCCAAAACATTGTCATAAAATGAAAAGTCATTTGATGAAATATATTTTATTCCTGCATCTTTTTGATACTTCCAGTGTCTTCTTTTTAAAATACTTGCAACTTCTTTTACTTCTTCAAAGGAACAATTCTTTGACCAATATTTTTCTAATATTTTTTTTAATTCTCTTTGTTCTCCAATTCTTGGAAAACCTATTACATATGATTTTGACATTATTTTAACCTTAAAAATTGTCCCAAAATTGGTGCCTAAAAAAATAATCAATTTTTTAAGGGTACCTTAGGAAGGGACCTATAATTATCTGTCTTCTTTTTAAAGTAATTTATAAAAAATTACAAAAGAAGCCTGTTGTAACTCTCTGTGAGAAAAACTAAAGAGAATAACGAGTTATTCTTTTTCTGCATAACTTAATTATTTATATTTTAAGATTGTTAATGGTGGATGTACCCCTGTTCGTCTAAACGCAAAGAACTTGCAATAAAAAGGGCAACGAGGTATGAATTTGAAAAGAGAGACTGCTAATTTTGTTTTTCTTTTAAAAAAACAATCACAGTGACAAGGTTTACTATTATTTATTTGTAAACATAAGGTGACTTCTTCTAGTGGAGGGTCATTTTCATCAAACTCATCATTTTCAGAAGATAGTTTTTTCTGTAATGTATGTTTTGCCTTTATTACAAGATTTTGCAATTTTGATTCAACAGTATAAGCTAAAATGCTAGCAAATGTAAAATAGTTTTTTCCAAAACCTTTAGGCGCTTTCACTTTTATTTCTCCTTTATAAATTTGAAATTGAAAGTTATCTAATATAAGCTTAATTTTCATATTAAAAAAAAAGTTAAATAGTTTAAATGAAAATAGGTTAATATTTCAAAAAATATTTAAGGTCAATTTTTGAAATTTACTTTTGTAACTTTGTTTCCTAATTTAATAGAACCATATTTTTATGATTCAATATTAAAAAGGGCAATAGAATCAAACTTTATATCTTATGAGTTTTATAATCCTAGAGATTTTACTACAAATAAACATTTAAAAGTAGATAAACAAATGATTGGTGGTGGAGCTGGAATGCTAATGACTCCTCAACCACTTTTTGATTGTTTAGATGAAATTAAAAGAAAAAATCCTAATGCTTATATTATATTTCCCCTTGCTGCTGCAAAACCTTTTAAGCAAAACGATGCAAAAAGATTAGCAAAAAAAGAAAATATAGTTTTTGTTTCAGGAAGATACGAAGGTATTGATGAAAGAGTTATTGAAAAGTATGCAAATGAAGTATTTTCAATTGGAGAGTTTATTTTAACTGGTGGAGAACTACCATCTTTAGTTATGGCTGATGCAATTTCAAGAAATGTTAATGGAGTCCTTGGTAATGCCGATTCTTTAGTTGAAGAGAGTTACGAAAATAATCTTTTAGAAGCACCTTCTTTTACTAAACCAGAAAATTTTCAAAATTTAAGCGTCGTTAAAGAATTCTTAAAGGGAAACCATAGTAAAATTGCCACCTTAAAATATAACTTGGCTATGTGCAAGACAAAATACTTTAGACCAAGTTTAGTAAAAAATAAAAAAACAAAATAAAAGCGTGATACCCCGCGTCTTGCAAATGGCGGGCACTTTCACCAAAGGGAACACATGAAAAATAGATACATTGCAAGCTTTGAAGCAGCGCAAATTTCGGAAAAAGAAATTCCACAGTTTAGAGCTGGTGATTCAGTAAGACTTGGTGTTGAGATTAAAGAAGGTGAGAAAAAAAGAGTTCAAACTTTCGAAGGTGTTGTAATTGCTAGACAAGGTAACGGTGTTGATGCAACATTTACTGTAAGAAAAATTGGAGCTAACTCTGTTGGTGTTGAGAGAATCTTCCCATTATACTCTGAGTCTTTAAAGTCATTTGAAGTAACAAGAAGAGGTAAAGTAAGAAGAGCTAAGTTACATTATCTTAGAGGACTTACTGGTAAAAAAGCTAAAATTAAAGAACTTAGAAAATAATTTTAGTAAAAAGACTAAGACTTTTGTCTTAGTCTTACTTTATTTTAAAATACTACTTCAACTTTGCTTTATTTTTTAAAGCGTAATTCTTATTAAACTTTTTTAATTTCAAATACCAATGAAAAAATGAAAAGTAATTTTCGTCACTATTTCAATACTTTTTTTTGTTATACTCATTTAAGTTTTTTTCAAGGACCTATAAATGAAGAATTTAACAATTAATACAAAGTTAATGATACTTATTATTGGGAGTTTAATTTCACTTTCAATAGTTATGTTATCAATTAGTACAAATGAAAGTATTAAGCATTCAAAAAAAGAGAAGCTTACTCAATTAAAGTCTATTGCTGAGGCAAAAAAACAACATCTTTCTCAATATTTTAATACCATTGATGGGTTAATAGTTTCTACAGCAAACTCAGCTTCAACGCAAGAAGCATTTAAAAACTTTGTTAGAGGATTTTATACAATCTCTAATCAATCAAGTGCTGAAGTAGATATGGCTAAAGTAAAAGAAGAGATTATTAATCATTATGAGAAATTTTATTTAAACAAAATAAATTTTGAAGTACCAAATGTAGAATCTAAAAAGCCTACTGTAGATTATTTGCCAAAAGATGAAAATGGTCTTTTAGCACAATATATGTATATTATAAAAAATGAGGCAGCAATTGGTGAAAAAAATAAATTAACTCAATCAAATACTTTTTTTAATAACTATGCTTTTGCCCATGTTAGATTTCATGAAACCTTTAATACTATTTTAAATAAATTCTCTTTATATGATATTTTCTTAGTGGATATGAATGGTACAGTAATATACAGTACCTTTAAAGAAAAAGATTATGCAACAAATTTGAAAAGTGGACCTTATTCAAAAAGTGGCTTAGCTTTAGTTAATGAAAAATCATATGGACTAAAAAAAGGCGAAGTTGCATTTTCTGATTTTAAACCCTATGAACCAAGTTATAATACTCCAGCTTCTTTTATTGCAACACCTGTATTTAATGATCAAAAAAGAAGAGTGGGAAATTTAATAATGCAGTTTCCTATCAATGTGATTAACAGTATTATGAATTTTGGTGATAAGTATGAAAAAGCAGGACTTGGAAAAACAGGAAATGCATATTTAGTTGGAAAAGATTACAAAATGAGAAATGACCATAGGTTTCTTAAAAATATTGACAACCCTTATGTTAAAAGTTCTGGTACAACAATTGCCACTTATGAAATTAAAACAGGTTCAACAAAAGCTGCATTAGAAAATAAAACTGGAGCTCATATAATTGACAATGAAAAAGGTGAAAAAGTTCTTAGTGCTTATACTGGATTTAAGATATTTGATGAGCAGTGGGGAATTATAGCTGAACTTAATAATGATGAAGCATTAGAGGATATTGTTAAGTTAAATATGATTTTAGGAACAATCTCATTTTTTATGTTAATTGTTATTATAATAGTTTCGGTTCTTATTTTGAGAAATTCTATTATAAAACCAATAAGAAAATTTGAAAACGGACTTATGCAATTTTTTAAATATCTAAATAATGAAACAAAAGAAGTTATTTATTTAGATGATTCAAAGCAAGATGAAATAGGAAAGATGTCAAAGGTTGTAAATGAAAATATTCATAAGATAAAAGATGAATTTGAAAAAGATAAACAGCTTATAGGTGAAACTGTAAGTGTATTATCTGAATTTGAAAGGGGAGATTTATCTAAAAGAATAACTTTAGATTCTTCAAATCCTTCTTTAAATGAATTAAAAAATGTGATAAATAATATGGGAGTTCATTTAGAAGCAAATATTAAAAATATTTTGAATGTATTAGAAACTTATTCAAGTTATAATTATATGCAAAAAGTTGATTCAAAAGGACTAAAAAAACATCTTTTAGCATTAGCAGATGGTGTAAACTCTTTAGGAACTTCAATTACTGAGATGTTAGTGGAAAATAAAACTTATGGAATGCAATTAGATTATAGTTCTGATGTTTTATTAGATAGTGTTAAAGTTTTAACAAACAATTCAAATGATGCAGCAGCTTCAATTGAAGAAACTTCTGCAGCAATAGAGCAAATAAATGGAAATTTAATCTCAAGTAATGAAAATGTTAAGAAGATGTCAAATTATGCTCAAGAGGTGACTAATTCTGTTAATGAAGGTCAAAAATTAGCAAATAAAACTACTTTAGCAATGGATGAGATAAATAGTCAGGTTAGTGCTATTAATGAAGCTATTACAGTGATTGATCAAATAGCTTTCCAAACAAATATTCTTTCACTTAATGCAGCTGTTGAAGCCGCAACAGCTGGAGAAGCTGGTAAAGGATTTACTGTTGTTGCTGGAGAAGTAAGAAACCTAGCAGCAAGAAGTGCAGAAGCTGCAAAAGAGATTAAAACCTTAGTTGAAAATGCTAATTTAAAAGCCAATGAAGGTAAAAATATTGCTGATACTATGATTGGTGGATATTCTGTTTTAAGTGAAAATATTACTAATACTATAGAATTAATTGAAGCAGTTTCTACTGCCTCAAAAGAACAACAAGAGGGTATCTCTCAAATAAATGAAAGTATAGCAAGGCTTGATAAACAAACACAAGAGAATGCTTCAATTGCACAAGATACAAATGAAGTTGCCCTTGAAACTGATGTAATATCAAAAACAATAGTAAAAAAAGCAAATGAAAAAGAGTTTAAAGGCAAAAATGATATAAAAATTGAAAAGGAAACTTTAAAATCTACAAAAAAAGCAAATGTAGAAACTAAAGAAGTGATTCCTTCAAAAAAAGCTTCTTTTAAATCTAATAGTAAAAATGACGATGATTGGGAAGCTTTTTAAGATAGTATTTTCATAGAATACAAAATAGATAAATTAACTATAGTTTTGTTAAACTCACAAAAATTAAATAAGGTGATAGATGCTACATGATATAGTTGATTTTATTGTGCAAACTGTTGGAGACTTAGGTTATATTGGAATATTTATAATGATGTTTTTAGAAAGTTCATTTTTCCCTTTTCCTAGTGAAGTAGTTATGATTCCAGCTGGATACTTAGTTTATAATGGTGAAATGAATATGTTTGCAGCAATTTTTGCAGGTATTGCAGGTAGCTTAGCAGGAGCACTATTTAACTATTTTTTAGCAATAAAATATGGAAGAGCTTTTTTAATAAGATATGGAAAATACTTTTTTATTAGTGCCGATACTATTGTCAAAGTAGAGCTTTTCTTTAAAGACCATGGGCATATCTCAACTTTTTCAGGAAGACTTATTCCAGCAGTAAGACAATACATCTCTTTCCCTGCTGGATTAGCAAGAATGAATCTTTTAACTTTTTCTATTTATACAAGCTTAGGTGCTGCTATTTGGGTTGTTATTTTAACAATGCTAGGATATTTCATAGGGGGCAATGAGGCTTTAATCAAAGAGTATTTAAGATATATTATTATTGCAATTTTAATAGGTCTTATAATAATGGCTTATTGGTATTATAAAAGAAGAAAAAAATAAAAAAGAGGCTTTAAGATGAAAAGCTTTATTATTAAAAATTGGAATAAACTTCTATTATCTGTTTTTACAATAGGTGCAGTTATTATTGCAATAACTTTTTCTATTGATACATCAGCTAAAACTTTAGTTGATAACTCTTTTTCTCAAGCAATTATTGTTTTTGGTAGTGCAAAAGCTTTAAATGCAGTTATCTCTCTAGCACAAGGTACTGAGCTCTCACTCCCTTTTTTTGTAGTTGCTATTGGAGAAGTTCTCGATCCAATAAATGATTTAGTAGAACAATTTTCTCTTGTCATGCTTGCTAGTATGACATCCCTTGGAATTCAAAAAATCTTTTTAAATTTTGTGACTAATGAAATATATAATTATTTGCTATTTGTATTAGTAATTATTTTAAATCTATGGTTATATAAAAGATTTAGAAATGATCATAAACTAAGAGACATCTTCTTTAAAGTAGTATTTGTATTACTATTTTTACGTTTTGCAATTCCAATGATAAGTTATGTAAATGATATTTCATATAATTATTTTGTAAAAGAAGAGTACAATATTGAAAGACTTAATGAAAATATTGTAAAAGTTAAAGAAGATGTAAGTAGGGTTAATCAAGAAACTTTACAAGCAAAAAAAGAGATTTCTTTCTTTGATAAGGTAGTAGAAAAATTTGATAGTGAATATTATACTAAAAAGATTGAAGAATATACCGTAGCCGTTGATAATTCAAGTGAGTATATTATTGATTTGATTATAGTTTTTATTTTTCAAACTATATTTTTGCCTATTTTATTTTTATTTATTTTATATGGGTTTATAAAATCTATTTTTAATATGAAAAAGGCCTAATTATTTAAATAATAGGCCTATTATATCTCATAAATACAAGGGAAGGAATAGCTAAGCCAAAGCCAATTCCACTTAAAATAATAACTGCTTTTAAGCCATTATCAATAAACATAGTAATTAGTTCAGGTGAAACTCCTTGAGCATTCATTTGAAGTAAGTTTATAATAGCTGTAAAAGCATATGTTCCAGGAAGTAAAGGAATTATAGAAGCAATAGTATAAACAGGTCTTGGAACTATATATTTTCTTGACCAATATAAAGCAATAACTCCAATTAATGTTGAAGCTAAAAAAGTAGCAAGTTCAATTGGCATATTTAAATGCATAAGAGCATACCTAGTAGTATATCCAACTGCTCCACCAATTGCACAATAAACTAATGCATTTCTTGGAACATTAAAAACCATTGCAAAGCCAACAGCAGGGATTGCTGAAAAAATAGCATTTAAGATGTATGTAGCTAATAAACTATCCATTACCAACCTCTCATGCTAAGAAGTGCAAAGGCTAAGATAATACCTATAGAAGTAGCAATACTTAGTAAAAGTGCTTGCATCCAACGACCCCAACCCATAGAAAGATATCCTTTTACTGCATCTAAAACTGAGTTTACAAAAGGAAACCCAGGAGCTAGTAAAATAATACTAGAAGTCATAACAATATTTGGTGTTGAACTTAATTCAAATATTTGTGAAGTACTAGCTATTAGTGTTGCCACAAAAGCAGTAAGTCCAAAACTAATAATTAAGACAAACTGTTTTTTAGCCATAACATGTCTTACATACATACCAACACTAGCTGCTACAAATGTGATTAAAAAACCATTTAAATCTGCTCCATAAAGATAAGAAAAAGAAGCACATGATAATCCGACCATAAAAACAACTAGCCACCTATTATAGTGATTTGGTTGAATCTCTTTTATTGTAGTAAAAACATAATCAACGTCTTTTTTATATTTTTCAACATCAATACACATCTTTTGAACATCACAAACAATAGACATATTTATTGGTTTGTGGTGGGCTCTTCTTGTAGTAGTTACTGATTGTGTTTGATTATTGCTTAGTGTACTTAAAACAATAGCTGAAGGAATAAGTGATACTTCAACAGAGTCAACTCCTAAAGCTTTTCCTATTCTTTGTGCTGTATCTTCAATAAGTTTGCTTTCTGCTCCAAATTCAAGCATTAAAACAGCTGCTTTTATTATGGCTCTTGTAATTTTTGTTTGTTCTTCGTATGTAATATTATTCATCTAATTTTAGTTTTAAAATTTTTCCCTTATCATCTGCAATATAAAGATTCCCTTTTTTATCAAAAGTTATTCCTTCTTGTGCATACTTTTTTGATAACTTATACTCTTTTACTACTTTTTTTGAATTTATATCATATTTAATTAACAAATTGGCATCATCGCTTACTAAATATAAAAAATCATTGTAAAAGCAAAGTCCTGCAATATCTTTATATCCATGGTCTATTATATCTTTTATTTTTAGTTTTTTATTACTTTTGTTGTCTAAAATAACAACAACTGATGAGTCTTCTTTCGGGTATGGTTTATTAGATTGGTTTGAAACATAGATTTTATTTTTATAAAGAGTAATTCCTTCGATTCCATTTTTACCCCTTTTAAGTACTTTTACACCTTTATAGGTGTCTTTTATCTTAATTTTTTTGATTATTGAAAAGTCTTTTTTATTTAAAAAAATGATTTCATCATCTTCTTCATTTGCAAGTAGTAATATATTTTTTTTCTCATCTAGAGTTATACCTTCTAAATCATAATCACCTAATTTTTTTTCTCTTTTTATTTTTCCTTTTAAAGATAATTCATAAATAGTACCTTCATCATTTACTACAAAAAGGGTATTTGATTTTTTGCTATAAACTATACCTGAGGCTTCTGGAATTTTTGCTATTGTTTTTTCTTTTGCATAAAGGTTTGCACAAAACATAGCAAGTATTAAAAATAAAAAGAGGTTTTTCATATTTTTTATTGCCTTATTTTTTGGAATTTTATATTAATTTTTATAACGAATGAATTAAACCTAGTAAAATCAAATTTAACTGTTACCTTTTATAATACCATAAATAAGGCATTGCATAAATGTAATATTGTCTTAAGGTATGTTTTAGTTATAAACATTAGTATATATACTATAATAATAAAAGAATATTTTATTTTTTGGATTTTACTATGCAAGAATATTTAACAAATACAATAAATACTTTTAATGAAGATTCTAAAATTAACAAAATTGTTTATAATATTATTACTGTTATTAAAACAACACATGATTATGAGTCTGCAATAAATCTTATAAAACAAAACAATATAAAACTTGAAGATATTGTTTCAAGAAGTATAAGATTACCTCTTGCTGATTTAATTCATCTAGCAGATTTAATGATTTTAAAAAAGGGTAATAAGTAATGAATGAAGTAATTAGTAAAATTGTTTATCTTATAAAAAAAGAGGTAAACTTTGATGAAGCTGCTAATTTAATGATTCAAAATAACTTAACAATTGAAAAGCTTTCTCAACAAACTTTAAAACTATCTCAATTAGACCTAGCAAGATTAGCTGATAAAATATTACAAAAAAAGTAAGCTAAGAGAAAATTAATCTCTTAGTTCACTTAGTCTTTTTAAAAGATATTCTAATTCAGCTCTTTTTTCAACTTTTTCATGAACCTTTTCTTCTAGAAAGTCCACAACACTTTTATGAAGTTTAACTTTTGAAAGTCTATTAATATTTGTGATTCCTCCTGGATTTAAGACATTTACTTCTAAAATCTTATCTCCAATCATATCTAAACCTGCAAAATATATACCATCAGAAAGAAGTTTCTTTCCAATCTTATTACAGATAGTTTTTTGAGATTCTGTTAAAGTATATTTATGAGCACTTCCTCCTGTTTGGATATTTGCTCTTACTTCACCATGTGCAGGTTTTCTATGATATGCTCCTATTGCTTTACCATTTAGCATCATTACTCTTACATCACCATCTTCAGCACCATGAATATACTCTTGTAAAATAACATAGTTTTCACCTGAGCTATCTATATAAAAATCAAGTAAAGAGTTGATATTTGATTTCGCATTTTTTTCTAAAACGATAACACCTCTACCACCTGAACCATCGAGGGGTTTTAAAATCATTTTCTCTTCTTGTGATTCTTCAATGATTTTTTTAATATATTTTTTACTTCCTGAAACATGAGTTTTAGGTAAATAACTATTTGTTGGATCATGAAAAGTTGTTGTATATAGTTTGTTGTTTGCTTTTC
This sequence comes from Arcobacter sp. CECT 8983, assembly GCF_004118855.1. NCBI lineage: Bacteria > Pseudomonadati > Campylobacterota > Epsilonproteobacteria > Campylobacterales > Arcobacteraceae > Arcobacter > Arcobacter sp. CECT 8983. The sequence continues at coordinate 74,448 of NZ_PDKF01000014.1, read as the reverse complement.
TAATACCATCTACATCATTAATAATTATTGTTTCATCTTTTACCGAATCTAAAAAGTTAAATGCAATAGGTGAAATAGGTGGGTCTTTTCTTATCATAATACAATCAAAAGCATGTAATGCTTTTAGCTTAACTTGGAATTCACATTTTTTATAAAATGATGTTACTGAATCTGGAATCTTACCTTCAAATACAATAGTTTTAGCAAAACCATGAACGATATTATTTCTTACGGTTAAATCGTTAGTATAAAGTATAGATACTTTGTGTCCTCTTTGCATACACTCTTTAATAATCGCAAGAGTAGTACTTTTTACTGGTTCAATATTGTTCCAATGTTCAATAATAAACGCAACATGCATTTTTTTATCCTTTGTAAAAATTAATCTATAATTATACTCTATGTTAGCTATTTTTCAGGAAAGATAATTTTGAAATCGGCTCCAAAATATGTGTTATTATTTAAAATAAATTGCTCATTTGATAATTTGATTGTTCCATGTAGATGTTTTGTAATAATTTGAGAAGACATATAAAGACCTATTCCTGTTCCTTGGCTTTTATGTTTTGTTGTGAAATAAGGTTCAAATATTCTTGTTTGAAGTTTTTTAGGAACTCCTCCTGCACTATCTTTGATAGATATAACTATGTTATTATTCTCTTTATAGACTAAAATATATAACTGTTTGTCTTCAATATCGTTTTGATTTAATGCATCAATTGCATTATTAAATATATTTAATAAAACTTGCGTTAACTCACCTTCTAAAGTTGTAATACTAATATTATCAATTTTTTTAGTTAAATTTATTTTTGATGACTTGATTTTTGAAGTGATTAGATGTAATGATTTATCAATACAAGATGTTATGTCAAAAAGAGTTTTTTCTTTATTTGGATTAAAAAAGTTTCTAAAATCATCAATTGTTTTAGATAAATATTGGGTATGCTCATTGATTGCTCTTACATTTTCTATCAATTGTTCTTTTGGTAGTTCATTATCTATTTCAAGGTTTAGTTGCATCCCTGTAGAAACAGTAGAAATAACAGAAAGAGGTTGCCTCCATTGGTGGGCAATATTTTCTAACATCTCACCCATTGCTGCCATTTTTGATTGTTGAGCTAAGATTGTATCTTTTTCTCTTTTTTCAAGTTCAAGTTCTTTTATTTTTGTTATATCTAAAATAGTTCCAATTATTAGAAGTGGATTATTTTTTTCATCAAACTTAGTAATTTTTGAAGTGATTTGTAAGTATTTAATTGTTTTTTTGTTAATTATTATTCTAAACTCATTTACAAACTTATTTTTAGTGGAAACTAATTTATTAAGATGACTTTTAACAATTTTCTTATCATCTTCATGGACATAAGATAATAATAAATCAATAGTAGGTTTTATTTGATTTGGATATAAGCCAAACATTTTAAAGTGTTCATTACTCCAATATAACTCATCTTTTTTTATTTCATATTGAAAACTTCCCAAATGTGCAATTTTTTGTGCTTCATCTAGAAGATAATTGGCTCTTTTTAATTCTTTTGTTTTATCTTCTATTTTCCTTTCAAGGGATTCATTAAGTTGTTTTAATTCCTTTGTTCTTTCTTCAACTTTTTCTTTTAAAAGTTTATTTTTTGTTATATTTGATTGATTCTTATATATAAGGATTATAACAATCGCAAAAATTATAAATAATGCAATCCATAGTTGGTTATAGTTAAAATTATCTTCAAATTGAATATTATCCCATCTATTAATTATAGTTTCAACTTTTTGGGGATCTAAAGAGTTAATTGCTTTATTTAATGCACTATGTAAAAGAGGGTAATCTTTTCTTATCATTATTCTTAGCTCAAAACTTAAATCTGTATTTCCTGTTATTTTAAGAGATTCAAAACCTAGTTTTTCAATATTATATGTAAGAGTTGGCTTAATATCAATATATGCAAAAGCATTTTCATTTTCAACAGCAATAAGCCCTTCTTTTGCATTTTTCACCAATAATAAATTTAGATGTGGGTACTTTTCTTTTAGTAATTTATGAGTAGTAAAATTTTCTCCTACTGCAATTTTCTTGTTTTCAATTTGTTTTATATTTTCAATAAAGTTTTCATCTTTTAATGTAACTATAGAAATAGGAAAAGAGACATAAGGTTTAGTAAAAGTGGCATACTCTTCTCTATCTTTTGTTTTTCCTGTACTAAAAATAATATCTTGTTGTTTTTCTTTTATGCTTTTTAGTTGTTTTGTGAAACTGTTAAAAAAAGTATATTTTGTGTTTAAGTTTAATTTTTTTTCTAAAAGTTGCCATATTTCAGAAGAGATTCCTACAGGAGTATTCTCTTTTGCTTTAAATATAAAAGGTCTCCAATCTCTTGTGATAGAAACATTTAATTTTGTATTTTTTATAAAATCTAGTTCTTCTTTTGTTAGATTTACATCTTTTATCTGATTATAAAATTTAAAGTTTTCATTTATGATCCATTTGCTTTCAATATCATAAAGTTCTTCTTTTGATAATTTACTAAAGCCTTTATTAAATATATCAATTAAGCTATTTTCTCGCGCAATAGCTTGTATATTTGATAATTTAGAAAGTAGTTCAATGGATTTTATTTTGTGGAATTGTCTTTTTTGTAGAGTATAAAATTCCACAGCGATTTTATCATCATATAAAAGGTCAATTTTTTTCGAAATCAAATCTTTTACTGCATTATCATAATCTTCATAGACAATAGTCATTGAGTTTGGGAAATTTCTTTTCATATCTTCTTCATAATCATTTCCTATTATTCCAATTATATATGAAGCATCTTTTTCAAAACTCTTACTGTTGTCTTTGTGGGTAAAAAGAGCAGTTTTACTTTTATAGAAAGGTTTTGAGCCTTTCATCCAAGTTTCATAAACCTCTGTTCCTAAAAAAAAATCTACTTTTTCATTCTTTACTAAATTAATTGAATTTTGCCAGAGTTTACCATTTATAAATTTTATATTATAGTTGTTTTTTTCTGCCCAAAGCTTCCAATAATCTATCAATAGTCCTTGGGGTTGTTTATTTTCTATATATGAAAAAGGTGCATAGTTTGGGTCAAAAGAGATAGTGAAACTTTTTTTAAGTGGTTGTGCCCATAAAAAGCATGAAAACAAGAAAAGAGTAAATACTGTTTTAAATCTCAACATTTTTAATCCACTGTAATTTATGTGAAAGTATTATATCAGAAAAAGATAACTAACTAATAAATGCTTGTTTACAAAATAGTATTATTTTATATTCAATAGATACTAAATATCCTTTGTATATAATATATTCAAATAGAAATATATAAGGGAAATTTTGAAAGATATTACAAAATACTATTTAAATAAAGATATTTTATTTAAAGATATTGAGGAAGTAAGTCCAAAAGAGTTAAAAAGTAGAAAAAAAATAAAAATATTTGTGGCAACTTCTACAAATAAAGACTATTATGCAATATTTATAGTAGATTCAAAAAGTAGATTCATAAGAAAAAATGCAGAAGACTTAATGCAAATGGAAGCTTTATTAGCACAGTATAAAGAGCATAATTTTAAGAAAAAAGAGTTAATAATATCGTCTCCTCTTTGTTCTAAAGCTAAAAAATTACTTGAAGAGAATAAATGGAGAGTAAGAGTTGATTTTATGTGATATTGGAAATACAACTTTTCATTTCAATGTGGATGGCAAAGAACAAAGATATTTAGTAAATTCTCATATTCCTGATTTTGAGCAAAGAGTTTATTATGTCTCTGTAAATGAAAATGCAACGGCAAAATTAAAACTTACAAATGATGATATAGTTGATTTAGAACCATATATAAAATTTAAAACAAAATATGTTGGTATGGGTTTAGATAGAAAGATTGCCTGTTGTTTTATTGAAGATGGGATTATAGTTGATGCAGGAAGTGCTATAACTGTTGATATAGTAAAAAAAGGTAAGCACAAAGGAGGATTTATCCTTCCTGGACTAAAAGCTTATAAAGATATTTATCCTCAAATTTCTCATAAGTTAAATGTTGATTTAAATACAAAGGTAAATTTAGATAAAATCCCACTTTGTACTAAAGATGCAATCTCTTATGCTATACTAAAATCAATTATAGAACCAATAAAAAAAGTAAGTAAAAAAAAGCAGATTACTTTTACTGGTGGAGATGGAAAGTTTTTAAGTAAATTTTTTGACAATAGCATCTATAAAAAAGATATAATTTTTGAAAATATGAGAAGGATAATTAATGCTAACGATTGCATTACCTAAGGGAAGAATAGCAAAAGAAACTCTTGAAAAGTTTGAAAAAGCATTTGATGAAGAGTTTGTTTTTGAAGATAGAAAACTTATTTTAGAGAAAGCTGGATTTAGATTTTTAAATGTAAGAAATCAAGATGTACCTACTTATGTAATGCATGGAGCAGCAGATTTAGGTGTTGTTGGGCTTGATGTATTAGAAGAAAAAGAGTATGACTTAATTAAGCTACTTGACTTACAACTAGGTTTTTGTAAAGTTGCCTTTGGACTTATCAAAGGACAAAAACTTGATATGACAAAAAGTAAAATCACTGTTGCTACAAAACATGAAAAAATTGCAAAAAGATATTTTGAAGAAAAAGCAATGGCCGTTGATATTATTAAACTATATGGTTCTATTGAATTGGCTCCATTAGTTAATCTTGCAGATTGTATTGTTGATATTGTAGAAACAGGAGCAACAATGAAACAAAATGGTTTAGAAGTAGGACCTACAATTATGGAAAGTTCTGCCCATCTAATTGCAAACAAAAATGCTTATTATGCAAAAAAAGATAAGATTTTTGATTTAAAAGAAAAATTAGAAGCTGTTATTCAATGGGATTAAATTTATACTCTAAGATAGAGCCTTTTCTAGACTTTTATGATGAGGTATATACTTTACATAATGAATTTATGTCAATTGTTTTTAATAAAGACTTGGACAATGTTTTAGATGTAGGTTGTGGACAAGGTTTTTTTGTAGAAAGCCTAAATTTAAATCAAAAAAAAGCATTTGGAATTGATCTTAGTAGTGAACAAATTGAAGCTTGCTATCACAGAGGTGTTGAAAATGTTGCTTGTATTGATCTAAAAGATGTAAAAGAAAAATATGATTGTGTAACTGCTATTTTTGATGTAATAAATTATATTCAAAAAGATGGCTTAAAAGAGTTTTTTGAAAATGTTTATAACAGTTTAAATGACAATGGATACTTTATCTTTGATGTAAATACTCTTTATGGTTTTGAAGATATAGCACAAGGCTGTATTACTATGGACTTTGATGATAAGTTTATTGCTATTGATGCTATTTATGAAGACGAAAAATTGATTACTGATCTAACTTTATTTATTAAAGAAGAAGATGAATCTTTTAAAAAAGAAAAAGATTTTATAACTCAATATTATCATAGTAAAGATAGATTGAAAAAGATGTTAAAAAAAGCTGGCTTTAAAGTTGAAGAGTTAAGAGACTTTAGTCTTCATAGTGATGAGAAAGCTGATAAACAAATTTATATCTGTAAGAAATAGAAGTTTAAACATTACAGCTTAAAACTTCTATTTCTATTCTATTTCTTCCAAGAGCTTTTGCTTTATATAAAGCATTATCTGCTCTATTAAAAATCTCTCTTCTCGTATCATTTTTGTGATATTGAGAAATTCCTACAGAACAAGTTAAAGTAAGGTTGTCTTTAAAATCATGTATTTCAACTGTTGAACGTATTTTTTCTGCAACTAAGATTGCTTCTTCAATACTTGTATGTGGAAGTAAAACTATAAACTCTTCTCCTCCCCATCTAGCGACAACATCACTTTTTCTTGAGCTAAAATTTAAAATTTTTGCAAAATCTTGCAGTACAGAATCTCCTTTAAGATGTCCATATGAATCATTTACTTTTTTAAAGTGGTCAATATCCACAAGCAAAATTGTAAAAGCACCATTGTCATATCTATCAAGTTTTTTTATTTCATACTCTAAAAATGACTCAAATTTTTGTCTATTATAAATTTTTGTTAAGTAGTCAGTTGTTGCAAGTTCTTCTAATTCTGTTTGAGTTTGAATTAGAGCTTCATTTGTTTTAGAGATTTTATTTCCCTCTTTTTTCATAAGCTCAATCCATTTATTATAAACAATTCTTAAAAGCTCTTTTTGAGAGATTATTCCAGTTACATTGCCATTGTCATTTTCAATAATAATTCTTTTAAATTTTTGTTTTCTAATAAAAGCTAAGGCATCTGCAATTGTAGATTGTTCTTTTAATGTTTTTATAGGACTTGTCATAAAGTTTGAAATTTTTTGTGTTAAATCACAATCTAAATGAATAAGATTTATAAAATCTTTTGAAGTAAAAATACCAATGGCTTTTTCATCATTGTCTTTAATAATGACTGCATCATTTCCACTATGTTTAATAAGTTTAACTGCATGAAGTGCTGATGAATCTTTATATGCAAATACTGCTTGATAATTTAAAATTAAATTACCTATTGTTTGTCTTTCCATTAGCATTTGAGGGTCAATATTATTGATTATATCAGTATATGAAAGAATACCTTCTAGTTTATTGTTTTCATCAACTATTACCATATACTCTTCAGTTGAACTTATCTCGTTTAGAAGGTTGATTAGATTAAGATTTTTACTTATAACTTTGACTTCTCTTAATCCTAAATCTTTAAGCTTAGTTGAATGCTCTATTTTTTCTAATTTAAAATCAATTAATTGAGTTGTTGTAAGAATTTTATAAGATGAAGTATCAGTTATAACTATTGTTCTAAGATTTGAAGCTGCCATTTTTTTTATAGCTTCTTCTAATGTTTTATTTGAATCTAATGTAAGAATATCTTTTATTGCTATATCTAGTACTTCAGGTATCATTTTTTATCCTTACAGACCAACAATTGATCTAATTTTATCCATCTTAGCACTTGCTATTTTTCTTGCTTTACTTGCTCCAAACTCTAAAATCTCTTTTACTTCTTTTGGATTATTTAGTAAGTGTTCTCTTCTTTCTTGATATGGAGCAAAGTGTTCATTGATTTTATCTAATAAAGTTAATTTGAAATGTCCATAACCTTCCCCAGGAGTAGCATATCTTTGTTGTAAATCTTTTAGTTCATCATCATTCATAAATAGTTCACAAAGTTTGTAAATATTGCAGTTCTCCCATTCTTTTGGTTCGTCAAGCTCTTTAGAATCAGTTACAATTGACATAACTTGCTTTTTTACACCTTTTTTGGTTCCAAACATATCAATAGTATTTCCATAAGATTTAGACATTTTAGCTCCATCCGTTCCAGGAACTGTTGCTACAACTTCATCAACTTTTGCTTCTGGCATTACAAAGATATCTGTGTTGTAGTGGTGATTAAAGCTATTTGCAATATCTCTTGTCATTTCTACGTGTTGGATTTGGTCTTTCCCAACAGGAACGATATTTGAATCATAAAGTAAAATATCAGCAGCCATTAAAACTGGATATGAAAATAATCCATGATTAGCATTAATTCCTTTTGCTATTTTATCTTTGTATGAATGTGCTCTTTCAAGAAGACCCATAGATGTATGGTTTGATAATATCCAGTATAACTCAAGTACCTCTTTTACATCACTTTGTACCCAAAAAGTTGATTTTTCAGGGTCCATTCCTAATGATAAAAAGTTAACTACTGCTTCAAAAATGTTTTTTTCTAAAAGCTCTTTTTCTTTAACTGTTGTTAAAGCATGGTATGATGCAACAAATGCAAATAAATCACCTTGGTCTTGTGACTCAACCATTTTCTTAATTGCTCCGAAGTAGTTACCAATATGTAAAGTTCCACTTGGTTGAATTCCAGATAATATTCTCAATTTATACTTCCTTAAATTTTTTAAAAAATGTATTATATCTAAAGTAAATATAATAGCTTTTTAAACTAAGAAGAAAGCTTTTTTTCTATTTTTTGTTCTATTAAATCAATATGTAGTTGCAAATTGTAATATTCACCCATAAAAGATAGAGGAACTTTTGTTTCTTTTTGAGTTTCTTGTTTTAACTCATTTATGGTTATTAGTTCTTTTTCTAGTTCCTTTTTAGATAAGGTGTCAATTCTATTATCTAAATCTTTTACTTCATCATACCATTTATATATTTTTGATCGCATCGTCCAAGTATATAATGGGAAAAAACCTTTAAAAAGAGGGAATAATAAAGTAAGCAAAGGAATAATAAATAGTTTTAATCTATCTATATTTGATGCTATCCAATAAGGAAAAATCTTTTCAAGCCAAGTATCTCCATATTCAAAATATCTTTGTGCTTCTTCATGTATTTCAAGTTGCATATTTAAATCATTTGGAAACTGTTCTGCTTTCGCAAATAAATCTTTTTTACTATGAACTTCTTTTGCCTTTTTTAGAACAAGTCTTATTAACTCTTCGGAAAATCCATCTTTAACTGCTAAGTTTGCAGTAGTTGATAAAAGATTTATATCTTCATCAGGTAAGTTTTTATATAAATCTAAAGTTCCTTCATAAAGATTTAGTGCTTCTAAAAATGGATACTTTCTACTATAAGCTTTTGCTCTTTTAAAACTTAACACATTTATATTTGGGTTAGAAAGTAATTCTTCTATTGTCTTAGATTCATGAGCAGAAACAACAAACATTGCATCAATATTTCCTTTTATTAACTCTTCTTTTGCTTTTTTATCATCATAATTAAATATTGTAGAATTTGTACTGTCTATACCATTATCTTTTAATATTTTTGAGGTTAAATCTTTTGTACCGCTACCTTCTGCTCCTATTGATATTTTTTTAGAAATTAATTGAATAATATAGTTTATAGAAAAACCCTCATTTCTATAAAATACCCATAAAGGTTCATAATATATTGAAGCAAGAGATTTTATACCTTCTTCTTTGTTTTTTGTTGTTCCATTTTGAATAAAAGCTATATCTGCTTTATTCTGTTTTAGCAAGTTTATATTTTCAATAGAACCAGCAGAAGTTAAAAGATTTACTTTTACATTCTCTTTTTCTAATAGTTTTTTATAAATTAAGGCTGTTTTATAATAATTGCCAGTTATAGAACCAGCTGCTATTGTTATTTCTTTTTTAGGAGGTGGTTTTATAAATTTAGACGTTATATAAAAAGAAGCAATAATTAATAAAAAAATTGGTATTGAGATGGTAAAAAATTTATATTTCATTTGTATTTCACTTTATTATTTTTATTATTATAACTTAGAAATACAAAAATAAGAAGAGGAAAAAATCTCTTCTTATTTTTTATATGAATAGGTTTTGTAGAAGAATTTTAAATCCAATGATGATAAGAATAACTCCACCTAAGATTTCAGCTTTACTTTCATATTTAGCTCCACCTTTTGCACCAATTAAAACTCCAATGATACTAAAGATAAAAGTAGTAATACCTATAATTGCTAAAGATAAATATACATTTAGATTAAATAAATGTAAAGAAAAACCTGCTGCCATAGCATCAATACTTGTGGCTATTGCAAGTGTTAATAATATTTTGTGAGAAACTTTTGTAATCTCTTCTTCAACTGGTTCCAAAAAGGCTTCATAAATCATTTTTCCACCAATTATTAGTAAAAGAATAAAGGCAATCCAAAAATCATATCCACCAATTATATCTTGTAAACCAACACCACCTGCATAGCCAATAAATGGCATTAAAGCTTGAAAAACACCAAAATAAAGACCAGCAATAATTGCAAGACTTTTTATTTTTTCTTTATTTTTAATACCTAATCCAATAGAAACAGCAAATGCATCCATACTAAGTGCAATGCTTAAGATAATAACTTCTAACATTTAATAATTTCTCCTCTTTTATAAGAAAGTGAGATTATAGTTAAAAATAAAAAAGTAATTGCTGAAAACAAAAATGGTGTTTCAGGAGCTATTCCATAAAGCATAGTACTTAATAATGGACCTACAATTATTCCTAAACCTTGGGCTGCTGAAACTGTTCCTGCTGCAACTCCTTGCTCATGTTCTTGTACACTATTAGCAGTAATAGCTAAAAATGCAGGCATAAGCATACCTAAGCCAACAGTTCCTATACTAAATGAAATAGTAAGTTGAAACTGATTTGTAATGATGCTAATTAAGAAATAACCAAAAGTACAAAGAATTGAACCAATTGTTAACCAAGTATATGATGAAATATTTTTTAATTTAGAAACTACAATTTGAGTTAATATAAAAACAACTCCAATGATTGCTAAAATATATCCTGTACTTTTTGCTGTTTCAATTTGCGTTAAATGAAACTTATCAAGTATAAAGAAACCAAGACAAACTTGTGAAGTTACAATACTATACATAGTAAAAAATGATGTAATCATAGGTAGTCTTAATCTTTTATCTAAAAAATGAATGGGTTTTTCTTGTGTCTTTTCTCTTTTTTTACTTGGTTCTAAACTAAAATATATGATACCAACTGCAACTAAAGGTAAAATAGCTGCAAAATATAAAGGTGTTGTTAATCCATATATAGCAAGTGCTCCACCAACCATTGGTCCTAATACCATGCCAATTCCATTTGCAGCTCCTAAGCTTGCCATATAAGAAGTTCTTTTTTTAGGTTCCACTTTATCTGCAATAAAAGCATTTGAAACAGGAGGAATAGCAGAATAAAATACCCCAATCATTACTCTTGCAAAAACTAAAGCACTAAGTGAAATAATAATTGTAGGTGGCGTTATTATTGCATAGTTTACAAATACTGCTAAAAATAAGTAAGAAAGGAAAAATCCAAATATTGTAAAAACTAAAATATTTTTTCTTCCATAATAATCACTTTTTTTACCCCAAAATCTTGAGAGTAATACCCACGCAACTCCTGCAAGTGCTACCATAAGACCAGCATGCCACTCTTGTAGGTTTAAACTTCTAATTATAGGTCCTACAACAGCTAAAAAAGCCATCATAGAAGAAACACATAAAATATTAACTGCCATTAAAGGCTTGATTTCTTTCATTTTTATTCCTTTTTATAATAAATTCAATTTTTGTTGAAAAATAGATTGATATTAAGCCTATAAAGGCACAAATTATAATTATCTTTTCGTAACCTAAAATTCCAGATAAAGAAACAGATATGGAACTAAAGAAAATCCCAGAGAACATGTAAATACTATGTTGTATCGCAAATTGTGAAGCAGGGGATTTATTTGAAGATAAATCCATCATTAATGTTGTCATTAAAACTTGTGAAGGAGTATAGAATAAGAATACAAATCCTATTATTAACATTACAATAAGTTCATTTTCATGATGTTCAAAAATTAATAGAAGCATCAAAATACCTACAATTTGTCCTAATGCAGCAATTATTAGAATATTTTTTTTACCAAATTTACTTATTAAGAAAGAAGCAGTAAAAGAGGCTAAAAAACCTATTCCATATCCTACTATATGAACAGAAAAACCTATTTTGTCTAAACTCCAATTTAAATCTACAAGAAGAGGTGTAATCATTCCAAAAGCAGAAGAGATAGTAGCTGGATAAAAAAGAAGCAAAATAAACCACAGTTTTTTCTTTTTTGTTTTCCAAAAAGTAAGATATTGTTTATAGTCTACTTTTTCAATAAAGTTTGAATGTTTCATTTTTGGTTCAGTATAGATAAATATTTGAAGAAGTGAAATTGATGTGAAAATAGCCATTACAAATAAAGTATATTGCCAACCAAATTTAGAATAAAGAATTAAACCAAAACCTCCACCTAGAACCATACCGACAAGACCACCTCCTGCTTTTATTCCATTAATTAAAGAACGCTGTCTTTTAAAAGTTACTTTAAAAGCAAAGGCATCTAAAGCAATATTTTGTGAAGCTGCAAAAAAAGCAAAAAACATTGATAGATATATTATTAAAGCAAGATTGTCTTCTACATTTAATAGAGCAATAATACAAAGGGTAATAACCATCAAAGATTGGAAAATAAGAATCCAAGCCCTATAATGTCCCATTTTTTTAAAATATATTTTATCAATAAAAGGTGCCCATAAAAATCTAAATACCCAAAAAAGCCCTAACATATAAATAAAGCCAAGGTTTTCTAAAGGAACACCATTTTGTCTTAAAATACCAACAAAGGCTTCTACAAAAAAACCTAAACCTAAAAATTGAGTTGTATAAAGACTGAATAGCAATATTATGGTAGTAAAAGTTAATTTCTTTTTCATACTAAACTACTCTTTACATCCCATTTTTTAACTCTTTGTTGTGCTTGAAACATAGAATAATATTTATCTTTTTTATTAATTAATTCTTGGTGTGTACCATGTTCATTTATAACACCATTCTCTACTACTAGGATATTATCCGCATGGGCAATAGTAGAAAGTCTATGGGCTATAACAATTACAGTTTTGTCTTTGATAAGTTCATCTAAAGCATTTTGAACAGCTACTTCACTTTCGGTGTCTAGTGCTGAGGTAGGTTCATCAAGGATTACAATTGGTGCGTCTTTTAAGATAGCTCTTGCAATTGAAATACGTTGACGTTCTCCTCCACTTAAACTACCACCAATTTCTCCCACTTTTGTTTCATAGCCATTAGGAAGTTTTGAAACAAATTCATGACAAAATGCAGCTTTAGAAGCAGCTAATACTTCTTCCTTACTAGCCTTTGGTTTTCCCATACGTATATTATTTAAGATAGTATCATCAAATAAGTAAACATCTTGAAATACCACAGAGATATAGTGCATCAAAGTAGTTTGCTTCATACTTCTAATATCTACATCACCAATCTTTATTACTCCCTTTTGTGGGTCATCATATCTCATAATAAGTTTTGTAATTGTTGTTTTACCACTTCCTGATGGCCCAACTATTGCAGTAAGTGATTTATCTTGTATTTGAAGGTTTAGTTCTTTTAAGACACTCTTTTTGTTCCCTTCATATGCAAAATTTACATTTTTAAACACAATATCAAATTTTTTGGGTTTTTGTTTTGGTTCTTTTATAAAAAACTCTTTTGTATCTAAAAGTTTTTGAATCTGTTTGAAAGAAGCTTCCATAATATCTAATACCCCTGCAACAGCTAAAAAGTTTGCCAAAGGTTCAGATAATCTTCCTAAAATAATAAGTAGGGCAATTAAAGCTCCTATAGTAAAATCTGCTTTTGTAATTAATAAACTTCCTAAAACAAGTACAAATAAAAATATAAATTCAATTAAAGTATTCATTATAATCATAGGAATAGTTGAGGCAAAAACACCTTTTTTCTGTACTTCTCTTAAATTAATAATAGATTTTTGAAGGTTTTGTGCATTTTCACCAACTTGATTTACTGCTCTTAAAATAGGTAAGCCTTGAATGTATTCAACTGTATTAGCTTCAAGTTCTGAATGTGCTTTGACTCCTTCTGTTTTGTCCCATTTTGTTTTTTTTCTACTCCAATAATAAATAGGAACGGCAAAAGGAAGAGCAATAAGAAGTGCAAGTGCCATATTAGGGTTTATAAAAAAGGTTGCAATAATTATTACAAGAGGTACTATAAGAACTTCAAAAAACATCCCTGAAACTATTCCCATATGAAGAATTGATTCATCTACATTTTGTGCTAAGATAGAGTTTAATTCGCCTGTTCTATATTTATATAGACTTTGTAAAGGCATGGTTTTTATTTTTTCACCAAGTTTAATTCTGAGGTCATGGGTTATTTTTATGATATCTTTTGAATATTGAAAACCTGAAGCTAACCATCTAAAAAAGAAAGAAATTAGACTAAAGATACAAACTGCTCCAAACCAAAATAGAGTTTCTTTAATATTAAATTCTGTAGCAAAAATATTATTTAGAAGAGGAAAAAATAAAGCAAAAGCTAAACCTTGAAAGATATAAGCAAAAATAAAATATAAAAAACTTCTTTTTACTAGCTTAGCATTTTTACCTGCTATATTCATAGTTGTCTGATAAGATTCTTTAAATGAAGATATTTTTTCATTATTCATTTGTTTTTCCTTTTTCTAGATTCCATTGACTTGCTTGTTCATAGTTTTCCCATAATTTTTTGTAGATACCTTTATTTTCAAGTAGTTTTTCGTGTTTGCCTATTTCACTTATCTCTCCTTGGTCAAAAACAACAATCTGGTCAGCATTTTTAATAGTTGAAAGACGATGGGCTATCATAATAACTGTTTTATTTATAGTTAAATTTGCTAAGGCTTTTACTATCTCTTCTTCATTTTCAGGGTCTGCAAAAGCAGTTGCTTCATCAAGTACCACAATAGGAGTATCTCTTAATATTGCACGTGCAATTGTAATTCTTTGTTTTTGACCTCCTGAAAGATTAGTTCCTCTATCTCCAGCTTTTGTTTCATAAGCATTTGGAAGGCTTTCTATAAAATCATGTATTTGTGCTGCTTTTGCTGCTTCTATAACTTCTTCTTTACTTGCGTTTTCATTTGCAATTTTAATATTGTTGTAAATTGTGTCTTGAAAAAGAAAAGTATCTTGAAATACAAAAGAGACTGTATTCATTAAAACATGAGGTTCAATATTTTTAATATTAATTTCACCTATGCAAATCTCTCCTTTACTTGCATCCCAAAATCTAGGAATAAGTTTTGCAATGGTACTTTTACCCGCACCACTTGGACCTACTAAAGCTGTAACACTTCCACTTTCTATTTTAAAGTTTATATTTTTTAGAGCATAGTTTTCTTCTACATTTTCATATTTGAAAAATACATTTTTGAATTCTAGTTCAAAAGTAGTAGGAATTTTTGCATTTTTTGAAATAGGTAAAGTTGGAACATCTAGTAGTTCTTGAATCTTTAAAGCAGAGGCTTGAGATTTTTTTATAAAGTTTTGAAGCCACATAATAGGCATCATTGCATCCGCCATTCCTGTACTTAAAAAAAGTGCACAAATCAAAGCAAAAAGTTCTAAAGAACCACTATTTAAAAGCAAAATACCTATGAATAAAACTGTTAGAAGTGTGGGAAGAGGGCTTAATATTATCATTCCAAGTTTTGCAGGAACTGCACTTATTTTCATCCAATTAGTTAAATTTTCTTTATAAGCATAAAGTGCACTATTATATCTTTTGAAAGAGCTTGTTCCATCATCAAAAGTTCTTACTACAGGCATAGCTTGTGCAAATTCAATTACTGCTTTATTTATATCACTTTGGCTTTGATCATATTTATCTCTTAATTCTTTTGAATCTCGCATAGCATAAGCCATTGCAAGCCAACCAAGAAGTAATATACAGATACTAGCAAGTGCTAATCGATAATCTATGATAAAAAGTATTATTAAAGTAGTAATTGGAGCAACAATACTTTTTGCTAACATAGGAATACTATCTGCTACAAAGGTATGTAGATTTCTTACATCATTTTGAATAACTTTTTTAAGTGATCCTGAACCATTTGAAATAATATAACCTAAAGGAATTTCTGCTAAATGTTGCGTTAATTTTGTACGTAAAATTTGTTCTAATCTAAATGCTCCTAAATGAGAAACTACAAAAGCATAAAATCTTGATAAAAAAGCAATAGCTGTCAAAATTGCTAATAATATAATTGTATTTATTAGGTCAAGTTTTATATTAAAAAGTTCTAAAGGAGTGCCTTGCATAATATTTGTTAAAGTAAGAGATAAAATTAAAAGTGAAGCAATTAAAGATAAGCTACCGATTGCTGATAAAACCATAGCTAAACGTATCTCAAGCATCACAGGTTTCATAATGGTCCAAAGACCATGCTTTTTACTTGTGTGTTTATTCATCATTGATTCCTAAGTATGATTGGTATTTATTGTAAATTATATAGATATTGATAAGAACTATCAATATCTAATGTATTCTTTAAGGATTATTTTTTATTTGAAAAGGATTAAAAACTATATTTAACGCCAACTCCAAATCTTCTAGGTTCATTAAATCCAACCCAAGACACACCTGGTTTAGACATATAAGAACTTACATAATCTTCATCTGTAATATTATTGACATAACTAAATACATCAAGGTTTTTAATTTTGTATCCAACTTTTATATTAGAGGTGATTCCTCCATTGGCTTCAACTAAATCATCATTATTTGCTCCATCAATAAAAGTTGTTTTTCCTTTAGCATGAATATCAACTCTTCCATATAGACCTTTTTCTTGCATATATGCAAGACTCAAACTTGCTGTATATCTTGGTGTGCCTTCTATTCTTTCATCTTTGTAATCTCTTGTTCCATTGTTGTATTCATCATATTTTGCATCAATGAAACCTAAGGCTGCTGATAATTGTAAGTTGTCAGTAATATAATATGAACCATCAAGTTCAATACCTTGTGAATAGGCTTTTTCTGCATTACTTGTGGCAAATATTGTTCCACCCATTAATTGTTTATAAACATGAATATCTTTTATATCCATTCTAAATAGAGCAAGATTAATTGCATAATTTTCTCCTAAGTGTTTTAATCCAAGTTCATAATTAATTGATTTTTGCGCTTCAAAACTATTTTCAGAACTTTTGTCACTAGAAGGGTAGAAGTTAAATCCTCCAGGCATATATCCTTTTGAAACAGAGAAGTAAGTAGAAGTATCTTTATTTAAGTGATACATTAATGCAAGTTTTGGAAGAAATGTATTCCATGTTTTTTCATCTTTGTAATTAACATCAGGATTAGAAGTACCTGCCCAACTAGATTTAGCAATTACATCAATATCTTTTTTTATTCTTTGATATCGACCTCCTAAAGTTAATTCAAAATCTTCACTTAAAGGTATCATTGTTTGTCCAAAGATAGCTTGCGTTTTGCTGTTTGCATTTGAATAGGCATCTCCTATATAAACACTTCCCATAGAAAGTTGTTCTACTCCATATGGACCTTGCGATCTATCTTCTTTATCAAAGTATAAACCTGCAACCCATTTGATATCTTGATTTTTACTTGCAAGTCTTAGTTCTTGAGTCCATGCTTTTAATTCTGTATAATTGAACTGTCTTAATCCATCACTTGCAGTATTGGAAGTATTATCAGTGTCATATTCTCCATCAAAATCAACTCTTTTATGTGTTGTTATTGATTCAAGTTTCATTTTCTCAAATTCATAGTTAAGATTAAGGCTCTCAGATTTTACTTTTGTTCTTTCGTAAGCTGGAACATCAAAGCTTACATTTTTGGCATCTTCTCGTTTTAGTTTATTAATATCAATAGAAGGATCACTGCCAAATCCATCCATAAAGTAGTCTTTTTTATAATTATTAGTTAAAGTAACTTTTGCAGAGAACTTTTCATTTGGTTCAAAAAGTAAAAAAGCATTTGTTTTTCTATCTCTTTTTTTATTTGCATCTTCATCCATTGCTGAATAATTGTTTGTAATCCAGCCATCCTCTCTTTTAAAAGAACCATTAATACCTGCAAAAAGTTTATTTTCAATTATTGCTCCACTTGTATAAAATGAAGTTTTATATAGATTATCGTTTCCATATTCTGCTAAAATATTTCCACTCCAGTCATTTGTGGGAGTTTTTGTTATTATATTAATAACAGCACCTATGGCATCTTTACCATACAGAGTACCTTGAGGTCCTCTTAATATTTCAATTCTATCAATATTTTCTAGTGATGGATCAAAATCAACTCTATCATAATATGCTACTCCATCTACATAGATTACTATAGGATTGTTATTTGTAAACATAGAAGTGTTTAATCCTCTAAACGAACTAGCTCCACCAGTTGTAGAATTCTGGAAATTCATATTTGGAATTTCTTTTATTACCTCTGAGATTTTTTTTATACCTTTTTCTTCAATTACAGTTGCATCTAATACACTAATACTTTGAGGAACATCTTTGATATTTTCTTCTACTTTGTTTGCAGTTACGGTAACACTATCTAAGTTTGTAGATTCATTATTTGCATAAATAAGAGTACTACAAACTAAAGATAGTAAAATGATTTTTTCATTGATTTTCACTATTTAACCTTCATTATTAAATCTTATGTTTAAATTGGATATTATTATATTGATAATCATAATTATAAACAAATATATTTTTAATAAATATGGATTATTTTTTAATAAAAAGGTATTTTTTTATGTCATATAAACTAAATTTAGAAAATTTTGATGAATTTATGCTTGAGTCAGATATTTCTAAAACAATAAATTTTCAATTGCCAAAAAACTTAGGAAACTTTACAAGTAAAAAAGAGATAGTAAATAAAGATATTGTAATGTTTAAAACACATACTACTATCAATGAGTCATTATCAATAAATTCAAAATCTTTTATCTCAGGTCTTTCTATTCTTGTTAATTTAGATGGAGAATACAGATATTCTGATAAAAGTAATAAAAGTATTTTAGATATAAAAAAAAATAGTGTATTTACTAAATATGTAAATGAATATGATTCTGTTATAGATTTTAATAATAGTTCTAAAAGTAGTAATTTATGTCTTATTTTAAGAGATGAATTTCTGGAAAAATATTTTTTAAATAAGATAGAAAGAAAAGATGAATTACTTACAAATTATAAAAACAATATTTCTACAAACTTTCAAAAGAATTTTGAAAATTATAAAATAATATCCCTTGCAAAAGAATTGTATAACTCACCTTTTGAAGGGGAATTAAATGATTTATATACTCAAAGTAAAGTCTTTGAATTGGTATATAAAGAATTAACTACTATTTTAAAAGAAGAAAATAATTTATGTACTTGTGGATGTTCTAAAATAAATTATGAAGATAGAATTGCTTTACACAAAGCAAAAGAGCTAATTGAGAAAGCAGATGACTTTTATACATTAGAACAACTTTGTAAAAAAGTAGCAATAAATGAATTTAAATTAAAATTTGGATTTAAAGAACTTTTTAATACAACTCCGGGAGGTTTAGTTTTAAAAACTAGAATGCAAAAAGCAAAAGCTTTATTAAGTACAGGTGAATATAATATTTCCGAAGTTTCAAGTATAGTTGGATATAAATACCAACAAAGTTTTTCAACTGCTTTTTTTAAGCATTTCGGTGTATTACCTAAAGACTTAGTAAAAAGTAGAAACTATTATTTTTAGGCTAAAGTAGTTTTACTTTAGCCTATTTATTAGAAATTATATTTTAATCCTAAGCCTATAAATCTACCTCTTCCATATGTTAACTGTCTGAATTCAGCCATCTCTTCTACAGCTACAATATAACTTTCATTTGTAATATTCTTTACATAAGTATAAATATCTAAATCTTTAAATAGGTATCCGATTTTTGCATTTGCAACTGTATAAGAGTCTTGTTTTAAACTATTTTGGGCATTAAAATACATATCTCCTTGATTTCTAATATCAAATCTTCCATATAAACCATTTCCACCATAGTATGAAAGACCAAGGTTTAAAGAGTGACTAGGAGTTCTCTCTATCTTTTTATTTTTGTTATCATTTCCATTTGAATCTGTATATTCACTATATTTAGCTTGAACTATACCAATAGCAGTATCGATACTCCAATTATTATTGATATTGTAAGCAAGTTCTATTTCTAAACCTTTTGATGAGGCTTCCCCTGCATTTGATGTATACATCATACTAGTTGCGGGGTCCGTACTATATACATGAATATCTTCAATATCCATATAAAAAATTGAAGATGATAAGTATAATTTATCTTCTAAAAGTGAACCTCTAATTCCTAACTCATAATTTATTGAAGTTTGTGCATCAAATCTATTTTCCTTTTCTCCTCCATTTGAAGCAAAGTTATTATATCCTCCAGGTAAATAACCTTTTGAAGCAGTAACATAAGTTGTTAAGTCGTCAGTTAATTTTTTAGAAAGAGCAACTTTAGGTAAGAATGTATTCCAAGTATGTTCTTCATTTAATTCAAAATAAGGGTTTGCATTAGTATTTATTGGATGCATATAATTATCTAAGTCCATCTTCTTTTTTATCTTTTGATATCTACCTCCTAGTGTTAATTCATAGTCTTCTAAAAATGGAATAACAACTTGCCCAAAACTTGCATAAGTTTTACTATTAGCCTTTGATTTTGCATTAAACTCTACATCAATACCTGCACCAAAAGGATTACCAGCAAGATAACTAGGATACTCTTGTCCATAATTGTGGAAATTAAATTCATCTTTTTCAAAATATAAGCCAAACACATATCTTAAATATTTATTTTCTCCTGCGATTCTAAATTCTTGGGAAAAGTTTTTTGAAGTTGCATCTTGGAACATTGACATATCATCATAGTTTGGATTTATTCCTAAATCAACATCCCATGTTCCATCAATATCTATTTTTTTATTTGCAGATACTGAAGTGAAATTTATATTTTCATCTAACTTATAATCAATTTTTAGTGATTGAGCTTTTGATTTTGTTTTCATATATGTATCTGTTTCATAATTTATATTTTTAAAATCATCTCTTTTATAATTATTAATATTTTTATTCTGAGGAATAGCACCTCCTTCAAACCCAAATCTGTAACTTTTGTCATCTAAAATGTTTAAGTTAAAACTTAACTTATCAGTTGGCTCATAATATAAACTAGCATTTAATTTATGGAACTCCTTTCTGTTAGCATCATCTTCTTGGTTAGCATTATGATTTGTTTGCCAACCATCATCCTTCCCTAATAGACCATTTAAACCAAAGAATAGTTCATTTTCAATAAGTGCCCCACTAATATTGAAACTGGTTTGTCTAAAGTTGTTAGTTCCATATTCTAGTCCAACAAAACCTTCTATTTCATTAGAAGGTTTTTTAGTGACTATATTTATAACTCCTCCTATACTATCTTTCCCATATAAGGCACCTTGAGGTCCCCTTAGTACTTCTACTCTTTCAATATTTAAAATTGAAGCATCAAAAGCATAAACACTACTATGAGGAATTCCATCAATATAAATAACGACAGGGTTATTATTAGTAAAAATTGAAGTATTAATACCTCTAAAGTTTACTCTATCAGAATACATAAATGTAGAAGAAAGATTAGGAATGTATTCAATAATTTCTGGAATACTTTTGATTTCTCTTTCTTCAATATTTAAATCAGTTAAAAGAGAAATACTTTGAGGTACTTCTTTAATTGTTTCATCCATCTTATTTGCGCTTATCGTTATTTCATCTAATTTTAATTGTTCTTTTTTTAGATCATTTGCTAAAAGTAGGCTACTTGTTATTAGTGAAATTAAAGCTATTTTTTCTAGCCTTTTGTTCATTTTTTACTCCATTATGTTTTTTTAATTTGTTCTTTATTATAATTAATACTCAGTATCATTTTCAATGAGTTTTTAAATTTAGTGGTATTCTTTTTTAATCAAATAGTATTTTGGAGTAGGTATGTCTTTAAATAAAATAAATTTTAAATTTAATAATAATCAAAGTGAAATGATATTTCCTTCAGAAAAAGTTGAAGGAGAAATAATTGATAAACAAATCAATGACTCAATCTATTTTGTAAAATCTAATATAGTTTTAAAAGATGACATAGTAGTTTTATCCAAATCTAAAGTTGATGGAATAATGATGGATTTTAATTTAGTAGGAGATGTTAATTATAAATCTAAAGTATCGAAATATGGATTTTCAACATCAAATAATATGACAGATATTGAACTAGTAAAGGAAGAAGAAACAGAATCAAAAGCTAAAAAAGGTAATATTAATAAAATAACACTAGTATTAAAAAAAGATTTCTTGTCAAAAGTTTTACCAGAAAATAAAGAAACAAATAAAGTTTTTGATTCTTTACAGAAAAACTATTGCCATGAACTTTTAGCAAGTAAGACAACAGATTTTCAAGTTGGAAAAATATTAAGTGAACTATACTATACAAGCTTATATAAAGGAAAGCTTGGTGAAATATATTTAGAATCAAAGATATTAGAATTAATTTATTTAGAATTAAACTCTCTTTTTAATCCAAAAGAGTCTTTATCTAGCAGTATTAAATTTGATGAAAAAGATATGCAGGCTTTAGAAAAAGCAAAGAATATAATTAATTCATTGACTTTTGACTGCACAATCTCTAGTTTATCTAAAAAAGTTGCTTTAAATGAGTTTAAATTAAAGTATGGATTTAAAAAGTTTTTTAATACTTCTCCTGGAGCTTTAGTTTTGCAAACAAGGATGGAAGAAGCAAAAAAACTTTTAGAAAGTAGTGATTATAATATTAGTGAAATCTCAAGAAAAGTTGGATATAAATACCAACAAAGTTTTTCAACTGCTTTTTTTAAACATTTTGGAGTTCTTCCTAAAGATGTGATGAAAACAAGGAAGTACTACTATTAAACTTTATCTTCATATGTATTTTTGATTTCTAAAAATTTGTCTAGATTTTCTAAAAACAGATCTACTAATACTGGATCAAAATGTTTAGCTTTTTCTTCTTTAAGGAGTTTGATGATTCTATCCAATTCCCAAGCTTTTTTATAAGGTCTTTCATGAGCTAAGGCATCAAAAACATCACAAATTGCAGTGATTCTTCCAAAAATATGAATTTCTTCACCTTTTAATCCTCTAGGATAACCACTTCCATCCCATTTTTCATGATGTTCATAAGCAACAATAGCTGAAGCTTTAAGGGTGTCTCTTGAAGAGTTTTTAAGAAGGTCATAACCAATATTAACATGATCTTTCATTATTTCGTACTCTTGGGGTGTAAGTTTAGCTGGCTTATTTAAAATAGAATCAGGTATTCCAACTTTTCCTATATCATGCATAGGACTTGCAAGCCTTAAAATTTCTGCTTCTTCTTTTGATAATCCAAATTTAAGAGCAAGTAGTTTTGAGTATTCTGCAACACGTTTTACATGGAAGCCAGTCTCTTTAGATCTTGTTTCTCCTATTTCACCCATAGTATAAATTATTTCTCTTTGAGTCTCTTCAAGTTCTTCATGTAATTCTATTACTTTTGTTATATCAAGTCTTATACAAAGATATTCAATAAGATTGCCATTTAAATCTTTAATTGCAACAATAGTTGAAATATAGTGAATATCTTTTTTATCTTTTGTACAGCCTTCTAGTTGACCTTTCCATATACCATTTTCATTTGCTTGGTTAAAAGCTTTTTCTATAAATTCTTTTGATGTATTAGGGTGTTTAATTGTCCAATAAGATTTTCCTTCAAGTTCATCTTTTGTATAGCCAGTTAGTTCACAAAACATTTTATTGATATATTTGATTTGCATATCACTTGTAACTCTTAAAATAATACTACTTTTATCAAAGGCTTCTTCATATATTTTTGATAATGATGAAGCTTCATTATATTTTATTGAGGTTTTTTCATACTCTTTTTCTAATTTTAATTTTGTTTCTTCTAGTTCTGTAATATCTGAACGTACTGCAATAAATTCTATAATATTATCATTTGTATCTAAGATGGGATTTATTACAGTTTTTACATAGTAAGCATTTCCATCTTTCTTTTTATTTTTAATTTTCCCGTACCATGGCTTTTTTAATATTTTTATTGTGTACCACATTTCTTTAAATACTTCAGCAGGAGTGTCTTCATGTCTTACAATATTGTGAGATTTGCCAATAAGCTCCTCTTTTTTGTATCCAGAAATTGTTTCAAATTGTTCATTTACAAAAGTGATAATACCTTTTGAGTTTGTTTTTGAAACAATAGAACTTAAATCAACTGTTTTTTTGTACTCTTCTAAAAGGTTTCCAATATTTTCTTTATCTTTTTTAAGTTCAACTTGAGAAGAAACTTTCTCCATGTTTAAAAATAGATCTTCAAGATCTACAGGTTTAGTTACATAAGAGTCAATACTCATTTTTATTGCTTCTACTAAGTAGTTTGTTTCATTAAAAGCAGTAAGTAAAATAATTTTTGCATCAGGATTAAATTCTCTAATCTTTTTACTCATTGATATACCATCTAAAACAGGCATTTTTATATCTGTTAAAATTAAGTCAGGGTTATACTCTTCATAGAGTTTTAAACCTTCATCTCCATTTTCAGCAACATAAAGTTTATCTACATAAAAATTTAAAATATGAGATAACTCTTCTCTTGTATGGATATCATCTTCTACGTAAAGCAAAGAAATATTAAGTTTTTTATCGAACACTTTGTAAACACCTATAAAATTTTTTTATAGATTTTATTAAAGTTTTGGTTAAGTTTTGGTTAAAGAAATAGCCTTTTTAAGGTATATCCTCTTTGTAAGATGAAAAAATAGTTATAGATATATTTTTATTACTATTAAACCCTAAAGAGTTAACTCTTTAGAATTTAAATTGTATCTTATTCTTTTACATTAAAAGTTAAGCTACTGGCATTAAATGAATAATTCACCTTATTATATAACTCTTTTAATGGACCATCTTTTGTAATGGCTGTTTTGTGGGTACAAGATACAATCCATTGTCCTGCACTTTGAACTCTTATTTGAGCTTTTCCTTCTACTATAGATGACATTAAAGCAAATCCTTCATTTTGACCAAAAGTATTGCTAGCAGCTTTTATATAATCCATACTAGCAGCAGTTGCATTTAAAGGTTTCCCCATAAATAAAACTTCAAACTCAACAAGGTCTCCTATTCTTACATTAGAAAGGTCACTTTTAGGAATGATTTCAAGTCCTTTGTTTGTAGCTTTTGGTTCAGTCCATTTGTCTAAAGTAAGGTAAGATTTTGCATTGGCTTGATACTTAATAGACATCAATATTTTTTTAATATCTTTGAGCTCATTTTTTGGTTTTAATTTTAACCTTTGTCTGTCTTTTGTATCTATATAACTTGTATAAAAAGTAGGTTTAGAATTTGCTTGAAGAATATAAACTCCTTTTATACTCTCTTTTTTAAGAGCAATTTTCTGTAAAGCTATATCGGCATCATATAAATCAAAATCTTTAGTTGTTTTACTTGCCTTTGCAGTTTCACTTGAAGGAATTTTTAATTGTGTTTTTTCTCCTTTTGGATTAATTAAAGAAAAATCTTCTATAACAACTTTTCCATTGGGTGAATTAAGTATATCATCAATAGGAATTGAATGTCCCCATCCTAAACTAACTATTGCATGGCCTGGTTTATGAGAGAATGACTCAAAAGAGTTAACCCACAAACTATGTGCTAATAAAGTGTTAACACTTAAAATAACAGTTGCTAAAAAAACTTTTTTTATTTTTTTCATTTTTGTCCTTTATTTTATATATAATAATTGATTTGTTTTTATTTAAAATGTATATTTTACGCCAAATCCAAATCTTCTTGGCTCATTAAATCCTACACCTCTACCATAAGATAGAACATATTCTTCATCTGTAATATTTGTAATATATCCATAAACATCCCAATCATTGATTTTATATCCTATTTTTGTATTTGCAGTAAAACCACCGTCAGTTTCTTCAACTTTGCCATTTCTTCTAAAACCAGTCTTTCCTCTTCCTTGAAGACCAACTCTTCCATAAAGACCTTCTTGAGCAAAATATGATATTCCTATTGAAGTTGTAAATTTAGGAGTTCCAGTAATCTTTTGTCCATCATAATTAACATTAGCATCTGTATAATCATCATATTTTGCTTTAATAAGTCCTACACTTGCTGTTAATTCAAAGTTATTGCCTAAATAATATTTCCCATCAATTTCTAATCCTTGAGAGTGAGCTTTTCGTGCATTATCTGTTACAAAAACACCCCCAGGAAGAGTACTATATACATGTAAATCTTCTATTTCCATTCTAAAGATAGCTGCATTAATAGTATAGTCATCTTGTTGATACTTTATTCCAATTTCATAATTTGTAGATTTTTCAGGCTCAAAAGAAGAATCACTGCTATCACTTGTGGAATAGAAATTGAAACCACCTGGAATAAACCCTTTTGAAACAGAAGTATATGCCATTAAATCATTGTTAAAACTATACGATAAAGCAATTTTAGGCAAGAAAGTACTCCATGACTTTTCATCATCATATTGATGAAGACTGTTAGAAGTATTTGTAAAACTGTTGTAAAAGTCAGATTTAATATCTTTAGTTATTCTTTGGTATCTTCCTCCAAGAGTTAATTCAAAATCATTTAGAGGAATCATGACTTGACCGAATACTGCATATGTATTTGTATCAATTGTAGAGACTACATTTGCAGTACCTCTACTACTTGCATTTCCATATGGACCTTGTTCTCTTTTTTCATCATCAAAAAATAGTCCTGCTACCCATTTTATATCTTGATTCTTACTTGCTAATTTAAATTCTTGCGACCACGTTTGGACATCTGAAATAATAAGTGAAGCTAAACCATCACTGCTGGTTCCAGATAAAAAATCACTGTCATGAACGATATCAATATCGAAATCTTTATGTATGGTTACAGATTCCATTTTCATTTTTTCTAATTCATAATCAAATTTTAGACTTTGTGAATTTGTTTTTCTTGTAATATATGAAGGAACATCAAAACTCACATTCTCATCTCGTTTTAAATCATTAATTGGAAGTGTATTATCAATATTTATACCTCTTCTTCCATACTCTTTGTCATAATCATGAGAAATAACAAGTTTACTTGATAAGTTGTCTGTCGGTTTATAAATTGTAAAAGCACTTACTCTTTTTGCTTTTGTTCTATTGGCATCTTTATTCATACCTGAATATTTATTTGTAAGCCAACCATCATCCGATTTTAAAGAACCATTAATACCCGCATACAGTTTATTATCTATGAGTGCTCCACTTGTATTGAAGGCTCCCTTTGTGTAACCATAATTTCCAGCTTCAGCATTGATACTTCCGTGCCACTCATTTTCAGGTGCTTTTGTAATAATATTTATAACTCCCCCTGTAGAGTCTTTACCATAAAGTGTACCTTGTGGACCTCTTAGAATTTCTACTTGATCTACATTTATAAAAGAAGGGTTATAATCATATCTGTCATAATATGGAACACCATCAACATAAATAACAACGGGGTTACTAAGAGTAAAAGTTGAACCTGATAAGCCTCTAAAGGTAGTAGATAAACTTCCATTTAAAGCCCTTTCAAAACTCATGTTAGGTATTTCATCAACCACACCCTCAATGTCTGTTATTCTTTTTTCTTCTAACTCTTCTTTATTAATTACTGTAATACTTTGTGGAACTTCTTGAATATTTTCTTCAATTTTATTCGCACTAACAGTAACGTCTCCAAGTTCTTGTGGCTGGTCTTGTGCCAATAAAAAACTACTTGTAATAGTTGATAATATTATACTTTTGACCAGTAATTTCTTTTTCATATCTGATATCCTTTATATGTTTATGAACAAATTTAATGTGTAATTTTATTAATAACAATAATAAAAATCAATATTGAAAATATTTTATATATATTTTTTTTAATTCTAAAATAGAGTAAAGATTAATTTATGTTAAAAATTATATTATGATAACAGTTATTGAAATCAATAAAGGAAATTTATGAATAATGGTTTTTGGAAAAACTTTAAAGGTTTCTCAGATGAAAATGAAATATTAAATACCAAAAAAGAATTTAATTACAATGGAAAGTTTGATATAAATGAAATTAATTTTAACGACACAGTATTTTTGTACAAAAGTGACTATTTATTAAAAAATGAAATCAAACAAAAGTCAATTCATAAAATTGATGGTATTGCCTTTACATTAGGTCTTGAAGGAGAAATGAAATTAAAAAGTTATATTTCAGGAGAAAAATTTTCTTCAAAAAAGTCATATATTAATCTGCACTTAATTTCGCAAGATTGTATTTATCATGAAATACCACGAAACAGTTCTTATAAAGCGTTGTCTTTTATTTTAAAAAAAGAGTTTTTAGAAAAAGTTTTACCTGATAATACTTTTAAAGAGTATATATTTAACACTCTTGAAAATAGTAACTTTAGTAAAATGCTATATAACTCTCTTATGGATATTAAAATGTCATTTTTAGCAAATGAAATGTATAAAAGTCCTATGGTTGGAAAATTAAATCAATTATATCTTGAGTCAAAAACTTTAGAGGTTATTTACCATTGTCTTAATACTTTTTCACAAAGTCAACCTGACAAAGATTTAAGTGGAATAAAATTCTCACAATATGATATAAAAGCTTTAAACAAAGCAAAAAAAATTTTACTTGAAAATATGCAGAAACCACCTAGCATAGAAGAACTTTCAAAAATTGTAAAATTGAATGATTTTAAATTACAATTTGGATTTAAAAAATTCTTTAATCTCACTCCTTACTCTTTTTTATTAGAAGAAAGAATGCAAAAAGCAAAAATACTTTTAAAAGAAAGTGAATATAATATAAATGAAATAGCCTTATTAGTAGGTTATTCATATGCACAAAATTTTTCTAATGCTTTTTTTAAAAGATTTGGCATAAGACCTAAAGAGATTATGAAGACAAGAAACTATTATTATTAAGTTAATATAATGCTTTAAAAATTGATTCTTAAAGCATTATTTAAAAACTATAGATAAATTGGGATAAGAGAACTACAAACATTAATAGTGAAAAAAAGATATAGTGAAAAATAGTTTTAAACTTTTGGTCTGCCTCAAATTTATTAAAAAGAATAGGAACAAAATAAAAGCCTACTACTAGTATTAATCCTAATAAAACTTTTAAATGTAATATTATAGAGCTATTATTTGTATATAAAAACAATAATAACATTCCTGATATAATTAAAATCAGATTATTGATTTTGATTATATTTCTAGCTTTATTTCCCATCGCTTGTTGTATTTTTATAGCTTCATCTTTAGGAAAAGATGAAACTATTTTCAAAATAACAAAGGTTCTAAAATAAACTGTTCCAACAAATAGTATTATTGTTGATATATGAATAAATTTAATTAATTCGTACATGATTAAAAATTAAACCTAAACCCAACATACATATACGTACCAGCATTTACTCCTAACTCTTCATCAACTTCTTTATCAAAAATATTATCTACTCCTGTATAAAAACTTGTAGTTTTATTTATTTTGTAATTAAGTCCTAAATCTACAAGTGTATAATCCTCAGTTTTTTCACTGTTTTGACTATTTGTATATTGTTCACCTATATATCTTAAAGATATATTTGTGTTTAAACTATTTGTTATTTTATAGTCTATTCCTAAAGATGCAGAAATATCAGGAGTGAATGTTAGTTCCTTATTTAAGGTCTTATCTTCAGTATCTAAATATGTTAAATTAAAGTTTGTATTTAAATAGTTAGTAAAATCATAATCAAGCCTTAATTCAAGTCCATTGATTTCAACTTTGTCTAAATTTTCTGAAGTATAGTATTTCCCTGCTCCGGTACCATATGAAACTAACTCAATCTTATCTTTGATATTTGTATGAAAAGCAACAATTTCAGAAGAAAGTTTATTAAAGTTATTTGATAAAGCTATTTCAAAACTTTGTGATTCTTCAGGTTTTAAGTCATAAGCAGTAGTTTTAGGTCCAAAAATTACATCTGAACCAAATCTTTTTCCATCTTTGAAAACTGGAGCAACAACAAAAAGTTCAGCTGTATCAGGGGCTCTGAAACCTTGAGAATAATTAATTCTTAAAGAGGTGTTATCATTAAACTTTTGAACAGCACCTGCTTGGAATGTTACTTTACTATCTGCGTTTGAAATATGGTCATATCTTGCTCCTAGTGTAGCATTTAAAGAGTCTGTGATTTCAATCTCATTTTGTAAGAATACTGATTTATACGTAACTTCTTTTGTAATAAAATCACTTGAACTAGGATTCGGATTAATAGCACTTGAGTCTCTAGTTTCTTTTCTGTATTCAGCTCCAAAAGTAAGTATATTACTATCATTTAGAAGGTAAGTTGTTGTTGATTCTACATTATCAATTGTTACATTTGCACTAAACTTTTTATTTACTGGACCTGCAAAATTTTCAGGAGTAGTTTCATTTCTTTTTTTATAATATGATCTATAAAATTTTAAATTAGTAGTTAAGTCATTATTTACTTGATACTCAAAATCGGTAGAAACATCAATTCTTTTATTATTATCTTTTGATAAAACAGGCGTATTTTTTATAAGACCACCACCTGCAAATTTAGCATTTCCTAAATAAATACCTTCTCTTTCTTCTTTGAAGTAATTAAAATCAATACCTGCAAGAAGATTATCTGTTAAGTTTTTTTCAAACCTTGTTCCAAAGCTTAAAACAGTTGCATCATCAATAAAAGTCATATCTTCTTTTCCAGATATACCATTTTGTGGATTTGCACCTATAACAGCACCTGTTTGAGGATTAACTGCTGTTTGAGTATAATTTTTTTTCTTTGTAAAAGCTTCTTCATCAACAACAGAACCAAAAACTTTATAGTTAAAATAATCATTCTTTCCAATAGTTGTAAAGTTGAAGTTTTTTTGTTTTGCATCACCTTTTTTATTTAAGCCATACTTTAAATCAACAGCAGTTTGAGCTTCAGTGATTTTTTTTGTAATAATATTTATAACTCCACCAATAGCATCAGAACCATAAAGTGTTGACATTGAACCTTTTACTATCTCTATTCTTTCAATCATTGAAGCAGGGATTCTATTCATCTCATATGGGTTTTCTGTTTCAGCTGATAATCTTTTACCATCTAAAAGCATAAGAGTACCATTTGCACCAACTCCTCTTATAGAGATTGCAGCTTTTGATTTAGAACTAGGGTGGGGGAACCTTGCATATTGAGCATTGATTGATGGAATTTTTTCAAATACATCTTTTAATGTTGAAGCAGATATTTTCTCAATATCTTCTTTTGTTACAACAATAACAGAAGCACTAACTCCATCTATATTTTTTTCAGTTTTAGTGGCAGTTGTAACTAAAACTTCACCTAAATCTGCATTTGCATAGCAATTTCCTGCTAAAACAATTGTTGTCACACTTGATAAAATAAGACTTTTTTTCATTTATTTATTCCTTTTAGTTTGATTTATAATATATATTTTCATTTGGCAGTTTTCCACCTATTAGTTTTTCATTACTATTTTTTAAAACATTAAAGAAAAACTCTAACTCCTCTTTTGCTTCATAGGCATTTACACTTTGAATTTGTACATGCTTTATAGAATCAGCTAAACCTTTTTCTTCAAGCATTGGTAAAGTTTTTACAACTAATGAAGCTGCTTTTTTTGGGTTTTTCTTGTACCACTGAAGAGACTTTTCATACTCTTGTAAAAATCTATTGATAAGCTTTTCTTTTCCTTTTATCTTTCCTAAATATGCAAGTCCTGCTTGGGGAATTTTAGCTTCTGTTTTAAAAAGTTTTCCCCACTCTTTTTGTAAGTCAACACTTCTATATAAATCAGGAGCAACGATATTTATAGGGAAAGAGCCGGTTTTTCTTAGAGCTATTGAAATAGCAGGTTCTGCTAAAAGTGCATGATCAATACGTCTTAAAATAAGCATTTGCATAGCATCAATAGGGTTTGTTACATATTGAATTTTGAAATCTTTTTTAGGATCTAAACTATATTTTTTTGCTAATTCTTGAAAGATAATATCAGGCATATCTGCTCTAAAAGGAAGAGCAATTTTTTTACCTTTAAAATCTTTTAAGGTTTTTAAGTTTGGATCTCTACTTATCATCGCAAGTATCCCCCAAATAGAGACATTTAGAAGTTTTAAATCAACTCCTTTATTGTAAAGATTTGAAGCTACATTGGTTGGCAAGGCTATAAAATCAACATTTGAGTTTAAAACAAGAGCTCTAAGCTCATCGGGGTTTTTCCATAGTTTAAACTCTATTTTTTTGTTCAAGTCTTTTAATACGTCATTTTGTATCATGTGTATAATAGGATGTGATACTGTGGCAAAAGGACCTGCAACAACAATTTTATTTTCATCTTTTGCAAAAAGAGATAATAAAAACATAAAACTAAGTAGTAAGATTTTTTTCATGATTTTCCTTTTTTAACCTTTTATTCCATCTGCTCTTTTTGAAAGTAAAAATGGAAAAAAGATTTTCATATAAATAATAAATGGAATCGCCCATAAAATGGATGATACAATATATGCTTCAATTGAATACTCTTCATAAAAGGGAATAAATGCTCTTATAAAAGTAGAAATAATTATTAAAATAAGCCCAAGGTTTAACCAAAGGTTTGTAAAGAGTTTTCTTCCTGTATGAATAGTTGATACAACTATCATTACAACATAAAAGACAAGACCAAAACTTCCTGTTGTAAGAAAATGCCTAAAATGATTTAAGGCATAAAGATTTTCATTTAAATAATCATAAGCTAAGAAGCCATAAGCAATAGAAGTTAGTAGAATAATACTTAGCATATATAAGACAAAGGGCTTAGTTAAGATATTGTTATCTTTTAAAATAAAATCATTTGAGATATTTAAAATAGCTGCAAAGCAAGCA
The DNA here is from genome assembly GCF_004118855.1 of Arcobacter sp. CECT 8983. Taxonomy (NCBI): domain Bacteria; kingdom Pseudomonadati; phylum Campylobacterota; class Epsilonproteobacteria; order Campylobacterales; family Arcobacteraceae; genus Arcobacter; species Arcobacter sp. CECT 8983. The sequence goes on along the minus strand of NZ_PDKF01000014.1, from coordinate 42,064 downwards.
AGGGCTAAATAAGCTAAAATAGAATTATTAGGAAAGAAAAACTCTACAAGTGTATATAAAAGCACACAAAAAATAGCTAAATTATATCTTGGTGCTCTTGAGTAAAAAGTCTCATCTATATTTTCACTTTCTAAAAGCTCATTTATAGCTTCCATATTTACTCTTCTTAATGCAAGTAATATTAAAACAATGAAAAAACCTAAAGCTAAAATCAAAATAGATGATGAATCAATATTTAAATATTTTGCAATACTTGCAAAAAACATTCCTTGTATTATTAGAAGTGCCACAAGATTAAAAGCAAGAGATATATGTTTTTTCTTTACATCTGCAAATACTGGTTTTATAATAAGTAAAATAATATATAAACTTAAGAATAAGTTGATAAAAGCAACAAAAGGAATACCTAAAAATGCTATAAACCAGAAACTAATTCTTGAAGCTAACCAAAGAGAAACTATAAATAAAAGTTTTTTCCCTATAATTGGCACTGCCCCTGGAAACATCTCTGGAACTCCCGTAAGAAAGAACGCAATAATACCAGCACTTCCTACTCCAAACAACATTTCATATATATGCCAAGTTAACAAGTTATCAATAAAACCTAAAGAGATAAAGCCACTAAAAGTAAAACTCCAAAGGATAATAGAAATTACAATATATGGAGCAAGAAGTAAAAATATAGGTCTAAAACCATAGGCTAAATAAATAGGAAAATTCCCTTGGGGATAATGCTCATAATGTTTTGCTGCATACTGTTTTTTATTTTCCATTATTTTAGTTCCAATTCAAAAGTATTTATGATATATTCATCATTTAAAAGTTTTGCTGTTTGTTCATATACAAAGCTATCATCCCTTAAACTCCTTGGTTTATCAAACTTAAACCTTTTTACTATATGACCTACTGGTTGAGCTTTTAAAACTAAAATCTCATCACTTAACTTAATGGCTTCCATTAAATCGTGGGTAATAAATAAAATACTAAGCTCTTCTTTTTCTATAGTTTCAATAAGTAAACTTTGTAGCTCTTTTTTTAATCCAATATCAAGTGCTGAAAATGGTTCATCTAAAAATAGAAGTGAAGGTTTTACAACTAAAGCTCTAGCAAAAGACACTCTTTGTTTCATTCCTCCACTTAAATCTTTTGGAAATTTTGATAAATCCTCTTGTTCAAGTCCAAATTTCAAAGCAATCTGTTTTGATAAACTTTGAGCTTTTGCTTTTTTTACACCCTTTGCAAGAAGTCCTAAACAAATGTTATCAAGAACATTTTTCCAAGGAAGAAGTCTTGCTTCTTGAAAAGCAAAAGCTGAACTTTTAAAACTGTTTTTTATTTTTCCTTCTTCAAGGGTTAAAAGTCTGGCACACAGATGAAGTAGAGTTGTTTTCCCTCCACCACTTGGACCAACTATTGATACTACTTGTCCTTTTTTTAACTCAAAATTTATATTTTTTAGAATCTCTTTAAAACCAAAAGAGAAAGAAACATCTTTTACTAATAATTGTTCTAATCTCTCCATGCTTCAACCTCTCTTTTTATGGGCTCTAATATTAAATATTCAATTAGAAGTAGACTTCCAACCATAATTAAAACAAGGGCTAGGGCAGTTGGTGTATCTAATTGACTTCTTGCAATTGCTAAGCTTGCTCCAATTCCTTCATTTGCTGAAAGTAACTCAGCCATAACTACAATCTTCCATGACATTCCTAAGGCACTAATCCAAGCAGGAAATACATAAGAGAAAATATGAGGAAAATACAAATCAAGCATTTTCATTTTAAAAGATAAATTGAAACTATCAGCCATCTCTTTTAGGTTACCTTCTAAGGTTCTAGTCCCTTGTAATGCTCCTACAAAAACAATAGAAAAGGAAGCAACAACTACTGTAAATACAACTGTCATATCACTCATTCCAAACCAAATCATTGCTAAAACTATCCAAGCTATTGGAGGCATCCCTACAAGAATAGTAACTATTGGTCTACTCATCATTGAAGCAGTTACAAAAAGACCTGCTAATAAGCCTAATAAAGAACCAAAAATAAGTGAGATAAAAAATCCAAAGAAGGCTCTTTTTATAGTAATTACTATATTTGTGATAGTTTCATCATTTAAAATAATTGAAATTAATGTTAGGATTGTTTCTTTTGGACTTGGCAATACAAGGTTTCCATATATTTGATTCCCTAAATCCCATAGTGCAAAAAATAGAAAAATAGAGGCAATTGAGCCCCAACCACTCCAGATATATTTAGGAAAGTCTTTTAATATTTTTAATATAAAATTCATGAGTACCTTAACTTTTTTGTAATTTTATTGAAAATAATAGTGATTATCAATGACTTAAATCAACAAAACTTAAGTGTGATTAAGTTAATATTTTTCATGTATAAAAATGTATTAAATAAAATAGACTTTTTTAGACTTTTAAGTGAAGAAGAAATTGAGCTAATAAATAAATCTTGTAAAATAGTTACTTTAAATAAAGATAATATCTTATTTTATGAGGGAGATTTTGCAAACTCTTTTTATATTATGCTTCAAGGTAAACTAAAATTATATAAAACTGGTACTATGGGAAATGAAATAGTTATTCACAATTTTAGTAAACCTACAATACTAGCAGAAATGGCTACTTTTCAAGCATCTGCTTTTCCTGCAACTGCAATTAGTACAAGTAATATAACTAAAGTAGCAGTTTTAGAAAAAGAAGTGTTTCTTTCTCTTTTACAAAGTAATGCCAACTTGTCTTTTCATATTATAGGTTCTTTAATAAAAAAGATGAGAAGTTTAGAACAAACAATTCATAGAAACTTAGTATATGATGCTACACAAAAAGTATGTGCTTTTTTAAGAGATAATCCAAAGATATTAATTGAAAGAAAACATTCTGAAATTGCAAATAAATTAAATATGGCACCAGCGACACTATCTAGATCAATTAAAAAGATAAAAGAAAAAGGATATATTAATGATGAAAATATAGTTGTTGATAATTCTTTTTATGAAATATTACAGTAAAGTAATAAAAAGCTAGAGAGGATTAACTCTCAAGGCTTTTTAAAATACTTCTTGCTCTTTTCTTTTGATAAGGGTTTTTAACAACTTGTTTTAAGATTTTAATAGAGGTTTTTTTATCATCTAATTCATAATAACATAGTGCTTTTAAAATCTCTTTTTCTCCAGCAGTTTCAGAGTTTCTTTTAGCTTTTATTGTATCTAAGATTGAAATACTATTTTTAAACTCTTGTTTTTGATAATATAAATTTGCAAGTATTAGTTTATATTTATTTTCATTTTTATATTTAGAAGTTTCAATTTTTTTGATTGCTAAGTCAATATCTTTTGCATTTACATGTGTTGAAACAAGTAGTTCAAATATCTTTTTATCTTCTTCTATTAGACCAGTTTCAACAGCCTTTGTAAGTAGGTCATTTGCTTTTTTATAAACTCCATTTTGTAAAGAGATATTTATAAAATACAAAATATTATTTTTATTTTTTAAAACACCTTCTTTATAGGCTAACTCTAGTGTTGCTAAAGAGTCTTTTAACCTATTTCTTTCTTGGTATAAAGAAGCTAATTGAACCCAGTAACTTTCATTATCACTAAAAAGTTTAACCATGATCTCCATAGTCTTTATTGCACCATTATAATCTTTTACTTCAACATATGATGAATAAAGGATTTTATACCATGACTCTTTTATATTTTTTTCTGAAGAGAAATATTTTTTTGAATACTCTATACTTTTTTTGTATTTTTTATCATAATAATAAGCTAATATAAGTGTTTCGTAAACATCATTTTTCTTTAGAGTTTTACTCTTTAAAAGATTGGTTGAAAGTTTAATACTTGGCTTATATTTTTCCAATGATAAATAGATTTTTGATAGTGAAAATTTGATTTTATCAATACTATCTTTTTCAAAAGCATTGTATTTTATAATTTGTTCATATGCTTTTGAAGCTTTTTTATAGTTATCATTATGAATATATATATTACTTAGTGTTTGCAAAATATATGATTTCTCATAATCATTTTTAGAATCACCTTTTAATAACTCCTCAAGCATCTTTTTTGAAGTTTTGTAATCTTCTTTTTCTATTAGTTTTTGAGCTTTCATTAAACTATTGTATGTACTTTTTGACATATGCATTTTTGCAAATGCACTGCTGTAAAAACAAAGAAACAATATTACTAATATTTTTTTCATTATAACTACCTTGCTAATTTAAAGTTAAATGTGATAGTTGCATTTTTAAAACTTCCTGCAATATCATCTTTTGAAGGTTTAAATCTCCATCTTTTTATAGCTTTGATTGAAGCTTCATCAAATACACCTTTAGGATTTGAATCAACAACTTGAACCCCCGATACAAAACCACTTGCATCAATCTTAAATGTTAGTTGTACAAAACCTTCTTGTCTTCTTATTTTTGCACGTCTTGGATATCTTGGATTTACTCTTTTAAGTGCAGTTAGCATATTTGCATCTAAAAGGTTCGAACCAATATTTATTTTAGCTCCTGTTAAAGAGTTGATTGAAGAAATATCAATATTTTGTCTAATATCCAAAGGCTTGATTTTTACATTTTTATTTAGTTCTTGATTTAATTTTGTTTTTAATTCTAACTTTTTTGGTTCAACTTTTTTAATTGGCTCTTTAGGTTTAACTCTTTTTTTCTTTTCAATAACCGTATCTTTTTTATCTCTTAAGTAAGTAAGTTGTACAGGTTTTGTCTCTTTTTTTATATGTTCACTTTGAGTTGATGTCATTTTTTGCATCAATACAAACATCGCAATTGAGATAACAAGAGATACGACTACAGCTATTAATATTCTCATTTTAATTCTTTAGTGTAGAAATTGAGATATTTGTAATTCCAGCAAGTCTTACTTGATCCATAACTTTAACAAGTACACCTGTTCTTGCATCTTTATCTGATTGAACTACAACACTACTTTGTGTATTTGAAGCTTTAAGTCTTTCTATATTTGATCTAATTGCTCTAATATCAACCATTCTTTTATCAATCCAAATTTCATCATTATTTTTAATAGCTATTAAGATATTTGCTTCACTTTTTTGTTGACTTGTTTTTGCACTTGGTCTATTTACTTCTATACCTGCTTCTTTTACAAAAGAGGTTGTAACAATAAAGAAAATTAACATAATAAAAACAACATCAAGCATTGGAGTTAAGTTTATTTCTGTTTCTTCTTTATTATTCTTTTGTGAAAATCTTCTCATTTTATAAAACCTTTGATATTTCTAAATATAACTTATCTGTATGGTACTTTATTGATAATTCTAATTTCTTTTCAAATAGTATTCCACTAAGTGCAACTACCATTCCAGCCATTGTTGGAATAGTTGCCATTGATACACCACTTGCCATTGATTTTACATTACTTGTACCACTTAGTGCCATTACATCAAATACTTCAATCATTCCTGTAACAGTTCCTAATAAACCAACTAATGGACAAACAATAATCAAAGTCTTTATAAAACTAAGACCTGATTTTAGTTTGATATTTGATTCTTCAATTAAATACTTTTTTATCTCTTCTTTAAATTTTTGATTAAATTCATTTTGTGATAATTCTTGCTTTAAAGCTTTTGCATATTTTTTATATTCAAAGCTAATATAAATATATCTTTCAATTAGCAATGCCCAAAGAAATAGGGCAATTGCAAATACGATATATAAAACAAAACCACCTTTATCAAAAAAGTTAAAGAAGTTATCTATATATAAATCAATCATGTTATTTAAGTGTTTTTGCTAGCATTCCTATACTTTGCTCTTCTAATACAGATACGATAGCTTCAGCTTTTGAAGAGATATATGTATATGCAAAAAGTAATGGAATAGCTGTTACAAGACCTAAAACAGTTGTAATAAGAGCAGTTGAAATTCCTCCTGCCATAAGTTTTGGGTCACCTGTACCAAATAAAGTAATAGCTTGGAAAGTTGCAATCATACCTGTTACAGTACCTAATAATCCAAGTAATGGAGTTACTGCTGCAAGAAGTTTAACAAAGCTTTGACCTTTTTTGATATGATTTGTCTCTTTTAAAATTGCTTCACCAATTTTGATTTCTAAATCATTGATAGAGTTATTTACATTTTTATAAAATACTCCTGCAATCTTTCCTAAAGAGTTAGAATCATCATAGTTTTCTAAATTTTTTTGTTGTTTTTTGATTTTTTTATGAATTAAATTTAAGAATACAATTTTATAAGCTGCAAATAATAAACCTAAAACACCAAGTAAAATAATAATATATCCTACAATTCCACCTTGGTTGATTCTATCCATGATAGTAGGATTATTTCCAAGCATTTCAAATAGTGTTCCTCTTGTTGGATCTATTAATGCTGTTTTTATCTCATTTGAACTTTCTTCAAACTCTTTTGCATCTGAAATATATGCTGATGAAGGTTGTGTTGATAGTTCAATTAGCGAGTTTATATCATTTGAATATTTTAAGAAGTTTCCATCTGAAAAAGCAGAAAATACACCAATTCTAGTAACATCTTGATTATTTCTTTCACCATTTTGTAAAATAACATTTGCTTTATAAGTTGCTACTTTTCCACTTTGGATAATTTCATCTAACATTGCGTGCCAAAATGAAGTTAACTCTTCAATAGTTGGTAATTTTTTAGAATTAGAGAATTTTGTAAAAATCTCTTCTTTTTGTGGAAATTGTGATGCTGTAAAACTTCTTTGGTAGTTTGTTAAAAAGTCAGCAGAAGTTTGTCTTACACTTCCAAACATCTCTCCTAAATCACCAATTTTTACATTTAATTCTGCTTCTTTTACAGTTAAAACTTCTTCATTTGCTTCAATAAGTTTTTTTAACCTTTTAGTTTCATTATTTTCTATTCTTAAATCTTTTTGTACTTGAAGTAAAAGTGCTTTTTGCTGGTTTTTATTCTCAATAAACTCTTTTAATCTTTGTTTTTCTTCAATAATTTCTTTATTTGATGTTTGCTTTACGCTATTTAATAGGTTTTCTAAATCAAGAGCGAAACTTGAATTTATAATTAAAAGTGTTGCTAAAATATATTTAATCATTAATTATCCTTTTGACTTAAAAATGGTAGATTTAAGAAATCAACATTTTGATGTTTTTTAGCAATTTTAATACCTTTTCTGATATTTGCTTTTGCCTCTGAATTATCAATTTCAACCCAAGATTTAGTTTCATTATTCCAATATCCATAATTTTTTAAATCTAAACTTTGATAATATAATGCTGTTCTACCAAGTCTTAAGAAGTCATACGTAGTGTCATTTATTTTGTCTTGATATGTTTCAATACTATTTGCATAGTCATACTCTATTTTAAAAGCTTCTAAAATAATTCTATATTTTTCAGCTGTTTTAATATCTGCTTTGTCAAGGCTTTTTTCAAGTCTATTGATTCTGTCTGTTCTTTCTTCAAGTAAGAATGGAGTATCCATTTGAACTAATTTCTTTAGACTATCAACCATATTTAGCATAAGAGGGAAAATATTTTTTTGTGTATTTTCAATATCAACAATTTGTTGATCAATATTTACTAGCTCTTCTTTTTGTGATTGAAGAATTTTTCTAAGTTGTTCATTATATACTTTAGTGCTTTTTAACTCAGCGTTTGTGTACTTATATTTACTAAGAAGTTCTTCTCTTTGATACTCTTCATTATCTATTTTATTTTGATAATTTTTTAATTTGTTATTTGTCTTTTCAATTACTTCTAATGACTTATCTATCTCATTTGAGAATAGTGAAGTTGAAAAGATTAATGAAAATAAAATAGTATTAAATAGTTTATTCATTTTTACCCTTTTAGTATTAATTTTGAGAATTATAATCATTTAAATATAAAATTAAACTTATACAAAAGTTACATAAATAACTTGTGAAATTATACTATAGAAAAATTGTAGTTAGATTTGTGAATACAGAAGAGTTAGAGTTGTTAAATCTAAAGATTGATTCTTTTATATGAGTTTCAATATTTGTTTTATTTATTCCTCTAAATTTTTTTAATCTACTATTAATAAAATCATTTAATCTATTTTTTGTACTCATATATCCTAAGACAATATATTTATTATTGTTTTCTTTTAATAGCAATTTAGCACAATTTATTTTTCTATTTCTTATTAGACTATTTTTTACTTCATCATCAATTTTAAGATCAAACTCTTTTAATAAGACTATTTCATTGTTATATTCTATGTAGAATATGTAGTTTTTATTTAGTACAAAGTATTTTAAATAAAAATATCTTGGTTTATTTTTGTTTGCTTTTTCTTGTTTGTTAGTAATGAAAGTTCTAAGTTTTTTGTAGTACTTATTTATAGTTACTCTACTAATATTAACTTTTTGTGATGCTTCACTTGCTGTTAAGTCGTCACTAAAACATTTACAAATATTTTCTATAGTTGCAATGTCCATCTTTCTACTTCTTAAATAATAATTATTATCTATATCATAATTTTCCATATTGAATTTTAATAAAAAAAAATGTGGAAAACATGTGTGTAAAACAGTTTATTTAATATTATTATTTACTTATCATGTCCAGCTACTTTGTAATATATCTATAAGAATAAATAAGAAATAATTCGCATATCTTAATTTTAATAATTAATATCATAAAGGAAATAGATGAAAATAACAAGAAGTAGGTTAACTAAGTTATCTCTTTTAACTGCACTTATTTTACAAACTCAAGTGTTAGCAAAGGAAACAGAAGTAAAGAAAAATAATCTTAATACTTTAGACTCTGTAATGATTTATGGAGAACAAGAGAAAACAACATCTGCAACAAAACTAGATATGACAATATTTGAAACACCACAAGCTGTATCAGTGGTATCTGATATACAAATTGATGATTATAATTTAACAGACACAGCAAGCGCTCTTGAACAAGTTTCTGGAGTAAGAGTTGAAAGAACAGAAACTGATCGTACCTATTATAATGCTAGAGGATTTAATATTGTCAACTTTCAATATGATGGTGTGGGTGTTCCTACAAGTGGAACCTTCCATGGAATTGAAGATATGTCAGCTTATGAGCAAGTTGAAGTTGTAAAAGGAGCCACAAGCATTATTAGTTCTTTATCAAATCCTTCTGCAACAGTAAACTTTGTTAGAAAAAAACCAACAGATGAAACTAAGGCTTATATCTCAACTTCATATGGTAGTTGGAATCAAAAAAGAATAGAAGGTGATGTTTCTGGAACAATAATTGATGATAAATTAAAAGGAAGATTTGTTATTGCAAAACAAAAAGGAGACTCATATTTAGATAGATACTCAAGTGATATTACTTCTTTTTATGGTGTTTTAACCAGTGATCTTACAGATACAACTAAAGTAACATTTGGACATAGTATTAATGATAATGATAATAAAGGTATTTCTTCTGGAGCCTTACCACTATTTTATAGTGATGGCACAAAGACAGATTATGATGTGTCAACAAATACAGCACCAGATTGGGCAAGAAAAGAGTTAACTCTTTCTAAAACATTTCTTGAAATAGAACAAGATATTACAACAAACTGGTTAGCAAAAGCAATTTATTCTCATAATAAATTAGAAACTGATTGGGATTGGTTTTATTTAGATGGAAATCCAAATAAAGGAACAAATACAGGATTGTCTTCTCTTGCTTCTAGATATGAAGAAGAAAAAGAAGTAGATGTAATAGATGTTTTTGCTTCTGGATATTTTAAAGCTTTTGGCAAAGAACATAAAGTTGTTTTTGGGGTAAATCATGCAGATATTGATACAACAGCTAAATCAATATACCCATCAACTGGAGGAACTTATTTTCCTATAGGTGGAGATTGGATGAGTGGAAATACTCCTAAACCTACTTTCTATAAACACGACCCAAAAAAAAGTAGTACAGATACAAATGAAAAACAAACAGCATATTATATTTCTTCTAGATTAAATATATTAGATAACTTATCTATTTTATTAGGGGCTAGAGCAATTGATATTAGGCAAGATGGCATTTCATATGGTGCTTCTCAAGAAGTAGATGAAAATGAAGTAGCCTCTTATATAGGTGCAGCTTATGAAGTAATTCCAGGAACTATGTTATTTTCAAGTTATAGTGAAGTATTCAATTCTCAAAGTTATGTAAATGAGAGTTTAAGTCCTTTAGGTGCAGTTGAAGGAAAAAGTTTTGAAGCAGGAATAAAACAAGAGTTAAATGATGGAAATGCAATTTTATCTTTATCATACTTCAAATCGGAACAAGAAAATTTAGGGGAATATGTAAGTCAACATGCAACAGGATTAAATATATATAAAGGAATTTCAGTAGAAAGTGATGGTTTTGAACTTGAATTAGCAGGTGAAGTTTCTGAAGGCTTGAATTTAAGTATGGGATACACATATATAAATATTAAAGATGAAGATGGAAATAAAGCAAGAAGATATATCCCTAAAAAAGAGTTTAAATTATCAAGTGCATATCAACTTTCTTCAGCACCTTTAAGAGTAGGTGCTTCATTAAGATGGCAAAGTGAAATTTATTCAGGAGATAATGAGGCTCAAGACAGTTATGCTTTAATTAATACTTTTGCAAGATATAAAGCTACAAAAAATTTAAGTATAAATTTAAATATAAATAATATTACAGACGAAGAATATAAACTAACTGCACAATGGGGGCAATCAAATTATGGGGCACCTAGAAATGCAACAATTAATCTAAAATATACATTCTAAATATTAAGAGAAGGGCTATGTCCTTTTCTTAGTATATACAAGATAATTAATATTTGTAAATATTATTCTCTTCTTATCATGTTTGGATATTTTACAATTTTCTTCTAAGAATAATTAAGAAATAATTCGCTTATCTTAATTTTAATAATTACTATCAAAAAGGAAATATTTTGAAAACAAGCAATAAAAGAATATTAGGTTTGTCTCTTTGTACAGCCTTCTTAATCCATAGTTCAGTATTCGCAGCTGAAAATGAAAAAGATAAAACATCTCTTGGAACAGTTAATATAGTAAGTTCAAGTGACACAGAATCAACTGGTTCATATACAATTGATTCTATGAAGAGTGCTACACGATTAAATCTATCACCTAAACATACGCCTCAGTCTGTAAGTGTTATAACCAATGAACAAATAAAAGACAGAGGTTTAGAATCTATTGCAGATGTAGTTAATAGTGTAACTGGATTATCTGTAAATAGATCAGATAGTGAAAGACAATCTTTTTCAGCAAGAGGTTTTAATATAAATAATTACCAAATTGATGGAATTACAACAAGTTGGAATTCTGGATACAGTACAGGGGAATCTCAACAAGATTTAACAATTTACGATAGAGTGGAAGTTGTAAGAGGTGCCAATGGTTTAATTAGTGGAGCAGGGGATCCTTCCGCAGCTATTAATTTAATCAAAAAAAGAGCAAATAGTAAAGAGCTAACTGGTAATATAAGTATTGAAGGTGGTAGTTGGAATAAATATAAAGGTAATGTTGATATCTCTACACCACTTACAGATGATGGAAAAATTAGAGCAAGATTTGCTGCAAGTTTAGAAGATAAAGAGTCTTTTGAAGACTATTATGAAAAAGAGAAAAAAGTATTTTATGGAATTGTTGAAGCTGATTTAACTGATAGTACAAAACTTTCTTTTGGAGCAAGTTATCAAGATAATGACCCAAGAGGTAGTATGTGGGGAGGTTTACCTTCTAAATTTTCAGATGGAACAAAAACCAATTGGGATTCTTCTAAAACAACAGCTCCAAAATGGAGTTATTGGGCTTCTGAAAATAAAAACTATTTTATTGAATTAGAACACTATTTTAAAAATGATATTAAAGTATATACAGGCTATTCAAAAACAGAAAATAATGCAGATCTTAAACTTTCATATGCTTATGGAAGCTTAGATAAAAACACGGGATTAGGACTTTCTGGAAGTGGTTATTTAGGTGATTTTGAAAGGGAACAAGATAATATTGATATTTATACTTCTATTCCATTTGAACTTGGAGGACAAGAGCATGAAGTTATAGCTGGGGTAATGTACAGTAAACAAAACTCTGAAGGATATTCTGCAAGTGCATCTGTTGGTTCTTTAGGAAACTTCTTTGAGTGGGATGGAAATATTGCTGAACCAAACTTTGGAAAAAAAGATTTAAAATTAGACTCAGAAACTAAACAACTAGGTGCATACTTAGCAGGTAGATTTTCTATTGGAGATAGTGTAAAATTAATTGCAGGTGCAAGAATTACTGATTATGAAAAAGAAGAAAAAGTTGCAGACTTACATTATGAACATGATAATATTCTTACTCCATACATTGGATTAGTATATGATATAACAGATGACTATTCAATTTATGCAAGTTATACTGATATCTTTAAACCACAAGATGAAAGGGATTCAAGTGGAGGTTTCTTAGATCCAATTGAAGGAAAAAGTTATGAAACTGGAATCAAAGCAGAGTTTTTTGATGACAAGTTAGATGCAAGTTTTTCAGTATTTAGAATTGAACAAGATAAATTGGCTCAAAATGACCCATCAGGAGTATTTGTTCCAGGTACAACATCTGTTGCCAGTGTAGAAGCAGAAGGAACTACAAGTAGAGGTTTTGAAATAGAAATAAATGGTGAAATTACTGAAAATTGGAATTTAAGTGCAGGATATGCTCAATTTATTGCAAAAGATGCAGATAAAAATGATGTTAATCCAAATCAAGCAAGGAAAACATTTAAACTATTTACAAAATATGAACTTGATAAGTTAAGTTTAGGGGCTGGGTTAAATTGGCAAACTTCAACTGAAAATAGTGGAGTATATCAAGAAGCTTATACTATTGTTGATGCAATGGCAAAATATAGATTTAATAAAAATTTATCAGCACAATTAAACATCAATAATGTATTTGATGAAGAGTATTATTCAAATGTAGGTTTCTATAGTCAAGTGGCTATTGGTGCACCTAGAAGTGCTATGCTTTCTTTAAAATATTCTTTCTAAACTTAATAACTAAAGGGAGTTTTCTCTTTAGTTATATCTCAATTATGATAATAACTATTAATATTTAATAAGAATATTGTATAATTCTTTCCATGTTAAAAGAAGAGTACAAAAAACTAAAAGTTCTATATGTAGAAGATGAAGATTTTATTAGAGAAAATGCAGTCTCATATTTAAAAAGATTTTTTGAAAATGTTTATGAAGCAAATGATGCTTTTACTGCACTTGATATTATCGAAAAAGAAAAACCTCATTTAGTAATTACAGATATAAAAATGCCAAAACTAAGTGGCTTAGATATGGTTAGAAAAGTTAGACAAAGTGATAAAAAAACCCAATTTATAGTACTTTCTGCTTTTACTGACAAAAACTATTTACTTGATGCTATTGATTTAGGTTTAGTAAAATATCTTACAAAACCCATTAAGCATGATACAATTTTTCCTTTGCTTTTACAATGTGCAAAAGAGAGTTTTGAAGATGAAAACAATAAAAAATATATAGCAAATAATGTTTACTATGATAGTTTTGAAAGTATTTTAAAAGTTGATGAAAAAGAAGTTAGATTAACAAAAAATGAAATAGTTCTTTTAGATCTTCTTTGTAAAAAATATCCTAAAGCTGCAACCTATGAACAACTACAAAGTGATATTTGGCAAGATGAATATATGAGTGAAAATGCAGTAAGACTTTTAATAAGAGATTTACGAAAAAAACTTCCCACAAACTGTATTAAAAATATATCCAAATTAGGATATAAAATAGAATTATATAAATGAAAAAACTTTTTATTTTAATTTTCTTTTTTTCTTTTTTATATGCAGATAAGTTTGATGTGATTGAGTCAGTAAAAATATCTGAAGATTTCGTTAATTTTAAAAATGCAAAATATTTAGACTACAAAGAAAAAAAGCTTAAACAGTTTGCTATAAAAGTAAAATTAAAAAAGAAAACCTATCTTAATAAAAACTATTATTTAACGGTTATCTCTGATTATGAAGACTTATTTTACACAAATACAAAGCATAAGAACTATAATCACATGATGTTAATAGAACTTAATAAAACTACACCCAAAGTTTTATATTTTGAGTATAAATATGATACTCCTAAAAGACCAGGTTTTAGAGTAAAAGTAATCTCTGAAAGTGAATATAAAAACATATTACCCTATGAAGGTATAATTTATGGTGTAGCTTATGGAATCATATTTTGTGCTTTTTTGTACTATTTTATAATCTATTTTTCTATAAGAAAGAAATATTTTTTATATTATTCGATAATGCAACTTTTTGTACTTTTATCTTTGATAGGATTTATGATAGTAAGTTTTAAACCATACCCAACAATACTTGCTCAAACTATAATAGATATATTAGAAAATTTAAGTTTTATTTTTACTTTACTTTTTGCAAAAGAGATTTTAAATGCAAAAAGTAAGCTCTCTTTTTCATATAATTTAATAAACTTTTTTTTATGGATAAATATAATTGATATAGGAATTATTCTTTTTATTAATTACTCTTTGTTATATGAATATATGCCTTTTTATATAAGTTTTTTAATTCCTTCTTTATTAGGTTTACTTTCAATCATAAAGGGAAATAAAAATGCTATTATTTACACTATTGGTTGGAGTTTTATGGCAACTTTTGTTTATATAGCAGAAAATGATTTAATACCTTTTAGTGGAATTTATATTGTTCATTTTGCAGCTCCAATGGAATCATTGATTTTTACTTTAGCACTTGCTTTTACTCTAAGGAAAATACAAAAAGATAAAAATGAAAAAGAGAAATTATTAATACATAAAGAAAAATTAGCCTCAATGGGAGAGATGATAAATAATATTGCCCATCAATGGAGACAACCACTTACTCACCTTAGTTTTATAAATATGAATTTGCAAATGGCATCTTATGATAAGAAGCTTACAAAAGAGTATTTAAATGAGAAGATAGAAGAGTCAAATACTCAATTAGAATTTATGTCAAACACAATTGATAGTTTTAGAGATTTTTATAAGCCACAAAAAGAAAAAGAAAACTTTTATTTATCAAAGGCAGTAAAACAAGCAGTTGATATTATGTCTGAATTATTAAAAAAACAGAATATAGATTTAGAACTTGATATTAGAAAAGATAAAAAAGTTTATGCCTACGAAAATGAATATTCTCAAGTTGTTTTAAACCTAATAACAAATGCAAAAGATGTTTTAATTCAAAGACAAATAGAAGATGCAAAAATAAAAATTACAATAGATAGTTATTTTGATAAGTCTTTCACTACTGTTTGCGATAATGCAGGAGGAATAGAAAAAGCTCATTTAAACAAAATTTTTGAACCATATTTTACTACAAAAGATAAAGGCAGTGGAATAGGACTTTATATGTCTAAGACAATAATCAACTCTCACTTTAAAGGGAAGCTAAGAGTTGAAAATAAAAAAGAAGGTGCGTGCTTTACAATAGAGGTTTAGTCTTCTCTACCATAAAGTTCAGAAGCCTCCTGTATAATTAAAAAAGCATCCTGATCATGTTTTTTAGTGATACTTTTTAAAAGTTGTAATTTTGATATATCCACAAGTACGAGTATCAAAGTCTTACTTTTCTCTTGTTTTAGATTGTATCCATTAACTATTGTTCCATGTTCTCCAAGTTTCTCATCAATTTCTTTACTTAATTCTCTTACACTATTTGTAACAATTGTTACAGATTTTTGAGCAGGCTTTCCTGATAATAAAATATCAATTATTCTAGAAGTGATGTAAATACCTATCACAGAAAATAGTGACTTTTCAAGGTCATTATAAACAAATATTGACCAAAACATAATAAGTCCATCTATGAGTAAAAGTATTTGAGAAGTTTTAAAGCTACATTTTTGAGCTATAACTTCTGCAAGAATAGTTGTTCCTCCTGTTGAAGCTTTTGCTAAAAGAATAAGTCCAACTCCTAAACCTACTAATAAACCTCCAAAAATAGCTGCTAAAATAGTCTCATCAGTTGCAGGTTGTATTTTTAAAACTTCCCTTAAAAGATCAGTAAATAAAGAGATAAGTGTAATAGAAATTAAAGTTTTAAATACAAAAGATTTTCCAAAATATTTCATTCCAATTAAAATTAGAGGAATACTTACAATGGCAATCCATACACCAAGTGTAAATTGAGGAAATAACTCATGTAAAAGTTGAGCTAGTCCTACTCCTCCACCTGTAATAACACTATTTGGATTTAAGAAAGTAGTTGTTGCATAAGCAATAATAAATGAGCCAGCAATTAGATAAAAAAGTTTTTTCAATTTTTAAGTTCCTTTTTTGCTCGAATTATAGATAAAATAGATAGTTTTTTCTTTACTATTCTTGTTTAAAAAATTTACTATTCTTGCTTAAAATAATTTTATTAAGTTATAATAACTCTATGAAAAAAGATACTCTAAAAAGACATAGTCAAATTGCAAATGATGTTATGCACTATATTTATAGATATATTAGTACAGATATAAATCTTGATGAATTAAGTATGAATTTAAGTATTAGCAAATTTCACATGCATAGAGTATTTAAAGAAGAGTTTGAACAAAATATTTATGAAACAATAAAAGAAGTTAGACTTCAAAAAGCAGCAAGTTTACTTTTAACAAACAAAAGTTCAACTATTTCAAATATTGCAAGAAATTGTGGCTATTCTTCTCAAGCAGCATTTATTCGAGTATTTAAAGAGATGTTTAAAACAACTCCTAAACGTTGGAGAAATGGAGAATATAAAGAGATTTTTTTAAGAAAAAGTCTAAAAAAGTTAGATATTAAACCTAAAATATTAAAATTTCAATCAAAAAAAGCTTACTATATAAGACATAAAGGAACTAAAAAAGAGTTTGATAACTCTTGGGAGAAGTTAAATACTTGGATTTTAATAAAAGGATATAAAAACTTCAATAAAATCAATTTTTTTCATGATAATTTAGCATTAAAAGATTTTGAAAATAGTCGTTTTGTATCTGCAATTATTTTTGATGAAGAATTAGTAGAAGATAGTTTTCCTTATCTTACTATGCCAGAACAAATCTGCGCTAGGTTTAGTTTTAGTGGCAGTAAAACAGAGTTTGTAGATTTTATTTTTTGGGTTTATTTTGATTGGTTGATAAATAGTGGTTATGAAGCAAATACTGAACCTTCATTTATTATATATAAAAATGATTCTTATTTAACAAATGAAGGAATTATTGACTTAGATTTTTATCTAGCTATTTCAATGTAGGTTTTTACTTTTTATTTGTGCAGTTAACATTTTTGTATTTCTAGCACTAAAATATAAAGTTAGAGCAAGAAGGATAAAAGCTATAGAAAATAGTACAATAACAGAAGTATTTACTATTGTTCCTTGTTGGTTTTGAGAAAGTTTTTTACTTGAAGTTTCCATTGATGCTTTTTTTGCAAAACCTTCAAGGGGTGCAAAACCTTCTTTTACAACTGTATGCCCTGGACCTCCATCAAGTACAACTTGGTACTGTTCTTTTGGTATTTCAATTGTAAGTTCACTCTCCTCGGGAAGTCTTTTTTGGAATAAAACTTCTCCTGAAACTAGTGACTCTAATTTTACTAAAGCACCTACTGTTTTTTCTCCTGTACTAAAGGCTCCAACTACTGTAATTGTATTGTCTTCATTATCTATTACATCCATAAGTAAGGTGTGTGCATTTAAACTTATGCTTAATAGTAAAAAAACAAGTATTGATTTTATTTTCATTATTTATCCTTTTTTTTAGAAAATAGAAGTTTAAACTCTTCTCTATTATTTGGTATTTTAAATCCTAAAAGTAAAAGTAAAAAACCAAAAATGAATAGAGCGATATCAACATTTAAAATGATAAACATATTGTTTGTAAATAGGCTAATAGGAGAAAACCCTGATACATAAAAATGAACAAGTGGAGTTATCATAAATAAAATCGCACCTAAAACTAAAAACTCTTTTGCTGCTTTAAAGGAACAAATTCTATAAAAAGCCCAAGTTAAAGTACTAAGCCAAGCAATAAAGAATAATCCTTTTTGCCAAAACATCCTATCTTGTAAATCAAATGGTAAAATCCATTGAAGTAAAAAAATAAATCCAGTTGCAGGAATAACTCCAATCATAACGGCTAAAGATAGTTTTCCAAACCAATGATAAAAAGGGATTTTATTATCAAATTTTTTAGCTTTTTTCTCTAAGAAAAGCAATACCCCAAAACCAATTGCTATACCACAAATAGCCATTATTGTTGCAATAATAGTTCTTACAACAATATCAACTCCAAAAAGTAAGTGTAAGAAGTATAAGGTATCTGCAAATAGACTTGTCCAGTTTCCATCAAGTACTTTTTTATACTCAATTAAACTTCCATCAACACCACTTAAAACAACAACTGGATTATTATAAACTCCATTTAGAAATGGAAAGTTTGGATTATATCCCGTAAGTTCAACTTGGGCAGAACTATCTTTCCAGTTGATTAGTTTTATTTTGTCAAAGTTAATACTTGGATTTACATCTTCTGCTTTTTGAATAAGCTCACTAATAGGAAGCATAGAAACTTGCTCATCATTTCTTTTTACTAAAGCTCTTTGGGGTCTTAATATAGGACCAACTGCTTGCCAAGTATTTGAGATTTCACCCTTTGAAGAGATATATGTCATTAAAGTTGAGCCTGTATATCCAATATTCATATAAGCTCCTGTAAGTGTAACTATTACAAAAGGAGCAAATAACCAGATAAAAACTTTTCTATGATATTTAGAAAACTTTCCTTGATGATTTTTAGGATTATTATTATACTTTAAATGATAAACTTGAATTAAACCACCAATAATTAAAAGCATAACTGATACTGCAACTAAACCAAATACAACATATCCAGCAGTCATAAAAGGTCTTCCATAGTGCATATGGTTTAAAAATCTTGCAAGTTGAGAATTATCGCCTTCATCATCAACTCTTTGCATTGTTTTTGGATTGAAAACAACTGGTTCTACAAACATATGATTAACTTTTAAAGCTGGGTCATTAAAATATCCTGGCAGTTCTATAATGATATTATTTGTAGGAAAATTTGGATCACTAATAACGGGGTCAATCATCTTTGAATAGTTTATCTCTTTGATATTTGCAGCTTCAAAGTGTCTTGAAGGTTTTTCCCATGTTTGAATATATGGTAAGAAAATTGCAAAAATACCAAAAAATACGCACATATACATAAATAAAGAGGCGCTAATTCCTACACTTACATGTATTCTTTGTAATCTTTGTTTAAATAACTTATTTACATTTTTCATAAACTAGCTTCCTAAAATAAAAAATAAAATTGCAATTATACAAATGAAACTAGGAATAAATACCCTTTTAAGTGCAATTAGTTTTGTGTGAGATAGTGCTATCCAAAAAGAAAGCACAGCCCATAATAAAGTATAAAAATATATTGGAATTACTAAAGATTCTCCTAAGGGAATAGGTGTCAAAAAAGTTAGTAAAGTCATAGATAAATACGACACAAGTAAACCACCAAAAATAGAACATAAAGTTCTAAGTAAACCAATATTTTTGCCACTTTTTTCTGGAATTGATAAATTCTTATAAATAGATTTAAAATTCTGTTTCAAAAATACTACCTTTATTTAATTTTGAGAATTATAATCAATTAAAGTAAAAAAAGACTTAATATATTTTTTACCATGATAAGTAAAATTTTATAGCATTTAGTTGAGTACTACTAAAAGCAGACTCAACTAAAAGATTATTTTGCTTCAAAATCAAAATATTTTATTGGAAGTTTAAAGTAAATAAAAATATAAATTAATCCTAATATTAATAAAGTGATATCAACGAATCCAATTATATATAGGTCTTTAGCAAAAAGTGTAATAAAGTTAAAGCCACTAAATAATTGATGAGCTAAAACAGAAAGTATTAAGAATATTCCTGCAACTAAAGAGGAGTACTTTGATACAATATATATGTTCTTCTTTATTAAAATAAATATAAATACCAGTATAAATGTTGCATAAAAAATTACTTCTTGAGTACTAAAAAGTGAATCAATTAAATAAAAATGCATATACTTTTTAGGTATTGTCCATGCAGTTAAAAATAGGGCAGAACTACTAATAATAGAACCTAAAATAATTGTAAAAGAAATAGGTTTTAATACTTTATAAGTAAAGCTGTCTTTCTTTTGTCTAAATAGCCATAAAAAGGCTGAATAAACAAGTCCAAAAAGAATAACAATACAAATTAAACCAAAAATTATTCTTGGAATATCACTAAAAGTTCTTAGGTAATGAAGGTAAAAAATTGAATCTAAAGTCTTCTCTGCAAAAGTTCCATCTTTTGCAAATTTTTTATCTATTACTTTTCCAGTAGCACCATTTAATACTACATATGATTCATTTGTCATAGAGCTTACAAATATATTTTTAGGTTCATATCCAATGAATTTTACCCTTGTATTTATGTCATTTAGATTGTATAGTTGAATTTCATAAAACCTTATATTGTCAAATTCATTTAAAGCTTTTTTATAAAGTTTATTTAAATCCATAGTTTTTGTATATTGGGTTTTTTTTATAGGTTTTAAATCAGGATCAACTAGAATATTTTTTTTTACTTTTAAAATATTTGCAGTTTTACCATTGGTAAAATAACTTGTTAGTAAAGGTGAACTATAAACACCTAAATTAAATAAGGCTCCTGTAATACCAAATATAAGAATAAAAGGTAAGGTATATAAAGACAAAAGTCTATGGTATTTTGCAAAGAAGCCTCTTACTGTTTTTGTTTTTGCATTTTTATATTTATTTTTTATAATCAATAAAATTCCACTTAAGCATAAAAATACAACTGCTACAGACATAAAGCCAAATATGATTTTAAATATAATTGAATTAAAGATTGCACCAGTATGAATTTTGTCAAAAAACTTTGAAATAGTGAATGATTTTTGTCTAACTCTTTTACATGTATTTGGGTCTAAATGAAAGTTTGGTCTATTTTTAACAATCATTAGGTTTGTTGCTTTTACTTCCAATGCAGGCAGAGTTAATTTTATTAAATCACTTCTAACTTTTTTGCCATTTTCTCCAAAATAGGTTCTTTGGGGTATTTGTTTAACACATTGGTTTAAATCTATATCTTTAAAGGCAATATTTGGTATATGTTTTTTTGCATCTTCCCATAAATTAATATAAGGTTGAAAAATTGTTAAAATACCAAAAAAAAGTGAGATGAAGAAAAATAAAAGTATATTTATCCCAATTAGTTTATGAATATTAAATAGTTTCTTTTTCATTATCTAACCTATTATATAAAGTAGTGAATAAAATAATATAAATGGAATCAATGTTTTTAAGATTGCATTTAATTTAGTTTTAGACATTACAATCCAAAGTGCAAAAATTGACCAGAAAACTGGAAGAAGAATAATTGCTATTACAATATTTTCGAAAGTACTAAAAGTCAAAAAAGTTGTAATATACATAATACAAAGATATGCAACTGCCAATCCTCCAAAAAGAGATAGACTTATTCTTAAGAATCCAAGTTCATTATTATTGTCTTTTTTTAAAATATTTAAATTAATGATAATTCCTTTTAAATCTTTTTATAAATGGTAAAAAATCACCATTTATATTCAAAGTTAATACCAACTACTCTTGGAGCTCCTACTCTATATCTATAGTTAGAACCTGATTTTTGCTTATCTGTATAGTATGTTTTATCAAATAGATTATTTGCAAATAAAGAGATTTCCCAATCTTTTTGTTTATAACCAATTTTTGTATCAACAACTGTATAAGGGCTAACTTTTAATGTATTTTCACTATTAGCATATGAACTCCCTGAATATCTTAAGTTTGTTGCTAAATAAACATTTTGATCATTTTCCCAATATACTCCCGTATTAGCTGTAAAGTTTGGTGTTTGTGCAAACTCATTGCCTGCATAATTTGTTCCATTGTTTTCATATTTTTTGTATTCAGTGTCAATATATCCTAGACTTGTATTTAATCTAAATTTAGGATTTATATAGTAAGTAGCTTCAAGTTCTAAACCTTTTAGTTCTGATTCTCCTGCATTTTCAATATATTCATCTTCTGCAAGTCCAGAGTTTCCAGAAACACTTAATTGTCTATCTTCCCATTTAGTATAGAAGATATTTGCATTAGCAATTAAAGCATCATCTAACCATTTACTTTTAAATGATAATTCATAATTATTTGTAAACTCTGCATCATACTGTTTTGAACTACCTTGCACTGGGTTAACAGAAACTCCCCCAGGTCTATACCCTTTAGAATATGTAAATCCAGTATTAATATTTTCAGTTAATTTATAGTTAAATCCTATTTTTGGAAGGATATTATCAAGTTTACTCTCAGCTTTATCATTACCTGGACCAACAAGGTTATTAATTGCATTATCTACAACACCATTTATACCAGCACCTAAATCTACGCTTCTTTTAATAGCTAAATCTGAAGTATTTTCTCTTTTATCTCTATCTGCTCTTAATCCTGTTATAATTGTTAACTTATCAGTTAATTGATAGTCTGAATTTAAAAACAGTGCATAGTTATGAAACTCTTCATATGTAGATTGATCATATTTTATTTTTAATCCTGCAAAAAGACTACTAGCATCTGCATCTGTAATATTATAAGTTCTGTCATTTTTCCCATTTGCATAATATAGTCCAATACTTGCTTTTAGTTTATCACCTTTATAATCTACTCTAAATTCTTGAGTAAAATCTTTATTTTCATTTTCCATATCAATAGTTGATAAACCACGGTCTTCATCTCTATCTGTTTTTCTATCGTGGTCAGTATCAGTAAAAGTTGTAATAGCTTTGAAATCCCATTTTTCATTTAAATATGTTTTGTATTCTAAGGAATGAGTATTAACTTTTGTTTGATAATATCCATCAGTATTCCAAATATTGATTCTTTTTTCTGGATCACCTGTAACTAAAGTATTACCATTATCATTTTTATTTGTATGTGAAGTTGTAAATAGTACTTGACTATCATCACCAATTAAATAAAGAAGTTTTCCTCTTAAGTTTAAACTTCTATTTTCTGAAAAATCATCTTCATTTAAATTCTTATTTTCAAGATATCCATCACTTCCTTTTCTTTGAGCAGTTAATCTAAAAGCTAAGTTTTCTGTAATTGGTCCTGTTTGCATTAATGAAAGGGATTGTGAATTGTATGAGCCATATGATATTCTTCCCTTTCCTTTATGATTAAATTCTGGATCTTTTGTTTTTAAAACTACTGCTCCTGCAAGCGAGTTTCTTCCTTGTGAAGTTGATTGAGGTCCTCTTAATATTTCAACTTGTTCCATATCCCAAGTTGTTAAAGTATCAGCAGAAATGGAAAAAAAACTAAGTGGTGCTCCATCTAATGTAAAGTTTGTTGTTCCAATACCTGTGTTTGTATCATATGAATCAATTCCTCTAATTTTATATCCCCAGCCTGTAGATTGTACATTTGCACTTTGATTGATTACACCTGAAAGGTCTTCATAGTTTGTATTGTTTTCTAAAAGCTTGCTGTCAAATACCTGAATACTTGAGGTACTTTCCTGTAAACTTCTATCAAGTTTATCTCCCATAATCGTTATTTCATTTAGTTTTTCTGTTGCATTTAGAACTGTTGTTAAACTAATAGTTGCTAAACAAACAGATGTGAATTTGCTTAATTTCATTTTATTTCCTTAATAAAAACAAGAATCATTCTTAATTTGTGTGGGCGAAATTTTAATAAAAAAGAGTGTCCAAAATATGTCCATCTAAAAAAATTATATAACTATATAAAACGAAGTACCTTCTTTAGAACTTTCCAGGCTTATTTCACCTTTTAAATGGGATTGAACTATTATTTTTGACATATAAAGTCCAATACCACTATTTTTATTTTTTGTAGAAAAATAAGGTTCAAATATTTTATTTATAATCTTTTTTTCAATTCCATAAGCATTATCACTAATTTTTAAGCTACTCTTTTTATCTTCTGTTTGGCTAAGCTCAATTTTTATTTGGGGATGACTTTTTTTTGATTCTAAAAGAGCATCTTTTGCGTTAGTTAAGATATTTAAAATAACTTGAATATATTCATTTTCATATGAATTTAGTTCTTTATCTTTTTTTATTTCAAAAGATAGTTTTATAGATTCTAAACTTGGATTTATAATATTTATTGCTTTTTTAACTGTATTGCTAAGTAGAAATTTTTGTCTTTTTTTATTGGGTTGATAAAAACCTTTAAAATCATCTAATGTATTAGACATAAAATCAATCTGTTTTGTAGAGTCTTCTATTATTTGATATAGATATTTCTTATTTAAATCATTATTTTGTATAGCTAGTTGTAAATCCATGTTTATAAAGGATAGATTTGCAAGAGGTTGTCTCCATTGATGGGCAATATTATTTAGCATTTCTCCCATAGAAGCTAACTTGTTTTGTTGTATAAAAAGTTTTTCTTTTTCTCTTTTTTCTTTTATCATAAGCTTCAATTTATAGCCTAAATAACTACTTAAAATTAAAGATTCTAAAGGTAGCCCAATAGCTAAAATTAGATTATCATTTATATCAACTAACTGATATTGCTCAATAAGAAGGCAAAGTAGAATTAAAACCCAACCTAAAATAAAATATATAGATTCTTTAAAACCTTGAAAATAAGAAATAATACTAAATGAAATCAAGACTGCAATTAACAATGGAATAGATATTATTTCATATAAGACAGTATCTTCAAAAATAAAAATAAGAAGAATATCCATTAAATTTAAAAATATTAGAATATCAAATATAGCCCTTATATATTTTTTGTATTTGTTAAATGAGAGAACTTCTTTTGAAAATAAAATTATAGCAATAATAGTGATATCTTTTAATGCAAAATCTAAGACATTTTCTATATAGCTATATGCAAGATGAGTATTCATATAGTTTCTAAAAATCAAAATTGAAAGAATAGAAATCTGTAAATATGAATAAAATAAAACAGATTTAATTTTAGTGTTTAAATAGATAATAAAACTATATAAAAATGCACAAAAGATAATACCATAGGAAATACCCATAATTGTTTCTACGTGTTTTGAGAGTACTTCATATTCAAATTGTGAAATAACAACAATATTAATATCAAGTGTTTTTTCTTTTTTTGATTTAAATTCAAAATAGATTTCATTAGGTGAATTTTTATTTATCTTGAAAATAATTCCGTCTTTTTCAATATTGTATTTAATATTACTATTAATTAATTCTTCTTTATTACATCTAAATTTTATGTAATATTGTTTATGTAAAAACTCTTCATTATCTAAAATTAGCTTGATTGAATAGTTTTTAAATTTTTCTTTTTTTAGAATCTTTGATGAAATATTTTGATATGCTTCTTTTTGATTTTTTAGTAATATTTCAATATTTAAATCACGTAGATAAGAGGCTTTTAAATTTGAAAAAAATAGTAGTAATATAAAACAAAATCTACCTAAAGACATCTAATTTTATATCCTAGTTTTGAAATATTTATTAAGCTATCTTTAGGAAGTTTTTTTCTTAGTTTTTTAACTAATGTTCTTAATGCATTTTCACTCATAATCGAGTCATACCAAATAATATTTTCTATCTCTTCATAACTAACTATTCTATCTTTATTTATACAAAGTAGTTCTAATAATGTGCGTTCATTATTTGATAACTTTATTTCTTCATTTTTATTTATCAATACCTTTTCTTTTATTTTAAAATAGCACTCATGTGAAAAAGAAATAGAGTCTGAATCTAATTCTCTTAAATTATTAGCACATTTAAGTAAAACAGGGTAGATATCCTCATGTTTGATAGGCTTTGTTAAATATTTTACAAGATTTAGTTCAATTGCTTCAAGTAAATATTTAGTATCTAAAAATGCTGATAAAACAACTATTTGACATTTTTTGTCTTCTTGTCTTATTTTTTTCAAAAGTTCAAGTCCTGACATCTCTTCCATTTTTATATCTGTAACAATAATATGGGGTTTTTCACTTTTGAAAATATTTAAAGCTTCTAAGGCACTCTTTGCAACAAGCGTTGTTTCAAAAATTCTATTAAAATATGATAAAGCATATTTTCTTACATTTGCCTCATCTTCTACATATAACAGTTTTAAATTTTTTAAAGGATTATTACTCATAAATAGAAGTTTAACAAAAAATATCTTAATCTTGATAATCGTTATTGATTTAATATTCTATTTTTCTTCTAAAGCCTTCATATAGTAAAAATTAGATAAAATAGCCAAAAATTAAATGTGAAAGATTAAAATGATTGATGTAAGAGAACTACAAAAAGATTTTGAAACTATGGCAACTGCACTTACTAGAAAAGGTGTAGAGCAAGAGATTTTAGATAATTTAAAAGAGTTAGCACAAGATGCTAAAGCAAAAAGACAAGAAATGGAAAATGTTACTGCTGAGCAAAATAAATTATCTAAAGAGTTTGGTAGATACAAAAAAGAAGGTCTTGATATTGCACCTTTACAAGCTTCAATTAATGAATTAAAATCTAAAAAACAATCACTAGAAGATGAAGTAAGAGTTTTAGAAGAGAAGTTAACTTCTATTGCCCTTGGTGTTCCAAATCTTCCAGATGCAAATGTTCCAGATGGAGCAGATGAAGAAGAAAATGTTGTATTAGAAACTATTGGTGAAAAACCAAACTTTTCTTTTGAACCAAAAGAACATTGGGATTTAGATAATGGTTGGTTAGATTTTGAAAGAGGTGTAAAGTTAGCTAAATCAAGATTTTCTGCAATAAAAGGGCAGGGTGCAAGACTTGAGCGAGCACTTATTAATTATATGCTTGATTTTAATAGACAAAGAGGTTTTGAAGAGTGGTATGTTCCTTTTATGGCAAACTCTAATACACTTCAAGGAACAGGTCAACTTCCAAAATTTGAAGATGATTTATTTAAAATCGAAGGTGAAGATTTATATTTAATTCCTACAGCAGAAGTAAGTTTAACAAACCTTTACAACGATGAAATCTTGCCAGCAGAAGAGTTACCTTTAATGTTAACTTCTTATACTCCTTGTTTTAGAAAAGAAGCTGGAAGTGCAGGAAGAGATACAAGAGGATTAATCAGACAACACCAATTTGACAAAGTTGAGATGGTTGCAATTACAAAACAAGAAGAGTCAGATGAAGTATTTGAAAAGATGGTTTCTTGTGCAAGTGATTTATTAACTTCTTTAGGACTTGCTCATCAAAAAGTACAACTGTGTACAGGTGATTTAGGTTTTAGTGCAGCTACAACTATTGATTTAGAAGTATGGTTACCTGGTCAAAACAAATATAGAGAAATCTCTTCTATTTCAAATACAAGAGAATTCCAAGCAAGACGTGCAAAAATCAGATATAAAGATGGGAAGAAAAATATTTTAGCTCATACATTAAATGGTTCAAGTTTAGCTGTTGGAAGAACTCTTTTAGCTATTATGGAAAACTATCAACAAGAAGATGGAACAGTAGCAATTCCTGAGGTTTTAAAGAAATATATGTAGAAGAAATAAACGATAAATTTTTATCGTTTATTCTTTATTAAAAGTTAAATTAATCTTTCTGGTTTACCAAAATAGTAACCTTGAGAATAATCAACTCCAATTTCGTTTAGAATATTATATATCTCTTCATTTTCTACGTATTCTGCAATTGTTTTAATATTTTGTTTTTTAGCAAAAGTTACAATAGTTTCTACAAGATTTCTACTAAAGTTATCAGTTTCAATGTTTTTTATTAAACTTCCATCAATTTTTAAAATATCTGGAGTATATTCTAAAAGTCTTTCAAAGTTAGAGTATCCGCTTCCAAAGTCATCAATGGCAATTTTTACATCTCCTACTTTTTTAACATCAGAAATAAAGTTTTTAACAGTATTAAAATCTTTAATATTCTCATCTTCAAGTAATTCAAAGGTTACTCTACCTTTATATTTATCTTTTGAAACTAATTCTATTAGTTTATTTCTAATTGCATTATTTTCAATATCCAAAACAGAAAGATTAATACTTACATTATGTTCTATGTGATCTAAAACATTAAAAGAACTCTCAATTACTCTATTTGTGATTTTTGTATAGTAAGCACCTTTTTTAGATACATCAAGGAAGAAAAACGGTGATACAGTTTCACCTTCTTCATTTATAAGTCTTACAAGAGATTCATATTTAATCGTTTGTTTTGTTTTATTATCAATAATTGGTTGAAAATATGAGATAATTTTGAAGTTATCAAGGGCTTTTTTTACCATATGAATTGTTTCAATATTTTTTTGAGCATTTTTTTGAGCTTCATCTACTAGATTATTAGCAAAAATTAAATTCATATTGCTCTCAACTGCTCTTTCTATACCATATTTTGCATTTTCAAATAGGTTTTTTTCACCAATACAATAGCTTACTACAATTGAGATGTCATACTCAATATTATCAAGATCAATTGTTTCTTGTTTTGTATTTATAATTAGTTCACTTAAAATATTTTCTATTTTCTTTTGAGCTTTATCCAATCTTGTATAATCACAACTAAGAGCAAATAATCCATCTCCAAGTTTATAAATTTTTTCAAAAACTTGTCCATCTTTTGGAAGTAATGCAACAATTGCATTTGCTAGAGTTGTTTCTATTTTTTCTACACTTCTTGTATCATAAAATTTATCTAAAATATCAAAGTTTTCTATTTGAATAAGAGCTAAAAATGATTTGTTGCAAGACTCTAAAGAAGCAATTAACTGCTTCTTTTCACTCATTATTTGAGTAATATCATCCCTTAAAGCCATATATTCAACTATTTCACCTCTGTTATCAAAAATTGGTTTTATAGTAGATTTTACAAAATAGCTTTTACCTTCTTTTGTAAGATTTTTAATGATTCCTGTCCAAGGCTTTTTTTCTATTTTTATGGTTCGCCATAAGTTTGCAAAAAGTTCTTTTGGATTATCTGGATGTCTTACAATATTATGAGGTCTTCCAACAAGTTCAACTTCTGTATAACCTGAAATTTCACAGAAGTTATCATTTACATAGGTTATCATACCATAGGGGTCAGTTTTTGAAATAATTGAACTTTTATTTGT
Source organism: Arcobacter sp. CECT 8983 (assembly GCF_004118855.1). Classification (NCBI taxonomy): domain Bacteria; kingdom Pseudomonadati; phylum Campylobacterota; class Epsilonproteobacteria; order Campylobacterales; family Arcobacteraceae; genus Arcobacter; species Arcobacter sp. CECT 8983. Next base: position 12,859 of record NZ_PDKF01000014.1, on the reverse strand, counting down.
AATATCTTTATATTGATTTAAAATTGCAAGATTATTTTCATTTTCTTTAATAAGATTACATTTATTAATTACATTTAAAAGTGCATTATAAAGTTGATCTAGCTCAAGGGGTTTTAAAATAAAACCATCAATTCCTGCAATAATTGCTTCATTTATAAGTTCTCTATCATTTTGTGCAGTAATTATAATTGATGGAATATTAAAGTTGATTTTTCTTGCTTCTTTTATAAAACTAATACCATTCATTACAGGCATATTTATATCTGTAATTATTAAATCAATAGTTGAATCATTTTTAAAAATATCTAAAGCAGTTTGTCCATTCTCAGTTAATATTACAGTTGGAAAAATTGTCTCTAAAAGTTTTGCAATATTTAATCTGACTTCATCATCATCTTCAACATATAAAACTTTTATTTCTTTAGCTTTATTTAGCAAATCTTCTAACTGGAATTTATTAACCATTGTTACTCTTTTTTAATTTATGTAGAAATATTCTACAAAAATAAAGAATAAAAATCAAAATTAATCGTTATATTTTAGGTTTATTTTAGGTTTATTTTATAAAACTATTTAATAAATGTCTTTTGGTCATAGATTTTATTATTTATTGTTATTTTTAAATAACCTTTTATGACATTATAGTGCTTGAACTTAAGAATTTCACCAATCTTAATATTATTTTTATTGTAAATTGATTTAGAAGATATTAAATGTCCTATAGAAGTTCCTATTGTTACATGAGGAGTATCAGTTTTGTATTTTGAGTTTACAAGAACTTCTGTAATACAAATATTTTTATAGTCTTTATTAGTTTTTCTTTTGTCTTTTATAATTTCTTTTACACCATTTTCATCATATATTGCTAATGCGTAAGCATTATAGATTTTAGAGTTTGCAAAATTTGAGTTAATAATTAATATTAGTAATAGTAAAACTTTCATAATGTTGTATTCTACAATATAATTGCATATTTTTTGTGATTTAATAAATTTTTTGTGTTAAAATACGAAAAATATTTTATTAGGACATTTATGAATTTTTTTAAATATATTAAAGCAGTTGGAACAGGACCAAAATCAAATAAAGATTTAACAAAAGAAGAGATAATTGAAGCTATTCAAGGGATACTTGAACAAAAATGTGAAAGTGAACAAGCAGCTGCATTTTTGATGCTATTAAGAGTTAAACTAGAAAGCCAAGAAGAGTTAGCAGGTTGTTTACAAGCTTTTGATAAATATATAAAAAGAGAGAATATCCCAGAATCAATTGAGCTTGGTTTTTCATATGATGGAAAAACTAAACAACCATACCTTTTCCCTTTATATGGGAAAATATTAAAAGAGTTTTTTGAAAAAAATAATCATATAAAACCACTGGATATTGTAATTAGTGGAGATTTTTGTCAACCTGCAAAAGAAGGGATTACTGTAAAAGATATTGCTACTAATATTGAGTTAGAAGATAATATTCACTTCTTTGATAGAAAAGATTATTTTAAAGAGTTATCTGATTTAACAGAACTTAGAAAAAAACTTTATATGAGAACAATATTTAACACAACAGAAAAACTATTAAATCCTGCAAATTCAAAGTATGCAATAACGTCAGCTTTTCATAAACCTTATGTTGAAAAATACACTAAACTTTTTGCAAGTAATTATGAGAATCTTCTGATTTTAAAAGGAAATGAAGGAACAACAGAGGTTTTCTCAAACTTTAAATATTGGGTAAATGAAAATGGAAAGATAGAAGAGAAGAGTATGGATTTAAAACAGTTAGATATTAACTACGCTAGAAAGTTTGAAAATATCTCTTTAGAACAAGCTTTAGCCTTTATTGAAAATCCTGATAAAGAAACAATTAAGTTAGCAAAACTAAATGTTGCAATTTTACTTTTTGCAGCTAATAGAGTAGACTCAATCAATGAAGCATATAACATGTTAACAGAAGAGAAAAAAGGATTTTTAAGCTTCTTTAAAAATTTATTTTCGTAAATGGAGTTATTGTGTTTGATTTATTAAACTTAACTCTTTTAGCAGTATTTATTCCAACATTTTTTGTAGTGTCAATAACCCCTGGTATGTGTATGACTCTTGCTTTAAGTATGGGAATGAGTATAGGATTGAAAAAGACATTTTTTATGATGTATGGAGAACTTATTGGAGTAGGTTTAGTTGCAAGTACTTCTGTTATAGGAGTTGCAACTATAATGTTAAAGTATCCAACTATTTTTTTAGTCTTAAAGTATGGTGGTGGAGCTTATCTAGCATATTTAGGTATTCAAATGTGGATGTCTAAGGGAAAAATGGCAGTAAGTTTAGAAGAGTGTTCTTTTAATATTTCAAGAAAGAACTTAGCATTACAAGGTTTTTTAACAGCAATAGCAAACCCTAAAGGATGGGCATTTTTTATTGCCTTACTTCCTCCTTTTATTGATAAGAATCTAGATTTGGCTCCACAACTTTCAGTTTTATTATTGATAATTTTATTATTAGAATTTATGTGTTTAGTTATTTATGCAAGTGGTGGAACAACACTTAGAAAGCTTTTACAAAATAGTAATAATGTAAAACTAATCAATAAAGTAGCAGGAACTATGATGATAGGAATAGGTATTTGGTTAGCTTCAAGCTAACCAAATATTTATTAATGATCTAAAATTTGTTCTAAGAATAGTTTTAATCTATCTGATTGTGGATTTTCAAAGAATTCTGATGGAGTATTTTCTTCTACAATTTGTCCTGCATCCATAAAGATAACTCTATCTGCAACTTTTTTTGCAAACCCCATCTCATGAGTAACACAAACCATTGTAATTCCTTCTTCTGCAAGTTCAACCATTACATCAAGAACTTCTCCAATCATTTCAGGATCTAGTGCTGAAGTAGGCTCATCAAAAAGCATTATCTCTGGGTTATTACAAAGACATCTTGCAATTGCAACACGCTGTTGTTGACCCCCTGATAATTGATTAGGGTATTTGTGAGCTTGCTCTGCAATTTTTACTCTTTCAAGATAGTGCATTGCAGTTTTAATAGCTTCATTTCTAGGTTTTTTAGATACCCAAGTTGGAGCAAGAATTAGATTTTCTAGGATTGATAAATGAGGGAATAGATTAAAGTGTTGGAAAACCATTCCCACATGAGTTCTAATCTCTCTAATTCTTTTTACATCTTCAGTTAATTCTAAACCATTTATAACTATTTGACCTTCTTGAAATTGTTCAAGTCTATTCATACATCTAATAGTTGTAGATTTACCAGAACCAGAAGGACCACAAATTACGATTCTTTCACCTTTTTTTACTTTTAAATTAACATCTTTTAAAACGTGGAAATCACCATACCACTTATTTACATTATTCATTTCTATCATATATTCTAATTCACTCATTATATTTTCCTATTTATGATCTGTGTTAAATTTTTCTTCTATTGATTTAGCATATTTAGACATACTAAAACAAATAACCCAGTAAATAAAGGTTACAAATACGTATCCTTCTGTTTCAAATCCTAACCAGTTTGGATCTGTTGATGTTAGTGTAACCATTGCTAATACATCAAATAATCCAATAATTAGTACTAAGGTTGTATCTTTAAATAAAGAGATAAATGTACCAACAATATTTGGAATTGAGATTTTCAGTGCTTGGGGTAGAATAATTAATCCCATAGTTTGCCAATAACTTAAGCCTATAGAGTCAGCAGCTTCATATTGACCTTTTGGAATTGCTTGAAGACCACCTCTAATTACTTCTGCAATATAAGCAGATTGAAAAAGTGTTATACCAATTAAAGCTCTAAGAAGTTTATCAAAATCCATATTCTCAGGGAAAAATAAAGGCAAAATCACTGAAGACATAAATAATAGAGTAATTAAAGGAACTCCCCTAATAAACTCAATATACATTACACTTATTGTTTTTATAATTGGCATATCTGATTGTCTACCAAGTGCAAAAATTATACCTATAGGAAAAGAAACAATAATACCAACAGCAGCAATAACAATTGTAAGTAATAATCCTCCCCATTTAGTTGTAGGAATAATTTCAAGCCCGAACCCACCATGAAGTAAAACTACTGAAATAATAGGAAATGAGATAAGTATAAATGCACGTACTAAAGTATTATTTATATTTCTAAACCCAATGGTATATAAAATAAAGATTGCAAGTACTAAGTTTGGTCTATAGTATTGATCTTCTGGGTAGAAACCATAAATAAACTGATTAAACTTTTCATAAATGAAAATCCATCTTGCACCATCTTTAGTTATCTCTTCTTTAGTTCCACTCCAAGTTGCATCAAAAATCATCCAATCAAGAAGAGGAGGAATAATAAGATATAAAAGAACAAAAGATAGTATTGTTAAGATTGAACTTGTAATACTAGAAAATAGGTTTTCTCTTAGCCAATGAACTATTCCTCTTGTACCTGAAGGAGCAGGTCTAGCTTGTTTTGTTTCATATGTAGCCATCTCTATCTCTCCTTAATCTTTATTTTGTCATTAATATAATTCATAATAAATGAGATAACTATACTAATTGTTAAATAAACAGCCATGGTCATAAGAATAATTTCTATGGCTTGTCCAACTTGATTTAGTGATGTTCCTGCAAAGACTGTTACTAATTCTGGATAACCAATAGCAGTTGCTAGTGAGGAGTTCTTTGTTAGATTAAGATATTGATTAATTACAGGTGGAATAATAACTCTAAGTGCTTGTGGTAAAACTACTTTTTTTAAGATTATATGATCTTTAAGTCCTAAAGCATGAGCTGCTTCTTTTTGTCCTTTTGGAACTGCTTCTATACCAGCACGTACTGCTTCAGCAATATAAGTAGCAGTATAAATACTAAGGGCAAAAGCAAGTGCTAGTAACTCTGGAATTAAAGTCCAACCTCCTATGAAGTTAAAACCTTTAAGTTCTGAATACTCTAAAGTTGCAGGAGTACCACTTACAAAAAATACTAAAGTAGGAGCAGCAATTAAAATAGCTAAAGAAGTCCAAAATACAGGAAATTCTTCTCCTGTTTCATCATGTTTTTTTCTTGCCCATTTTACTAGATATCTACATGCAATAACTGCTAAAATGAAAGCAATAATTACAGCAATGAAACCACTTTCTAATATTGGTCTTGGAATATAAAGACCTCTATTGTTTAAGAAAACAGTGTCAAAATAATTAATTGATTGTCTTGGGCTAGGAAGTGAAGCTAATACAACATTATACCAAAATAGTATTTGTAAAAGAATAGGAATATTCCTAAAAGTTTCAATATATACCATACAAAGTTTTGAAACCATATAGTTTTTAGAAAGTCTTCCAATACCGATTAAAAGACCTATTAATGAAGCAAAGAATATACCAATGGCTGAAACTAAAATAGTGTTTAATAAACCAACAATAAAAACTTTTCCATGGGTATTAGATTCATCATATTTAATAAGAGATTGCAAGATTCCAAATCCTGCTTCACTACTTAAAAAGTCAAATCCTGTATTAATTCCACGTTTTTCAATATTTATAAACATATTGTTTAAAATAAAATATGTAAATAAAAATATACCTATAAGTGCAAGTATTTGATAGATAATAGCTCTTTTTTCAGGATTATTATAAAAAGCTACATCTTTTTGAGGTTCTTTTTTTATTTTCTTCATTTTTTTACCTTGTTATTAAAAGAAAAGAGAATATTCCCTTTTCTTTTTTATTAAATAAATAAGTAGTTATTCTACTTTTTATCTAATTGGTGCACCGTATTGTAATCCACCATCTTTCCAAAGTTTATTTAAACCTCTATCAATTTTTAAAGGAGAACCTTTTCCAACGTTTCTTTCAAAAACTTCCCCATAATTACCAACTTGCTTAATAACATTATAAGCCCATTTTGCATCTAATCCCATTTGTTCACCAATATTACTTGATGTACCTAATAGTCTTTGAATATTTGGATTATTTGACTTTAACATTTCATCAACATTTTCTGAAGTAATACCTAGTTCTTCAGCATTTAACATTGCAATATGAGTCCATTTTGCAATATTGAACCATTTGTCATCACCTTGTCTAACAACTGGACCTAAAGGCTCTTTTGAAATAATTTCAGGTAAAACAAATGCAGAATCTGGATCTTTTAGTTTTGTTCTTAAAGCATATAATTGAGAAGCATCAGATGTAACAACATCACATCTACCTGCTTTAAATCCTTCAATTACTTGAGATGGAGTATCATATGTAATAGGAGTATATGACATATTATTTGCTTTAAAATAATCAGTTAAGTTAAGCTCAGTAGTTGTTCCTGCTTGAATACAAAAAGCAGCTCCATCAAGTTCTTTAGCAGATTTAACCCCTAGATTTTTTGATACAAGGAAACCTTGACCATCATAATAGTTAACCCCAACAAAATTTAATCCTAATGAAGTATCTCTTGTTGCAGTCCAAGTTGTATTTCTAGCAAGTAAGTCAATCTCTCCACTTTGTAATGCAGTAAATCTCTCTTTTGCATTTAAATGAGCATATTTAACTTTAGATGCATCACCTAAAACTGCTGATGCAACAGCTCTACAAAAATCAACATCAATCCCTTTCCATACTCCACTTGTATCAGGAGCAGCGAAACCTGCAAGACCAGTATTTAGCCCACAACTAAGGTAACCTTTTTTCTTTGTATCATCTAATGTATCTGCCATAGATACTGATGCTGTCATTGCTAAAGCAGCAAGACTTAATGTAGCAGTTTTAAATAATTTCATCTTTTCTTCCTTTTTTTTATTTGAATAACAATTATAATTACTAAAAATAGCAATTGTGTAGCAAATACAATTATATTGTAAAAAAAACCTTTTTTTTAGAATTTTTGTATAATTAATGTGCAATTTTATCATTAATATAGTTTGTATATGTTCTATAAATTACTAGTGTAATATTTGTCAAATTTAAGGCTTTTTATAATAAGCTTAGAAAAATTTAGAATGGAGTATTCATGCTAGTAGATGGATTTGGCAGAAAGGTAGACTATTTAAGGGTTTCAGTTACAGAAAGATGTAACTTCAGATGCCAATATTGTATGCCAGAAAAACCATTTTCTTGGGTACCTAAAGAAGAATTATTAAGTTATGAAGATTTATTTGAATTTATTAAAGTTGGAATTGATGAAGGTATTAAAAAAGTAAGAATAACAGGAGGGGAACCTTTATTAAGAGAAGGTTTAGAAAACTTTATTGAAATGATATCTACATATAAAGATGATATTGATTTAGCACTTACAACAAATGGATTTTTATTAGATCAAGCTGCACAAAAACTTAAAGATGCAGGATTAAAAAGAATAAATGTTTCTTTAGATTCTTTACAAGAAGATGTAGCTGCAAAAGTGGCTCAAAAAAATGTTTTAAAGAAAGTTTTAAAAGGTATTGAAACAGCAGATAAGGTTGGTTTAAAAATCAAAATCAATTGTGTACCTATGAAAGGTATAAATGATTCTGAGTTAGTTGATATTTTAGAGTTCTGTAAAGAAAAAGGTTATCCTGTAAGATTTATAGAATATATGGAAAATTCTCATGCTAAAGATACCGCAAAAGGATTAAATAGTGATGAGATTCAAGAAATAATCAAAAAATCATATAACTTTACAAAAGAGGAAAGAACGGGATCTTCTCCTTCACAAGGGTACAAATTAGATGATGGTTATGTATTTGGTATTATTGAACCACATAAAGATGATTTCTGTGCAACCTGTAATAGAATTAGATTAACGGCAAGTGGAGTATTGATTCCTTGTTTATATTTTGAAGATGCTCAAAGTATAAAAGAGGCAATTCAGGCTAAAGATATAAAAAAAGCTGCTGCTATATTAAAAGATGTATTGGCAAATAAGCCAGAAAAAAATAAGTGGTCATCAGAAGATTCAACAGAAACTTCAACTAGAGCATTTTATGAAACAGGAGGATGATAGGTTTAAAATCCTATCTTCTTTCTTTTCCCCATCTCTTTTAAGGTTTTAAGTTCTTCTTTTCTTTTAACATTTTTGAATTCAACAAATAAGCCTATTGCATTTGATTTTAAATGAATATGTGAATTTTTGATTGTGTCACTTGATACAAGATATTCATTATTGGCATTTTTTTCTACTTTTTTATAATCATCATAAAGTGTTTCAATTTGAATTCTAAGAGATAAGAACTCTTTTTTATTGTCTGAAAGAATGCCCACATAATATGAATCACCTTGTTTTTTAGTAAACTTTTGATTTGTTTTATCTGTATCAATGTTTAACTCTTTAATAAGATTAGCAAATTTGATATCTTGTTCTTCTCCAAGATTATTGTCAAGTAAAAATCTACATACTTCTTCTGCTTTTTTTAAACCAAAATCATAAATAATACCATCTGTTAAAACCACTTCTGAATCATCTTTTAGTAAAAAAGTAACTTGAAAAGATGAATAAAAGTTTCCTATTAAATAATTAATCTCAGTTTTAATATCTTTTATATCTTCTAAATCAATTTTATTGTTTTTATAGTTTTTATCATTATCTGAAAAGTTCCATGAGATTTCGTTATTGCTTATATTGATTTGAATCACTCTTTTTACAAAAGTTACATAAATTGTAGTAGCAACTTGAAATGCACATAATGCAAGTGCTACAAAAAATAAAATTGAGTAAATTCCACCTTGTTGAATATGTCCTTGATACATTACTGAAGCAAACAGAAAAAAAGCAACAAGCATAAAAAGTTTGTAATAATAAGCCTTATCTAGTGTAAGTTTAAGGGATTGCATTTAAATTACCTTTTGTTTAAGTTTGCTTATTATAGTTTACTATGTTTAAATTTAACTAAGAATTCTTTTAAATTAGTTTTTTCCTTAAAGAAAGATTAATATATATTAAGATAAAATCCGTTTCCACTTTAAATAAGTGAGATAATATACCTATTAGGAGGTCATCATGGCTTTAGATCAGGACGTAAAAGCAGAAATTATTGCAAAATTCAGAAGAGAAGACAACGATACAGGTTCACCAGAAGTACAAATTGCACTTTTAACAGAGCAAATTAGAGTATTAACTGAGCACTTAAAAACAAACAAAAAAGATCACTCATCAAGATTAGGTCTTTTAAAAATGGTTGGTAAAAGAAAAAGACTTTTAGCATATTTAAGAAAAACTGATTACGCAAGATTCACTTCATTAGTTGCAGACTTAGGAATTAGAGCTAAGTAATTTACAGCTTTTAATAGTATAAAGAAGGTTGCAAGTTTTCTTGCAGCCTTTTTTTTTGAATTAAACATAAGAATAAAAATTAATTTTTATTAATAATAAATATTAATAAATCTTCTTGTAGAATATTTAGAAAAATAAAATTAGGGAAAAAATGTTACTAACAAAAAAGAGTGAATATGCTTTACTTTCTTTGATTTCTATTGCAAAAAGTGATAGCCCAAAGAATGTTGATGTTTTATCAAAAGAGCTAAATATTCCAAAATCTTTTTTAGCAAAAATAATGCAAAATCTTGCAAAAAATGATATCGTACTTTCTCAAAGGGGAGTTAACGGAGGTTTTGTTTTAAAAAAACCTTATGATGAAATTACTATTTTAGAGATTACAACAGTAGCAGAAGAAAAAATGCCATCTGTATTTGAGTGTTCTCCTTCTATTACATCATGTCCTCAAGATATCGCAAATGCATGTAGCGTTTGGCCATTACTAAATAATCTACAAGGCAAAATCAATGACTTTTTAGGAAGTCTAACATTAAAGGACATTGCTACATGAAGCTTTTTCATTTGTCTCATACAGATTTAGATGGATTTAGCTGTCAATTAATTACAAAAGAGTTCTTCAAAGAGGGTTTTTTTTACAATGCTAATTATGGTTTAGAAGTAAAGCTTTCACTTAAAAAAATTTTAGAAGATATTGAAGCTTTCAAAAATGAAGAGATTCTTTTTTTAATTACAGATTTAAATTTAACACTTCAAGAAGCTAAGGACTTAAACAAAAGTATAGAAGCTTTAACTGCTGATGGATATAACATTAAATTACAATTGTTAGACCACCATGCAACGGGTGAAAAAAGTGCTGCTAAATATGATTGGTATTATTTAGATATCAAAAGATGTGCCGCAAAAATAACTTATGATTATATGCTTGAAAGTTATAGTGCTTTTGATGAAGAAACTAGAAAATGGTTAAGCCCATTAATTGATAGTGTAAATGCAATTGATATTTGGCTAGATCATGAAGTAAAAAACTTTGAGTTTGGAAAAGTTTTACTTAGTATGATTAGTAAAGTAAGAGAAATAAATAATGTTTTATTTGCAAATTTAAATAGAGAACTTAGACTTTATTTATTAAAAGAAGCATCAAAGTTTTTAGATAAAGAGAATGGAAATATTCTTTTAGATGATAGTATTCATTCTTTAAAAAAAGAGTTTTTAAAACAAGATGGATACAATGATACTATAGATAATCTTGCTGCAAAATATTTAGTTAATTCTTTAGAAGGTTTAAAAGATAAATTAACAGTTACTTATAAAGGGCACAAAGGCTTATTAACTTATACTTTAGGCTCTATTTCTATTCCTGCAAATGCATTTTTAAAAGCAAACCCTGATTTTGACTTTTTTATTGATATTAGTAAAAAAGGTAATGCTTCATTTAGAGCTGATGGAAAAGTTGATGTTTCATTAATGGCTCAGAAGTTAGCAAATGGTGGAGGTCATGTTAATGCAAGTGGTTGTAAATTTGATGACTTTAAAGAAACAATTAATTATAACGATGTGAAAAAGTTTATACAAACTAAACTTGATTCACTATCATCTTAAAACTTAACAGAAACATAAAAACTTATCTCAAACTTGTCATCATCGCTTAGAAAGTTATTCTTTTTATATACAGCGTATGATGGTTTTGTTGTTGTTTCATAACCACTTTTTATTAACCATTCGTGATAAACCCAGTGAATAAACTTTAACATATCCCCATGGCTACCTACTAAATCAAATTTTGCATAAACACCTTTTGCTATTTTAAATTTTGGCAATTTGTCATTATATGCATCTGTTTTAATGCAAGCAATGTATTGACACTCATTTAAGTGTGTAATTGTAGGATTATCATGTAGTAGGGCAATTTGTTTATACTCTTTTATATCTGAACTTAAAATCCATGTTTGAAGTTTTTGCCAAGTTTGTTTTATATTTATGTTGTAACCTTTATTTCTTATATAATAACTTTCTAAATAAGGCATTTTAACTATTTTAGGTTCTAAGTTTGAAAAATCAGCTGTGGATTTTAAAGCAAACTCTGATTCTTCTAAAATTTTATTTGAATACTCTTTGTATCCATTATTTCTCCACTCTTTTGGAGAAAAATCAAATCTATTTTTAAAAGCTTTAATAAAAGATGATTGAGAACTATATCCACAAGAGTTAGCTATATCAGAAATAGTAGAATATCTATTTGTAAGTAATAGGTTTGCTGCTTTTTGTAATCTAATTGATTTTACACTTTCATAGATGTTTTTTCCAAAAGCTTCTTTAAAGATTCTATGCATATGAAATTTACTAATATGCAAGTCATAACTCAACTCTTCTATATCTATGTGAGTGTCGATATGAGTGTAAATGTAGTATAAAATATCATTTGCAATTCTTGTTCTTTTTTCTAAAGTTTCTTTTTTCATGGTAACCATTGTAGCACGAATGAACTAAAAAATTAGCACGTTTGAACAATAAAATTAGCACAAAAGAAGAAGAAAAAGTTTTTTTATTTCATTACAATAGATTATCTTAATTTGAACTAGAGGAAAAACATGGAAACAAACTTAATTGCGGAGGCAGTAAAGTTTATGGTCTTAGGAATGGGGATAGTATTCTTGTTCTTGATCGTAATGGTCTATGCTTTAAAACTGCAAGCAAAAATCATAGGGAAGTATTTTCCAGAGAAAAGTACACCAGTACCTACAAAGCCCACAGTAACTACAGGGGCGAAAAATATAAACGAAACTGCAAAGATAGCGGCTGTAGTAGCAGCTGTTCAACATCATAAAAATCTAAAAGGTTAAATTAAATGTCAAAAAAATATATTGATGTTATGGATACTACATTTAGAGATGGATTTCAGTCTGTCTTTGGAGGTAGAGTTTTAATGGAAGATTTTTTTCCAGCTGTTGAAGCTGCGAAAGAAGCAGGTATAAATCACTTCGAATTCGGAGGAGGAGCAAGATTTCAGTCTTTATTCTTCTACCTACAAGAAAACGCATTCGATATGATGGATAAATTTAGAGAAATTGTAGGACCAGATGCAAATCTACAAACATTAGCAAGAGGTATAAATACTGTAATGCTAGATACAGGTTCAAGAGAACTAGTAGAAATGCACGCAAAAATGTTCGCAAAACATGGTGTAACAACAATTAGAAACTTTGATGCACTAAATGATGTTCAAAACCTTGAATATAGTGCAGAATGTATTAAAAAATATGGATTAAACCATGAAGTAGTAGTAACATTAATGGACTTACCTCCAGGATGTGAAGGTGCTCATGATGTTCCTTTCTATGAAAAAACATTAAGAAATATTCTAGATGCAGGAGTTCCTTTTGACTCAATCTGCTTTAAAGATGCAAGTGGAACATCTTCTCCTCAAAAAGTATTTGATACTATTAAAATGGCAAGAAGCTTAGTTGGAGAAGATACACATATAAGATTACATACTCATGAAACAGCAGGTGTATCTGTTGCTTGTTACTTAGCAGCATTAGATGCAGGTGCAGATGGTATTGACTTAGCAGCCTCTCCCGTAAGTGGTGGAACTAGCCAACCAGATATTCTAACTATGATGCA
>NZ_PDKF01000013.1 GCF_004118855.1 Arcobacter sp. CECT 8983 | reverse complement strand
TATGCTGCAACTGCTATTGCTCCTAATAATTCTGGAGCAAGTCTATTTGCAATAAAGATTGATGTTGGTCCATCAGCTCCACCAATAATTGAAATAGCAGAAGCTGATTGTAAATCAAATCCAATTGCAACTGCTCCAACTAATGATCCAAAGATACCAAACTGTGCAGCACCACCTAATATTGCTGATTTAGGATTTGCTAGCAGTGGAGTAAAGTCTGTCATTGCTCCAACACCCATAAAGATAAGTAAAGGAAAGAATCCATTAGCAATACCCATATTATAGATAATACCTAGCATACCAGTCTCTCCAGCAATACCAGCTAATGGAATATTAGCTAAGATACCACCAAATGCAATTGGCATTAATAATAGGGGTTCAAATCCTCTTGCAATTGCAAGGTAGAATAACAACAAGCAAATACCTATCATTATTAATCTACCCCA
>NZ_PDKF01000012.1 GCF_004118855.1 Arcobacter sp. CECT 8983 | reverse complement strand
GGAATCCAATTATCAACATCTAAAAACTTTTCATATGCAACGTCGATTGCTTTTTGAACACCTTCTATACTTGTAAAAGGAACTGTTCCTACTACTTTCCCGTCATATGGTGATGTTACTTCTATTGTACTCATTTCTTTCCTTTTTTAAAAATTTAAAATATATATTTATTAATTAGTTTTGTGTAAATTTCTTTGCATTTAAAGATAAATTATCTGGAGACAATCTATATATTTTTAAGTTATCTACACAATAAGAACCTTGTCTTTCATAAAATTTTATTGCTTGCTTATTCCAGCCTAAGCATACCCATTCTAAATATTCACATTCTCTATCAATCGCATACTTTGAAAGATATTGAAACATGATTTTTCCTAAACCTTTACCTCTTACACATTCATCTATAAAAAACGCATCAATATATAGTCCTTTTCGACCAGAAAAAGCAGAACTTTTTTGATGAAAATATGCAAATGAGATAATCTTTTCTTTGTAAATACCAAAAATAGCTTCTCCCAATTTATCTTTTAACAATCTTTTTATTCGTTCTGGTGTTGCTGTTATAGCTTCTTCCATTTTTTGGTAAGTGCCAAGTTTTTTCATGAAAGTTATAATTAATTGTGCATCTTCAATTGTTGCAATTTTTAAATTATATTCTGCATTTTCAGTAGATATAAAATTTTTCATTTTGATTATCCCTATATTGTATTTATTTCAATATATTTATAATTTTGTGTTAAGAATGAAAAAGTAAAGGAAAAATCCTTTACTTTCTAGATATATTATTGGTTTATTTATAATCTGTTAATCTAATCACAAATACAGAACAAGCAGCATGCCTTACTACTCTTTCAGGAGTACTACTAATAAAGTAACTACTAAGCCCTGGTTTTGTAGCCATCATTACAATAGCATCTGCATTAATTCTTCTAGCTTCTTCTAGAATCTCTCTATGAGCTGAACCATCTCTTATATGAAATGATATTTTATCTTCTGGAAGAGCATGTTTTTTTGCAATTTTCTTTAATTCAATAAATGCATCATGATTATAATGTTTTTCATTCTCATCATCTAAAATAGGATAAACAGAACCATGTGCTCTATTTTCATTTACATAAAGTAATGAAAGTTTACCACTTTCTTGTAAAACCTCAAGTGCCCCTGCAAAAAGTTTTTCATGATTATCTGTATAATCTAAATGTAGAGGAACTAATATATTATTAAACATTTTTATCTCCTTAGCCCATGACTTTATCAGGTAGCCATAGAACAATTTCTGGGAATATCATACAAGTTATAAGTACAATAAGATTAACTAAAATAAATGGTGCAACAGACTTATAAATCTCACCCATACCAATTTCTGGTGGTGCAATACCTTTTAAGTAAAATAGTGCAAATCCATAAGGTGGTGTTTGAACAGCAATAAGAATATTAATGATCATAAGTACACCAAACCAAATTGGGTCATACCCTAAAGATACAGCAATAGGAGTAAATAGTGGTGCACACATTAATACAATAATAAACTCATCTATAATAAATCCAAGGAAAAGCATAATAAGTTGAAACATAATAATAATCATGATTGGAGGTAAATCTAATCCATGAGTAAAATCTGAAATCATACCTTGAATTCCCATTAATAAATGGAAGTTACTAAATACAGAAGCACCTAAAATAATCCACATTGCAACACTTACTAAAATACCAGTTTGAAGTCCTACTGTTCTCATCATCTCTAATTTAAATCTTTTAAAGAAAATAGCAAGTAAAATAGCTCCAGCAACACCTAATGCTCCTGATTCAGTTGGAGTAGCAATACCAGAAATGATACTACCAAGAACAACAAAAATAAGACCAATAGAAAGGAAACCATCTCTAAATACTCTAAGTTTTTCTTTTCCTTTTAGTTTTGGTAAACCAGGATTATTTTCACTTAATAAAGGAGCATTTTGTGGTTTGATAATAGAGCTAATTATTATATATGCAACTAAAAGAGTAACAGTTATAGCAGCAGGTACCATAGCTCCTAGGAACATTCTTCCTACTGAGTTTTGAGTTGAAGCTGCAAACATAATCATTGGAATACTAGGTGGAATTAAAATACCTAAAGCACCACCAGCCATAATAGTTCCAAGAGCAAGTCTTTTATTATATCCAGCATCAAGCATAGGCTTTAAAGCAATACTTCCTGAACTCATAATTCCTGCACCAATAATACCAACCATTGCACCAATCATAGAACAAATGAAAACAACACTAATAGCAAGTGAACCTCTAATTCTACCAATAACCATCTGGCTAGCTTTGAACATAGCATCACCAATACCAGAGTGGGTTAAGAGTTGTCCCATATAAATATAAAGTGGAATAGCTAGTAAAATAAAACTAAAAAATGTTGCTTCAATAGTAGTTGGGATAACATTGAATATACCATCACCCCATGTAAAATAACCAACCATCATAGCAATACCACCAAGTGCAAGTCCAACAGGTGCTCCAAGTGCAAAGAAAATTAAAATAAAAGCTAAAAGTATAACTGTTAATAATTCAACACTAATCATCTTTAATCTCCTTTTCAATTAATGGTAATCCAGTAAAAAAGTAATAAACTTCTTCTAATATATCTCTAAGAAGTTGTACTGTAAATACTGCACTAGCTACACAAAGCATTAGCCAAAAGTGCCACATAACAGGCGCCCATTCACTTTGTCTTCTGTAGTCATACTCTATAGCCTCATCAAACTTTATTAATCCCATTTTAAAAATAATAATTAAAAAGAAAACACCTAAAGAAAAAGAGATAATATTAAAGATGCTTTTAACTTTAGGAGAAACTGATATATATAAAATATCAACATTAATATGTGATTTTCTTTGTTGAGCATAAGCTCCTCCTAAAGCTGCAATATATCCAAATAGAAATAGAGATAAATCATAAGCCCAAATTGTAGGAGCGTCAAATATATATCTTGCTACTACTTCAAATGCAACAATAAAGGCAAGGATAGGCATCAAATATGATGCCCCCTTTCCTAACCACATTGTGAATTTATCAACCACAATACAAATCGTTTGTAGGAATTTTTTTAGCATAAGAAAGCCTAATTACTTAGCTTGTTTTCTTAACACATCAATTAATTGTTTACTGAATCTGTCTTTTTTAGAATACTCGTCCCAAAGACCAGCACCTGCTTCATGCCAAGCTTTTTTGTCAGCTTCTGAAGGTTCTGGAGACCATTTTAAACCTTTTGCTTCCATTTGAGCAACAGCTTCTTTTTCCCATTTTCTAGACATAGTTAATTGAGCTTTTGCATGTGCAACAGTTGCGTCATAAACACCTTTTTTCTGAGTGTCATTTAATTTATTCCAAGCATTTCTATTAACAACAATTGGTAAAACTTGAGCACCAGCTAAAGGTAATTTGTACATATATTTAGCAACTTCAACGTGATTACCATCTCTGTGGTCAATCATATTAGAACCAATTGAACCATCAATAACACCAGTAGCTAAACTTGTATAAATTTCACTCCAAGCTAATGAAACAGGAGAAGCACCTAAGTTTCTTAAGAATTTACCATATGCTCCAGGAGCTCTAATTTTAAGACCTTGGAAATCTGCAACAGATTTGATAGGTTTTTTAGTGATAATATATACTGGTGGTTGAATATATGGCTCTAACCATACTAAACCTTGAGAACCATAAGCTTTTTTAAGAATTTTATCCCAACCATCTTCATGGAAAAGTTTATTTAATTTATCAGTATCAGCAGTACCACCTGGTAAACCAATTTCAACTACACCAGCAGGTAATTCACCAGCATGCATTGATTGAAAAGGTGCAGCCATAGTAATAAGACCAGATTTAGTAGCACCTAAAAGCTCTGAAGCTCCTACTCCCTCACCAGAAAATAATACTTGAACTTTTACTTCACCATTTGTATTTTTTTCAATATCTTTTGCTAATTGTTGATATAAATCACCAAATGCAGTTCCTCTACCATAAAGGTTTGAAAACCTCCAGTTATGTTGAGCTGCACTTGCAGTATCAACCATTGCCATAACACCAAGTAATGCAATTACTGATGTAGCCATTATCTTATTTTTAAATCTTCTAAATAAATTAGTCATTCTTTCTCCTTATCTAAATTTTATTTTATTCAATGATAGGTTTTATATCAAAAGATATATCCCCTATGACTTTTTTCCCTTAGTATCTTTTTTACGACTTTTTTCCCCCTTTTTTACTAATTTATTTTGCTAAACTTGTAAATAACTCATCAAATTTATCTAAACCTTCATTAGCAATTTCATCACTCATTGTTAATGCAGGAAGGAATCTAATTACATTACTATTAAATCCACAAGATAATAAAATTAAGCCTGCTTTTTGTGCATTTGCAGTTATAGCTTTTGTTAATTCTACATTTGGTTTTTCAGCATCACCATCAACCATTAGCTCCAATGCTATCATTGCACCTTGGTTTCTAACATCAGAGATTAACTCTGGGAATTTAGCTTTAAGTTCATTTAGTCTTTTGTTAAAGATATCTCCAATTTGATTTGCTCTATTGATTAAATCTTCTTCTTCAATTACTTCTAAAACAGCTAATCCTGCTGCACAACCAACAGGTGAACCACCATAAGTTCCACCTAATCCACCAGGAATTGGTGAATCCATGATTTCTGCTTTACCAACAACTGCTGATAATGGGTAACCACCTGCAATACCTTTTGCCATTGTCATTAAATCTGGCTCAATACCAGCATATTCGATGTTAAACATTTTACCTGTTCTAGCAAATCCAGTTTGGATTTCATCTATAATTAATATAATTCCATGTTCATCACAGATTCTTCTAAGCTCTTGTAATAATTCTACTGGAGTTTGATAGAAACCACCTTCTCCTTGAATTGGTTCAATAATAATCGCTGCAATATCTTCAGGTAAAATATCTACTTTAAATAGATTTTTTAATGCAACTAAAGTATCTTTAACACTAGTTCCATTAAATTGTGTTGGATATGGTAAGTGATATATCTCAGCAGGGAATGGTCCAAATCCTTTTTTATAAGGCATTGTTTTTCCAGTAAGAGCCATTGTCATATTAGTTCTACCATGAAAACCACCATTAAATGCAACAATACCTCTTCTTCCAGTATGTGCTCTTGCAATTTTTACACAGTTTTCAACAGCTTCAGCACCAGTTGTAACAAAGATAGCTTTTTTTTCAGTTTCACCAGGAGCTAGTTTAGTAAGTTTTTCAGCTAATTCAACTGCAACTTCGTATGGATTAACCATAACGCAAGTGTGACTGAATTTTTCAATTTGAGATTTAACAGCTTCAACAATTTTTGGATGGCTATGTCCTGTATTACATACAGCGATTCCAGTTCCAAAATCAATAAATCTATTTCCTTCAACATCCCATAATTCTGCATTTTTTGCTTTTTCTACATATACTGGATAAGCATTACCTTGTCCTCTTGCAAAAACTTTATTTTTTCTATTTTGTAAGTCTTTGTTGTTCATCTTTAAAACCCTTTTCAACTAAATATATTTCTATTTTATGTTTATAAAATATTTCATATACTTTTATCACAAAAGCTTTTGAATTATCAAAAGGCAGTACATGAAAATCCTATAACAAAATTATTGCTGAAAAGAGTAGTGAAAAAGTGACAAAGAAGTAGTCAAAAGATATTTTTTTTATTAAAATTGCTTATGTATTTACCAAAGAAATATAAGTATAAATTTCTTTGGTAAGCCTAAATAAAGGGGTTTATTATAAGGAAGAATTTATTCTATTAAAAATCCTTCTTTTAAATAGTTCATCCATATCATCATAAATTAAAGAGTCTTTATCAAGAAATATTAGTTTTTCTTTATCTAACTCTTTAAAGCTCTTTAATCCCATAACTGCAAGCAAACTTTTTAAACTTTTTAATATATTATCATGATAGTTTTTTACATGTTCAGAGTGTTTTTTTACAAAATAGTGCTTACGCTTTTTTATATCTTGAGTGGCTAAACCAACAGGGCACTGATGTTTAGTAGAACCTGAACAGTACCTAGCTCTTATACATCCAGCACTCATCATAAAACCTCTTGCAATTTGTATAAAATCTGCACCTAAAGAGAGTATTATGATAATATCATCAGGAGTAAGAATCTTTCCACTTGCACTAATTTTTACTAAATCTCTAACTCCATAATCAGTTAATACTTTATTTACAAGATATAAAGCATCCCTTATATCCATACCAATTCTTTCCATCATGTCTCTTGGAGCAGTTGCACTTCCTCCACTTCCACCATCTAAAGATATATAATCAGGGTAGGGTAAACCTAGTTGTGATCTTCTTTTTATCTCTTTTGCTATAGGTACAATATTTGTATCATCTGAAATAACTATTTTTATTCCAACTGGTTTATTAGATGCTTTTTGTAGCTTTCCAATAAAATCAAAAAGCTCTTCTAATGTATTACCATATGGAAACCTATTTGGTGAGAAGGCATCTTTATATGCTTCTATATTTCTATAATATGCAATTGAAGGTGTTACTTTTTTAGCTATTAGTTTTCCACCTGTTTGTTTTGCACCTTGAGCTATTTTTATTTCAGTCATTCGACAAAAACTCATTTGTTTTTTATAACGCTCAAAATCAAAATTTCCTTCTTTATCTCGTACACCGTATAATCCAGAACTTATTTGAAGTATAATATCAGGCATATCATCAGGTACATCGCTTGGAAAATTTTCTAATGATACATCCCAATTTGGTCGATAAAAACACTCTTTTTCTTCATTGAAAACATAAGTGTCTCCAAGTTGATTCTTTTTAAAAATAAGTTTTCTGTAAAAATCTACTGAAACAGGAAGATTGAAGAAAAACTTTGCAAGTCTAAAAATAGTATGTTGAAATTTATTACCTCTTTTTTCTGTTATATACTTAGGATCATAATTATTGTGAGTTACAAAGAAATTAGAAGTTAATCCACCTTCTCCTGAGTTGATAGGAAAGTTTCCTAATTTAGAACCTGTTACAAAGGCTCTAGTTCCTTCTGGAGAAATAGAACCATCACTCATGGGACCCCTTCCTATAATAGATGAAGAGATAAAAGGTTTTTTTTGATTTTCTCCAAAAACTACTGTAAAATCATCTTCAACTTCATCATCATTTAAAACGATGTTTGCATGTCTAAACATAAATTTTGGTTTTGGTAGAGGTTGAGAAGGAGAAAAAGAAGTAAAGTTTATTTTATCTTTTGAAGCACCATAAACCCAATCAAGTTTATCCATAGATTCATAAAATTTTTCATCACCAAAATATTGTCTAAATGGTTCTCTAAATTCTTGAAATACAAACCTTAATCTACCTATAATTGGGTAATTAACAAGTATTTGATGTTTTCTTTGGACATATTTGTCATGTACATACCATATAAATATTAACGAAACAAAAGATATTAACGTAATAATCCATATTTCCATATTTGTCCTTATGCATACAAAATTATTGCAAAGTTAAATGGGATTGTATTTTATTATCTACTAGAGAGTAGGCATAATATGAAAGGAGAATAGACTGGGATGTTTATCATACCTACTCTCTAGTAAATAATATTAAATACTTTGTTTGAAATTATTACTGAAAAGAGTAGTCAAAAAGTGATTATAAATATTTTTCTTCAAAAAAATATAAAAGTTTAATTGATAGGTATATATATTGTGAATTGTACGCCATCTTTTATATTTTTAACATTTAATATTCCTTTCATATTTTGTTCTATAATAATCTTACTCATATATAATCCAAGACCTGTACCATTGTAATTCTCTTTTGTTGTGAAATATGGTTCAAATATTTTATCTAGAATAGATTCCTTAACTCCTCCTGCATTATCAGAAATTAAGATTTTAATATGAGTTTTTATACGTTTTGTTTTAATAGTAATATAAGGATTTTCAACGTTCTTTTCTAAAAAAGCATCTTTAGAGTTTGTAAGTATATTTAGTAAAACTTGAGAAAGTTCACTTTCAAATCCATATATCATTACATCATTAGAGATTTGATTTTCAATTTTAATACTATGACTTTTAAAACTGTCATCAATAAGAAAAATAGTTTGATGAATTGCTTCTTTTATTGAATAAAGATGTTTTTCTTTATTTGGTTTAAAGAAATTTCTAAAATCATCTATTGTATTTGACATTTTTTCTGTAAGTGCAGTACTTAAAATTATCTGTTTATCTAAATATTCTTTATCTAGTTTATTCAAAGAGTAACGCAAATGAATATTTTGTATAATAGTACTTAAAGCACTTAAAGGTTGTCTCCATTGGTGGGCAATCATACTTATCATTTCACCCATTTCTGCTAGCTTTGATTGTTGTATTAATAATTGCTCTTGCTTTTTTCTATTGTTTATTTCTTCTTTTATTCTTGCATCTAGTGTATTATTAAGGTTTTCTAATTCTTGGGTTTTTCGTTTTAATTTTTTATTTGAAAGCTCAAGCTCTCTTGTTCTTACATGTACTTTCTTTTCTAAGGTACTATTTAAAGTTTCAATTTTTGATTTTGCACCAGTAAGCTTTCTAATATATCTACGTTGTAGAATATAGGTATATAATATTATTAATAAAATAAAAAATAAAAAGCTTACAACACTCCAAAAAAGTTTATAGTCTATACTTTTTTCATATTTTATAGTTACCCACTTAGTAATGATTTTTTGTCTAGTTTCTTTACTTATAGAGTTTACAACTTTTTCAAAAATATTTAAAAGAATAGGGTCATCTTCTCTTACTCCTACTGATAGATGCCATCGTTCATCAAACTTACCTGATATTTGTAAACTTCCATAAAACTCTTCTTGAAAGGCATAGGCTACATTTAGATGAGTAGTAACTTGTCCAAAGATTTCTCCTCTTTCAACTTTTTTTAATCCTTCTCTTAAATGTGCCACGTCAACAATTTCTAAATTTGGGTATTTTCTTCTTATGATTTCATTATAAGCAAAGTTTTTTTGGATACCTATTTTCTTATCTTTTAAATCTTTTAAGTCACTTACAAAGCTTACATTTCTTTTAGTTACTAATACTAATGGAGCAGTAACATAAGGCTCAGTAAAATTCATATATCCTTGTCTAGATTCTATATCCATAACAAAAGAAAGAATATCGCATCTTTTATTTTTCATGTATTCTAAAGATTGTGTCCAATCTTTTGTCTCAATAAGTTTTAGTTTTACTCCAATTTTCTTTTCAAACTCTTTCATATAATCAGCAACTATACCTATATGTTTATGATTTTCAATCTTTTCATAAGGCATCCAATCTGGGTCAACACATAATCGTATATGATCTTTTTTGTCTAAATAGTTTATCTCTTCTTTAGTGAAAATAATGGGTAAGTTAGCAAGATCCTTTAAAAACCATTTGTCAAAGAGCTCTTTTTCTTCTCTTATTGATATTGAATTTAAGCCTTTTTCTAAAATAGATTGAAGCATTGGTTTATTTTTACTTGTAAAAAAGAATAGTTTTGATGGTTCAAAGTTAATAAGAGGTATAGCCTTTAAGTCAATAATTAAGTTATCTTCTAAGTATTTTTGAATAATAATAGGAGAGGCAATTAAAGCATCAACTTCTCCTTTAAGTAATTTTCGAACAGACTCATGCATATTGTTTGTTCTTTCTATTTTCATAAAAGAGTATTTATTTTGTATATGTTGTATAGTACCTAACTGATTTACTACAGCAACTTTTTTATCTTTTAAATCATCTATTGAGTGTATAGAGTTATTCTCTTTTTTTACGAATAAAATCTTTTTTATCTGTAAAATCTCAGAAGAGTATACTCCTAAACTACTTTCTATACTAATATTGTTTACAATGGGAGCTATATCTATTCTATTCTCTTTTATAGCAAGGGGAATTGAAGATTGGTTCATTTTTATAGCTTTTGTTTTTATATCATATTTTTTTGTTATAAGCTTAAAAATATCACTAACAAAGCCATCCATTTTATTATCTTTATTTATATAAGTAAGGGGATAAAGCTCTGATAAACCTATTTTTACTTCATTGTTTTTTATCCAATCTTTTTCTTCTTCGCTTAATTCAAAATTGTTTGCAAATAAAGTATTTAAAAATAAGAAAACAAAAAAAATATATCTCAATTATATCTCCAATTTTTTTGTGATTATATCATACAATCTAAAATTATTGAAAAGCAAACCCCATCATTTGTATTTTCAACAACTATTTTTCCATCATGATTGTTTTCAATTATAGTTTTAGACATATAAAGACCTATTCCCGTACCATTTTTTTCTTTTTTTGTTGAATAATAAGGCTCAAATATAATATCTAAATTTTCTTTTTCGATAATTCCTCCATTATCTATAATTTCAACTTTTACTTTATCTTCTAAGTCAGATGTTATTATTTTAATTTCTGCATCAACTATTTGTTTTTCAAGAAATTTATCTGCAGCGTTTTTTATTATATTTAAAAAGACATGGGTAATCTCATTTTCATATATGTTAATTAGTTTTTTACTTTTTAAATCTAAGTTAATACTAATATTATTTGTTTGTAAATCTTTTTGCAAAATCTTTAAACTATTTTTTATTGGATTTTCAATACATGTTTTACTAAGTTTTTTATCAGTTCTATAGAAGTTTCTAAAATCATCTATAGTAGTTGTAAGATTTTGTACATAAAATTCAATTTCATCTAATTTTTTACTAAAAAAATCTGTTTGTTCATCTCTTCCTTTTTGTGTTGTTAAATCATACTTTTCAGAATTTAGTTTATATTTTAAATTAAAAGAGGCTGTACCAATTGAGGCAAGAGGTTGTCTCCATTGGTGTGCAATCATACTTATCATTTCACCCATTGCTGCAAATCTAGATTGAGCTTCCATGATTTTTTGTTTTTCTTTGTTTTTCTTTATTTCTATTTCTAGTTTTTTGTTTTTTTCTATAAGTTGTTCTTTTAGCACACTAGGTTCTATTGCTTTTATTAATATTTCTTCTAATTTATATATATTGATTGGTTTTAATATATAAGCACTAATATTTAATTCGATTGATTGCATAAGATAGTTTGTTTCTTGATGTGCAGTTGTTATGATAACAGGTATATCATTATTTACTTCTCTAACTTTTTTAATGAAACCTAGTCCATCTAATCTTGGCATTTTAATATCAGTTAATATAAGATCAATTTTATTTTCACTATTTTTAAAAAGTGATAAAGCTTCTTCTCCATTTTCTGCACAAATAACATTTAGTCCAAAAAGATTTAGAGTTTCAGTAACTCCATCTTGAATTATTGATTCATCTTCAGCATATAGAATAGTTTTATTTTTTAGGATTTGATTATCAATCATTTTGTTCTCTTTAATTTTTTATAGTATATCACTAAAAAGTAGCTAAATAGTGTTGCATTATCATCATAATATATAACTATTATATACAATAATATAAGAAACAAAATGATAATATGCTTTTGATATTTTACAAAGAAAACTTCTATATTTAGATTAATTCATTTATTATAAAAGGGATTTAATGGACTATAGTTTATTAAAAAAATATACTAAAAATATGCATATACTTTTTGTGGAAGATGATAATGATTTTAGAAAAGAATTTAAAGAGTTACTTCTAGATATCTTTCCAAAAGTTACTACTGCTATTGATGGTGATGATGGTTTTAATAAATATATAGAATATCATAAAGAAAATAATAGCTTTTATAGTTTGGTTATCTCTGATATAAAGATGCCAAATGTAGATGGAGTACAGTTAGTTGAGTCCATTTATAAAATAAATGAAAATCAAAAGATAGTAATTTTGTCTGCAAGAAATGAATTTAAATATTTATTACCTTTAGTAAATCTTGGTATTCATCAATTTTTTACTAAGCCAATAGAATATTCTACTTTTTTAAATGATATTTTTGAGTTAAGTAGTCAAATTTATCATGAAAATTTAAATCAAAATAATGATGTCTTGAGAATAAATGAATTTATAACTTGGGATAAAAATAAGAAAAAACTTATGCAAAACGATAAAATAGTTGAATTAACTAAAAATGAAATACGTTTTGTAACTGCAATGCTAAGTAATAATGGAAAAGTATGTACGGTTGATGAACTTATAAATACTATTTGGTTTGAGGAGTTTGATCTAAACCCAGATATTACACATCTTAAAAGCCTTATTTATAGACTAAGAAAAAAAGTACCAGAACTACATATCAAAAATATTTATGGAATGGGATATACCTTCGAAAGTGAATAAAAAAGAGAAGTGAGCTTGTCACTTCTCTTAAAAATGAATTATAAAACAGGAGATTTAATAACCATCATTTTTTGGTTTTGCATTTCATTCATAGAATCAGGGATACCACCTAATCCAAGACCAGAAGTTTTAGCACCACCAAATGGCATCCAGTCAACTCTAAATGCAGTATGATC